>NC_009718.1:1574470-1948941 GCF_000017545.1 Fervidobacterium nodosum Rt17-B1 | reverse complement strand
CTGTGGGCTGCCATTAGCGTAAGATATTGGACATAAACATATATAGGTAGATAATTATAAAGAGAAAAAAGTTATATTTGGGAGAGAGCAATATGTATTATCTCACAGGTCTATGTTAAAAATCAAGTCAAAGTTTATGTTAACATCTAAATGATATTTTTCAGAGTGATACTAATTTATGACAATATGTTACCTTTAGTTTTAAATGAGAAAAAATTCAATAGAAGTCCCCAAATTTAATCTTTTAGAATTTTTAATTTTCTAAAAAAGCACTTCTAAAGATTTACAAGTAACAGAAAAAAAATAAAGACTTCAAAACTAATAAACGTGGTTAAAAAAATCTTAAGTATGCGCATGTATGCTTTTTCTTTTGAAAAAATGCAATACTTTAATTTTTCACATAAGAGATTATAATATTTTTTGTAATGAAAAATTATTTCTATTATTTTTCTCAAAAAGCGGGGGAAGGATATGAGCAGAAATAAAAAAATATTTATATCATTTGACTTTGAAGGATTAGCCGGTATTACAAATTGGTCAGATGTAGACAAAAGATCAGCGGATTACAAAAGAGAATATATGTTAAAACAACTCAGAGCGTTTTTAAACGGTCTTGGAAATTCAGAGATACTTCTTGTTGATTCCCACGCCTCAGGCGACAATATTCCTTGGGAAATCACTTCAGAATTTCCAAATGTAAACTTGGTTAGCGGCGGAATAAGAAGATATTACATGATGTACGGCATAGATGAATCATTTGATTACATTGTTTTCTTTGGTTATCATGCAGGTATTGGCACTGAAAGTGCAAACATGGACCATACTTATTCAAGTTCGTCTATACACAATTTGTGGATAAATGGTTTGGAAATGAATGAAGCGCTCATAAATGCTGCATTCGGTGGTTTGTATAACGTACCCGTAGGTTGTATCGTTGGAGATGACAAAGTTGTTCAGCAAACGAAAAAATACATTCCAAAGGCTTTGTATTCTGTTACAAAAGAGTCAATAGGTAGGCATAGTGCCGTTATGAGACCGATGAAAGACTTACTAACCGAACTTGAAGAGAATGCAAAAGCACTTATCCAAAGAGAAAAAAGTGAGTTTGATATATTCGGCTTCAAAAAACCGATTGAAATGATTGTTGAGTTTTCAGATACACTTAGAGCTGATTTAGTTTCTTCTATGCCACTTGTAGAAAGATTAGATGGAAGAAAGGTAAGGATAATTCACGAAGACTATAAAGTAATATTTGAAGCTCTTCTTGCAATGACCTATATTTGTGCAGCAGCAAAAATTCTTTCATAAATTCTATATTTATAAACTTTATATTTTGTATAGCGGAGGTGTTTAAAGTGCTTAAAACCCTTGACGATATCATCGAATTGGCAAAAGGAAAAAACAAGATTATTGCTATTGCTGGTGGAGAGGATAAAGAAGCAATAAAAGCGGTACACGAAGCAAAAGATTTGGGAGTTTCCGCAATACTCTTTGGAAAAAAAGAAATCATTGAAAAAAACCTAGAAGAGATAGGCGCCGAATTTCCTGTCGTCGATTGCCGAACAGAAGAAGACGCTTCCAAACAAGCAGTTAAAAGTATAATAGAAGGAAAAGCACACATAGTTATGAAAGGATTAGTTAAAACATCAACATTACTTAAAGCTGTACTTGACAAAGAATTTGGGTTAAGAACCGATAGATTACTCTCACACGTTGCTGTTGTTGAAGTCCCAGGTGTAAATAGATTGATATTTGTCACTGATGGTGGAATGGTTATAAGACCAACATTGGAGCAAAAAGTGCAGATAATACAAAACGCTGTGGAAGTAGCAAGAAAACTCGGTTATGAAATACCAAAAGTTGGTCTTATAGCTGCCGTTGAGACAGTCAATCCCGATATGCCTGAAACAATGGAGGCAGCAATAATTGCTAAAATGAACGAAAGAGGACAAATAAAAAACTGCAAAATAGATGGTCCACTTGGTATCGATAATGCGCTTAGTATTTACGCTGCGGAAGTAAAAGGTGTGAAAGGGGATGTAGCAGGGCATGCAGATATCTTAGTTGTTCCAGACATACACAGTGGAAATTTCCTTGGTAAATCAGCTGTATACTTTGCTAACGGAAGAATTGCAGGTATAATAGCTGGAGCCAAGGTACCAGTAATAGTTATTTCAAGAGCCGACACAAGCGATTCTAAATTTGCATCGATAGCATTGGCAATTGCTTTATCATAATGATAAATACCAAAAATATCTAAGTTTTGGAGGTGTAAAGCAATGAAAAAACTCGCAGTTGTAGCAATTGGTGGAAACGCAGTAAACAGACCTGGTGAGGAACCAACAGCAGAAAACATGATTAAAAATCTTTCAGAAACAGCACACTACTTAGCAGGTATGCTTGATGAGTACGATATCATTATCACACACGGGAACGGTCCACAAGTTGGAAACTTGCTTGTACAACAAGATCTTGCAAAGCATGTAATTCCACCATTCCCAATCGACGTAAACGATGCACAAACGCAAGGTAGTCTTGGCTATATGATAGCTCTTACTTTAGAAAATGAACTAAAAAGGCGAAATATTGAAAGACAAATAGCTGCTATAGTAACACAAATAGAAGTAGATAAAAACGATCCCGCATTTCAAAAACCAACGAAACCTGTTGGACCATTCTATTCCAAAGAAGAGGCTGAAAAACTTGCACAAGAAAAAGGCTGGATAATGAAAGAAGATGCTGGAAGAGGCTATAGAAGAGTCGTACCATCACCAATACCACTAGATATTGTTGAAAAAGAAGTTATAAAAATGTTAGTAGAAAAAGACGTTATAGTAATCGCAGCTGGTGGTGGTGGAATACCCGTTGTCAAAGAAAACGGCATGTTCAAAGGCGTGGAAGCAGTTATAGATAAAGACAGGGCAAGTGCATTATTAGCAAAGGAAGTAGAAGCAGATATTTTAATAATATTAACAGGTGTAGAAAAAGTCTGCATAAATTACAAAAAGCCAGATCAATTTGAAGTCGATAAACTAACGGTTGAAGAAGCAAAAAAATACCTTGCTGAAGGGCAATTTCCATCTGGAAGCATGGGGCCAAAAATTGAAGCGGCCATTGATTTTGTTTCATCAACGGGTCGCGAATGTATAATCACAGATATGGCAGTACTCGATAAAGCCCTAAAAGGTGAAACTGGAACAAAGATTGTTCCATAAAACATAAATTATAAAAATAATTAAAAAATAGCGGTTGCTCAATTCAAAATATTGGCAACCGCTATTTTTATTTTTCTGATTAACAAAATGTTAATTTTTACTATACCCAAGTATATTTTAAAAAGTTGTCAAAAAACACCATAAATAAAGCATCTTACAACATGTTATTTTTTAATACAAAATTGCATTTTGTTATTCTTTTACTTTACAATATAAACAGTCTTTTTCTAATTTTAGCGGAGCGGAGAAAAGATGAATAGAGTATATAACGATCATCACATCCCGGTATTATTAAATGAGGTTGTTGAAAATTTAATTTGGAAGCCGGACGGGGTGTATGTAGATTGCACTGTAGGAGAAGGCGGACACACTCGAGCTATAGCAGAACGTGTGTTACCATATGGTGGTAGGGTTATTGGAATTGATGTCGATAGTGAAGTATTACAAATAGCAGAGCACAATTTGTTGTCCTACCCTAATGTTCAGCTTTTTAAATTCTCCTACGTAGAATTACCCGTCTTATTGAGTTTATTACAAGTCCATAAAGTTGATGGACTACTTGTTGATTTGGGAGTATCAACCTACCAACTCAAAGCTGAGGGTAGAGGTTTTTCTTTTAATCAAGATGAACCTCTTGATATGAGAATGAACCTCGAGAATAATTTAACAGCCTACCATATTGTTAATACCTATCCTGAGGAAAAATTAGCCGATATTATATACAACTATGGTGAAGAAAATTTTTCCCGAAGAATTGCAAGAGCAATTGTCCAAAATAGACCTATACAAACAACAAGACAACTTGTTGAAGTAATTAAGAGGGCACTCCCGTACAAGGAAGTGCATAATAGGAAACGCCATTTTGCCACAAAAACTTTCCAAGCTATAAGAATTGAGGTAAATAAAGAAATTGAGAATATTTCTAAATTTCTTGAATTCGCACCAGATTATCTAAATTCTGGTGGTAGATTAGCTATTATTTCTTTCCATTCATTAGAAGATAGGATTGTAAAACACGTATTTAAGAATGATAAGAGGTTAAAACCTATTGGTGATTTTATCAGTCCAACAACTTTTGAAGTAGCCGAAAATCCAAGAGCTAGAAGCGCCAAACTTAGATTAGCGGAGCGAGTTTAATCCCCATTAAAACTTTAATTTACAAAACCAGTTCAAAGTGGTTTATAGTCCGAACGAAGCTTTCACTTAGACCGTTCCTTGTCGATCCATTTATTCATTTTATTTTATTCTATCTATTTAAAAATCTAGCGGAGCGAAGGGGGATATTTATGACTTTAGTAAGGGCCAAACAGAGAGAAGTTATCCTTGAAAAAGAAAGTAGTTTTATTTCAACTTTTTTCAAATACTTGATTCCTATTGTTTTGTTGGTTATACTTGCTCTTAGTGCATATATACTTAATTGGAGAACGGTCCAATTAAGTAAAGAACTTTCAATTTATAGAGAAAATCTTTCAATAATTGAACAACAAAGCGAGGTACTTGGGTTACAAATTACAAAAATTGTTATGGGGCGTGATGTAATAAATTGAATAAGTTGAGTAATAAGAGATACAAAATTGCATTTATATCTTTTGTATTAATATTATCAATACTAATTTTCAAAATATGGAATAATATATATACTAATCAATACGCTATAAACAGCAAAGTAGTTGCACTGAGGGGTAATATATATGACTCACGTGGGAGGCTTTTAGCAACAAGTGAAGTCGTTTATACAGCATACTTAGATATTAGATATTTGAAAGCAATTGCCGGTAATGCCTTTAAGCGTGATCCGGATTTTATAAAGATGCTTTCTAATTTTGGATTATCCGAAAAGCTCGTTGACTTAGATAATAAGAACATCTTAAGACTTGGTTCTTTTTCAAAAAGAGAAGAAATACAAAAAAAGATACCGCCCCAGTATTTAAAGTTTGTCAACATAGAGCAAGAGGAGCGGAGAATTTCTATCCAAGATTTTGCTTTGAATTTCATCGTAGGCCGTACTGAACAAAGATGTGGCATCAGTGGGGCAGAAGCGTACTTTGATAAATTATTGAGACCCATTAGAGATGGGATAATTTCTATTAGCTATTCAAGTTTTATAGGAAACAGAGTTAAATCAGTAAGAATTGAACCAGAAAATGGTAAAGATATAAGATTAACAATTGATATATCTCTTCAAAAAAAACTTTATGATTTTGCTAAAAAATATCAATTAGAAAAACAAGCAACTGAAGTTGGAATATTATTGATGGAGAGTAAAACCGGGAAAATAAGAGTCGCACTAACTACTCAAAGTTGGCCAACATACTATATGGGATATCTTGAACCAGGCTCTACAATAAAACCTATACTTTTTGCAGCTGCACTTGAACTTGGGTTAGTTACACCAGAAACAAATTTTTATTGTCCAGGGTACATTAAACCCATAGAAGGACTTGATTTAACAATAAAAGACCTTGAAAAACACGAAAATATAACGCTTTACGATGGACTTGTCCATTCCTGTAACGTTGTCTCTATTTTAACCACTAAAAAAATAATTGATACATATGGTCAAGAGAAACTTTATGAGATACTAACATCTTTTGGTTTTGGAAAAGAAACTGGAATTGAATTGTTAGGAGAGATTCCCGGTAAGCTTAATCCACCTGACAAATGGTATCGTGCAGATTGGGCGTTCATTGGAATTGGCCAATCAATAGGAGTTACACCTATTCAATTATTAGCTGCTTTCAATTCAATTGTAAATGATGGTATATACGTTTCTCCAACACTTGATGAATCAGGTGAAATTAGAACTAAAAAAATTCTTTCGGCTGATACAGCAAAAATAGTTAAGACAATGCTTCTTGATGTTGTAGAGAAAGGTACAGGAGTAAATGCAAAAGTTGATGAAATAAAAATCTTAGGTAAGACTGGTACAGCACAAAAAAATGGGAAAAAGGATGTTACAGCACTCTTTATTGGTCAAGTTAAGTTAGATAAAGAATACACAATCCTTGTTTGGGTAGATTCTCCACAAAAAGAAAAGTTAAGCAGTATAGTCGCAGCACCACTTTTTAAAAATGTGGTTGAAGAGTTAATACAATATCAAACTAAGAATTCACAAAACTCAAATAACGCAGAAATTCCAAATATAAAAGGCTGGACAATTAAACAACTCATCTCATTGGCAAATGAAAAAAAGTTAAACATTAAGATTCATGAAAAAGGTCTCTATGTGGATAAATACGAATTCGAAATTACGTCAGAAGGAACCGCATTAAACGTATGGCTTTCCGATTTACCACCCCTATAACCCAAAATAAAAATTCATGCTTTTGTTACATTTTTTTCACTAATAAAAATCAATATCTGGTAAAATATAGCATTGGTATATCTCAATGTTTGCCGAAGAATGCAGGTACAAAAAAGACCCAAGTGGTCGCCTGCAGGAGGCACAAAAGAGAAACCCGCTTTTTAGCTGGAGTTCTCTTTTGTTATGCCTCGGAAAGAGGCATTTTTTGTTTTTATTTAGAGATTGGAGGTGAAGATGTGCTTAGAAGACCAGAAAAGGAACAGTTGGTTCAAGAACTTACCAGCGAGTTTCAAAATTCATCACTTGTTCTTTTCACAGACTTTAAAGGTTTGACCGTTGCACAAATGACAAATTTAAGAAGAGCTTTAAGAGAAAAACTTGGTAGTGGTGCAAGGTTAACCGTTGTAAAAAACACACTTTTAAAGATGGCTTTGAAGAACTCTGGTTACGATGTTGATTCTCATGAAAGTTCATTCTTTGGTCCCACAGCGGTTTTGTATGTAACAGAGGGAGATCCAGTAGAAGCTATCAAAGTCTTCTACAACTTTGTTAAAGAAAACAAGGGTACACCAGTATGTAAAGGTTTATTCCTTGAAAGAAAGTTCTTTGCCGGGGAACAACTCGAAGACCTTTCGAAACTTCCATCCAGAGACCAACTTATCGCAATGGTTGTTGGAGGAATTCAGGCTCCGATACGCGGTCTTGTCAACTCTCTTGCAGGTGTGCTTAGAAGCGTACTTTATGCGCTTAATGCTATTAAAGAGCAAAAAGAAAAGCAGTGATAAACACAAGATTTGTTTTAATTAAAAAATTTAAGAACATACGATTATGGAGGTGTATATCATGACATTGGAAGAACTTGTAAAAGCTATTGAAGGTTTAACAGTTGCAGAACTTGCAGAACTTGTCAAGATGCTTGAAGAAAGATTTGGAGTAAGCGCAGCGGCACCAGTAATGGCAGCAATGCCCGTTGCAGGCGCAGCAGCACCATCAGCTGCAGCAGCTGAAGAAAAAGATTCATTCGATGTTCTCCTCAAGAGCTTCGGAGCAAAGAAAGTTGAAGTTATAAAGGTAGTAAGAGAAATAACAGGCCTCGGTCTTAAAGAAGCAAAAGACCTCGTAGAAAAAGCAGGAGCAGCAGATGCATTCATTAAACAAGGCGTAAAGAAAGAAGAAGCAGAAGAAATCAAGAAGAAGATTACAGAAGTTGGCGGAGAAGTTGAAATAAAGTAACATACTTTTCAAAATAAAGAATATTGTGTATCAAACCCCGCACAGTACTGTACAGTGCGGGGTTTTTATGGTTTAATATATAATTGGCTTATTATTGACTTTTCCAATCCTTTTTCTTTCTAAACCTCCGCGGTGATTATTTTTCCATCCAGATTGTAATGTGCAAATGTGCAATGATTGAGGAAGAGGTGATGAGATGAAAACCTACCAAATTGGTAAACGTACAAGGTATTCTTTCGGTAAGGTTGATGAGATTATCCAAGTACCCGACCTTGTTGAAATCCAGCGAAAGTCTTTCGAAGAGCTTTTGAACCATGGTATTTTACGTATTCTTAAGAAGTTTAGCCCTATAACTTCTGCAAAAGTTGAAGGCAGAAGAGAGAAGGGCTTCAATCTTGAGTTTGTAAACTTCAGAGTTGGTGCGCCACTTCACAGTGTTGAAGAATGTAAGCAAAGATTGTTAACTTATGTAGCTCCATTCTATGCAACAGTTAGGGTCACAGATGTTTCAACCGGAGAAATGCGTGAAGAAGAGGTTTCTCTTGGAAACTACCCAATAATGACTGAAAATCAAACTTTTGTAATTAACGGTGTTGAAAGAGTTGTTGTAAGTCAACTTGTTAGAAGCCCTGGCGTATATTTTGTCGAAGAACCAACAAAAAATATTGGTGCTAAACCTATATACCTTGCTCATTTTCTACCGGTTCGTGGCGTATGGTTAGAAATAATGCTTAACTTAAACGATGAAACACTTTACGCAAGAATTGATAGAAGAAAAAGACTCAATCTATTCCTTGTCTTAAAAACACTTGGATTTCAAAATGATATAGATATACTCTCGCTCTTCCCGGCTTACTTAGATGTCGAAGACGACTATTCTTTAAAACAATCTGAAGGAATAATTATTCTCGAGAAAATTGTTTCAAAAAGCGGAGAAGTAATTGCAGAAAAAGGGTCAGTTCTAACTTCGACACTTGTCGAAATATTAAGAGAACATGGAATTGAAAAAATTAAAGTTGTTAATAACTATATGTTCAAAACATACATGAAGCTTAAAGAAAAACTCAAAATGCCATTAGAAGAAAATATCAGTGAGTTAAGAGCTTTCATGGAAATATACAAGGAATTAAGACCCGGAGAAGTATTCAGATACAATGCCGCAAAATCATATTGGAATAACCTTTACTTTAATGAAGAAAGGTTTGAACTTTCAGAAGTCGGTCGCTATAAAATGAATAAAAAATTGACAAATGCCTATAGAAAATATTTGATTGAAATAGAAGGAAGAAATCCAAAAAGTGTTGAACGGATAGAATACGAAGAAAAATCGAATGCTCTTACACCAATAGATATTATCTTGGTTATTAGAATGCTCCTTGAAACAGAAAAACATCCAGAAACGTTGGATACCAAAGACCATCTATCGAATAAGAGAGTTAAAACAGTTGGTGAACTTATAGGTTCAGAATTTGAAAGAGCATTTTCGAAATCAATACATCAAATACAAGAAAAATTAGCTACCTATACAAGTTTAGATAAAATATCTATTCCAAGTTTAATAAACTTGAGAAATGTTATAGCTTCATTGAATAGCTTCTTCGCTACAAACCCACTCTCCCAATTTATGGACCAAGTAAATCCAATTGCTGAATTAACGCACAAAAGAAGGCTAACTGCAGTTGGACCTGGCGGTCTAAAAAGAGAAAGAGCAAGATTTGAAGTTCGTGACGTTCACCACTCACACTATGGGAGGATGTGTCCTATCGAAACACCTGAAGGTGGTAACATTGGTCTTATAACATCACTTTCAGTTTATGCGACTATTGATGAATACGGATTTTTGGTAACACCTTACAGAAGAATCACCAATGGAAAATTAGCAAACGAAGTGGTCTATTTAGCTGCTGATGAGGAAGAAAACTACAAAATAGCATCTGTAACAATCGCTTTTGACAAAGAAGGGAATATAATACAAGAAAGGGTCCCCGTAAGGTACCTTGAAAAAATAGTTTACGTTCACAAAAATGAAGTAGATCTTGTAGATATCTCTCCAAAGCAGATAGTTAGTGTTACAACATCACTTATACCATTCTTGGAACACGATGACGCAAATCGCGCGTTGATGGGTTCAAACATGCAAAGACAAGCTGTTCCTGTTATAAAGCCAGAAGCACCATTTGTAGGTACAGGAATGGAATACGCAGCGGCTATTTACTCAGGTCACGTAGTGTTAGCAAAGAATGATGGTGTAGTTAAAAAGGTTGATGGTAGAAAAATTATCATTCACAGAATAGATGAAAATGGTCAACTAATGTACGATAAAAAAGGTAACCCAATAATTGACGAATACACACTTCTAAAATATGTAAGGTCAAACCAAGATACATCAATAACGCAAAAACCAATCGTCAATGTTGGTGATTTCGTAAAGAAAGGCTCGCCAATCGCTGATGGTCCAGCAACTGACAATGGAGAACTTGCACTTGGAAAGAATGTACTCGTTGCATTTTTACCATGGGAAGGTTACAACTTTGAAGACGCAATATTGGTAAGTGAAGAGCTTCTTGAGGAAGATACATTTACATCCGTACATATAGAGGTTTACGAAACAACAGCAAGAGAAACAAGAGTTGGTCCAGAAGAAATTACATCAGAAATACCAAATGTTTCAAAAGAAAATATTAGAAACCTTGACGAGAATGGAATAATAAGGATAGGTGCGTACGTTGGTAAACAAAAATACTTTACATCACAGGATATATTAGTTGGTAAAGTAACACCAAAAGGTGAAAGTGACGCAAGTCCAGAAGAAAAAATTATGAGATCAGTCTTTGGTGAGAAAGGTAAAGATGTAAAGGATTCTTCATTGAGGGTACCACATGGTGTTGAAGGAAGAGTTATAGGCGTTCACGTTTTCCATAAAGAAGAAGTCGGTGATTTGGGACCTGGCGTAAATACACTTGTGAGAGTCTACTTGGCAACTAGGAAACCATTAGAAGTCGGTGACAAACTCGCTGGTAGACACGGTAATAAAGGTGTTGTCTCGATGATTCTTCCAAAAGAAGATATGCCGTTCTTACCAGATGGTACACCGGTTCAAGTTGTGCTTAGTCCTCTTGGTGTTCCATCACGTATGAATATCGGTCAGGTGCTTGAAACATCGCTTGGTTGGCTCGCAAAATTAACTAACAGATACTTTGCAACGCCTGTATTTGATGGAGCAAAAGAAGATGACATACTACCAGAACTTTACAAAGTAAGAGAAACACTTAACTTACATCATGGCGATGATCCAAATAATCCATCTGGAAAAGTCACGCTCAGAGATGGTAGGACAGGTAAAGAATTTGATTTCCCAGTATTAGTTGGTTACATGTACATTATGAAACTTATCCACATAGCTCGAGATAAAATACACGCACGAGCAACAGGTCCATATTCGCTTATTCACCAGCAACCACTTGGTGGTAAAGCACAATTTGGTGGTCAAAGATTTGGTGAAATGGAAGTTTGGGCACTTGAAGCCTACGGAGCATCTTACACACTCAACGAAATGTTAACAGTAAAGAGCGATGACATAAAGGGAAGAACAGAAGTTTACAAAGCTATAATGAAGAGTAAAAATCTCCCAGAACCCGGGTTACCTGAGAGCTTTAAAGTTCTTGTCAGAGAACTTAAAGGTTTAGCTTTGGATGTAAGAGTATACGATGAACACGGAAATGAAATAGATATTGAAAAATTATAATATTTTATTGAATCAGCGGTCAAGGTTAGAAATTTAACCAACCTTCTATGACCGCTGATTATTGATCAAAATGAGTATCAAAGGTTGTGAACCCCTATTCATGATGAGGAGGGAAACTGAATGAGTTCTTCTTTCAAAAGAAAAATTGCAAGTGTGAACGTTAGAGTAGCTTCACCCGAAGTTATTAGAAACTGGTCAAACGGTGAAGTAAAGAAAGCTGAGACAATAAATTACCGTACCTTCAAACCAGAAAGAGATGGTCTCTTCTGTGAGAGGATATTTGGACCTGTAAAAGACTACGAATGCGCTTGTGGAAAGTACAGTGGAAAGAAATATGAAGGTACAGTTTGTGAAAAATGTGGTGTTAAAGTTGAATCAAAAGACGCACGCCGAAGGAGATTTGGACATATAGAACTTGCTGCGCCTGTCACACACGTATGGTACTTAAAAAATTCTCCAAGTGTCATAGCGACTCTCCTCGACATGACCGTAAAAGATATAGAGACAATTGTCTATTTTGGAAGTAGAAGAGTTAATGAACGTGTTGTTATCGTTACCGATCCCAAAAATACACCTTTCATAAAAGGTTCTATATTAAATCAAACTGAATATGAAATTTACGCACAAAAGTGGGATTTTGAAGTCTCACCAGCGTATATAGTTAAAGAACCACGTTCACCTTTAGTATCTGATATAGATGGTGAAGTACACATAAAACACGAAAAAACACACACAGATAGAGAGCTTTACTGGATAGTTGTTAAAAACATCTCTCGAACCGAATTGAAAGTTTACACTGGAATGGTACTAAACTTCAAAGACAACGACCAAGTCAATCAAGGAGATGAAATTGTATCTGAAAAAAGAGTCGAAGCAATATTTGCACCATTTGATGGTACCGTTGAAGTAGATGAGATTTCAGAAACTATAACTATAAATCCATTGCCAACAAGCAAAAATAATCCAATAACGTTTTCACTTCCGTACGGTGTTAGAGCTTTGGTAAAAAACAATGAAAAAGTTAAGAAAGGGCAGCAACTTACAACAGAAACCATTCTCAACTCTATTGTTGCTCCAGTCTCAGGTACAATTAGATACAGCAAACAACTTAATTTAAGACCTTTAGAAAACGGATTATATGAAGTTCTCACAAATGGAGTTATATACATTGAAAACGTTCAAAATATAAAACAATACCCTGTGTTTGAAGGAGCACCTATTCAAGTTGAAGACGGTCAAATGGTAAAAGCTGGCGATATACTCGCCGATAGATTTTTATTTGAAGAAGAGAAATTAACTATCGAAGAATATAAACTCTTTAGCGAATATTATCCTGGAATGTTTGTAGTTGAAGAACAAATAGAAAACGATAAACCAATAATGGTCATAACCGATATCGATCCTTCTGTGTCAGAGGAAACGGGAATAAAAAAAGGACAAGTTATCACTCAACAAGATTACGAAGCATACTCGAGAATATACCCTGGTAAGATAGAAGCAGAAACAGGTGCAATGGCGATCAAAAAACTTCTTGAAAAAATTGACCTTGAAGTAATGAAAGCAGAAATCGAAGCAGAACTTAAGAAAATACCAAAGAGCAGTGTCAGGGCAAAGAAATTACTCAAAAAAATGAAAATAGTTAAAGACTTGATAGATAGTCAAACAAAACCTGAGTGGATGGTTCTTGAAGCTTTACCAGTAGTTCCACCAGAAATAAGACCTATGATTCAAATAGATGGTGGTAGATTCGCAACAACGGATCTTAACGATCTATACAGAAGAGTCATAATGAGAAATAACAGACTTAAGAAACTTCTTGAAATGAATGCGCCAGAGGTTATCGTAAGAAACGAAAAAAGAATGTTACAAGAAGCTGTTGATAACCTCATTTTCAATGGAAAAATTGGAAAAGCTTACGTTGACAGAAACGGAAGACAACTAAAATCATTGACAGACCTTATCCGTGGAAAAAAAGGAAGGTTCAGAAGGAACCTTCTTGGTAAACGTGTTGACTATTCAGGACGCGCGGTTATCGTTGTAGGTCCACATTTGAAAATCCACGAATGTGGTTTACCAAAGAAGATGGCACTCGAACTCTTTGAACCATTTGTTATTGCAGAGCTTTCAAAAGAAGAAAACACAGAAGCACCACAAACAAAAGTCAAAAAATATAGGAAAGAACTCCAAAGAGAAGATCCAAAAGCTTGGGAAAAACTCGAAAAAGTTATACAAGGAAGAGTTGTTTTACTTAACAGAGCGCCAACACTACACAGGATGTCAATTCAAGCCTTCGAGCCAAAATTAATAGAGGGCAACGCTATACAACTTCACCCATTGGTATGTCCGCCATTCAACGCTGACTTTGATGGTGACCAAATGGCGGTACATCTACCATTATCGCCAGCAGCGCAAGCAGAAGCAAGATTATTAATGCTTTCAAGGTACAACATTATATCACCTGCTCATGGTAAACCTATTTCAATGCCTGGAAAAGACATTGTTGCTGGTGTTTACTACTTGACGATGGTTGATAAGAACTACGATAAAATAGAGCCGGAAAATATTAAATGGAAGTTTGCAAATCCAGAAGAAGCCGAACTTGCTTACGAATTTGGTTTTATCAAACTACATGAACCAATCATTATAAAAATCAATGATAAAGCAATAAAAACAACTTTTGGAAGGGTCATATTCAATAGCATACTTCCAGAAGAACTTAGAGATTACAACAAAACATTTGGTAAAAATGGCATAAAAGACGTTGTTTACAAAACATTTAAAACACATGGTATCGACAGAACAGCTGATCTACTTGATAGCATAAAAGATCTTGGATTCCATTATGCAACTATCTCAGGACTTACTATAAGTCTTAAAGACTTTATGATTTCTCCAAAGAAAAATGAGATTATAACAAATGCAATGAAAAAAATAGAGTATATCGAAAAGCTCTATGATGATGGCTTGCTAAGTGATGAGGAAAAGTATAAAGAAACAATAAAAATATGGACAGAAACAACAAACTTAGTCCAGGAAGAAACATACAGATACCTTGGAGAAAATCCATTCAACCCCGTTTACATAATGGTTGACTCTGGTGCAAGAGGTAACAAAGACCAACTCAAACAACTATCAGGTATGAGAGGTCTCATGGCTGACCCATCAGGTAGAACTATCGAAATACCAATCATTTCAAACTTCCGTGAAGGTCTATCGGTTCTTGAATTTTTCATCAGTACCCATGGTGCAAGAAAGGGTTCCGCTGACACAGCATTGAGAACAAGTTCAGCAGGTTACTTAACAAGAAGACTTGTTGATGTTGTACAAAGCGTTGTTGTAACAGAACCAGATTGTGGTACACACGAAGGTGTTCGTGCGACACTTCTTAAGAGTTCTGACAATTTTGTTGTTGAAAAAATAGAGGACTTCATCTTTGGTCGCGTACTCGCAAAAGATATTTATGAACCCGGTACAGGAAATATATTAGTCAACCCCAACACCAACAAGTCTTACACAAGAGATACCGTAATTCTTGATGAGGATGCAAAATTCTTATCAAATTACAAAAAGAGAGTAAATGTTGTCGAAGAAAGTATATTAGATCTCTCAGTTGGAAACATTCCAGAAGTTTATGCTGAACTTGCAGAAGACATTGACACTCCATCAGGGCTAATACCATCTGAAACAGAAATCGATTGGGATGTTGTAAGAAAACTAAGAGACGCAGGTATAAAGAACGTAAAAATTAAGCTTTATCCGATAGTCGGTTCTGTAATATCAGAAGAGATAGTTTGGGATAAAGATAGGAAAAAGCAGATAGCCGTTGAAGAAGAGCAAGTTGACGTTGCACTTGCTAAATTACTTGAAGAAAACAATATAGACAGCGTTTATGTAAGACCAGAAATATATGTCAGGTCAGTACTCACATGTGAATCAGAACATGGCGTTTGTGCAAAATGTTACGGATTAGACCTTTCAAACCACAAAGTAGTTACAGTTGGTGAATCAGTTGGTATAATTGCTGCTCAATCAATCGGTGAACCAGGAACACAGCTCACAATGCGTACATTCCATACTGGTGGTATTGCAACTACAGCAGATATCACACAAGGTTTACCAAGGGTTGAGGAATTATTTGAGGCAAGAAAGAAAACAAAAGACCCAGAAGGTATATTCTCAAAGGTAAAAGGTACAGTTGTTGATATTTCAAATGATGAACCAAAGAAAATTTATATACAAGATGAACTTGGTGGTATTCATGAATACGAAGTACCTTCAAGAGTAAGAGTTAATGTTACAGTTGGTCAAAAAGTATTACCTGGTCAATCGCTAACAAGTGGTTCTCTCAAAGTTAGAAAAATTCTGGAAGAACTTGGACCAGAAGAAACAGCAACGTATTTACTCAAAGAAATAAAGAGAGTCTATGTACAACAAGGTGTTGACATTCACGACAAACACTTCGAACTTATAATTAGGCAAATGTTGAATAAAGCAGAAGTCATAGATTCCGGCGACACAGAATTCTTACCAGGTGACCTTGTACCGATAAGCTTGCTTAACAAGGTTAACAGGGAAATAATGGAAGGCAATGCAAAAGTTGAAATGAACAGAAAGAAAATTATCGGTAGAGAACTTGCCAAACATATCATTGTGAAAAATGAAGATGGAGAAATTGTAGAACTTGCCGCTGAAGGTGAAGAGGTCACAGAAGAACTCCTTGAAAAACTTATTGAATACGGAATAAAAGAAGTAGTTATCATGAATCACGATAAAGAAAAAGAAGTTTATCAGATCCTTCCAAAAGAAACTGTAAAATACAGAAGAAGACTATTGAGAATTACTCAAGCATCGCTCGAGTACGAAGGCTGGTTAAGTGCGGCAAGCTTCCAGCAAACACAACAAGTTCTAACAGATGCTGCAATTAAAGGCGCTGTAGATTATCTAAAAGGTTTGAAAGAAAACGTAATAGTCGGTCAACTAATACCAGCAGGTACAGGATTCGATATATTCTCATCCGTTCAATACGAAGAAACACCAAGGCTTGCAAAAGAAGAAAAAGAAAAATTCGCATGATAATACAATAGCAAAGCAAAAGCGCCCGTACGATTTTGACACGGGCGCTTTTGTTTTTTTTGTTCCTATATTCTCTTATTTTCTATATATTACAAAAGAAGTAGGTGTCTCCCAAAGCCTTACTTCACTTAGTTTGTATCTTTCGCTTGAGAGCTTTTCTTCAAGTTTGTTCCATATCCACTCCGCGATGTTTTCCGCACTTGGTTGAGGTATTATTTCATTTATGTAGGCATGGTCTAAGTAACTCAACACCTCTTCTTGTACTATCTTTTTCAAATCAATAAAGTCAATTACCATTCCCTCTTTATCCCTCTCACCACAAACCATTATCTGCAATTTATAAGTATGTCCGTGTAATTTCTCGCATTTGCCATGATACTCAACAAGATTATGCGCTGCATCGAACGTGAACTCTTTAACTACGCAAAACATATAACTCACCTCAACAAAATTCCTATCTCCATTTCTCACTGAAATTGAGCATTTGTTCCGCACTAAACTCAAATGGAAACTTAACAGGCTTATTCTCAATAGCCGATCTGTATATCGCTAAAACTATTTCTACAGCCTTCCTTCCTCACCAGAAATTTTGGGTTCCCTGTTGTTTACAATCGCTTCGTAAAAATCTCTGTACAAAGGCACATGTCCTGAACCGTAAACTGTATCAGGGTCCGGTAAGTTCATAAACGGATGGCTATCTTCATTTGTGAATCTCCATACTTGGATTCTATTAACCGCAAGTCCACCGATAACAACGGTACCTGTTTCACCAAAAATCGAAAGAGTTTCTTCAAGATTCTTTGGGTAAATTGTCGATGTACCTTCTATTATACCAACACTGCCATTCTTAAATTTCACGAGTGCCCCACCGAAATCCTCAGCTTCTATATATGGATGTTGGAAATTCTTTATTACACCATATACTTCATCGATTTCACCACCAAGCATCCATTGAAGCAAATCTATATTATGCGTGCATTGGTTCATCAAACTACCACCATCTAACAACCAAGTACCCCTCCATTTTGCTTGTTCGTAATAATTTTTATCCCTATTCCATCTGATACTAGCGACACCGTAATTTATCCTTGTGAAGCTATTATCTTCTATCTTTTTTCTAAGTTCTACTATAGGAGGATTAAATCGATTTTGGAAACAAACACCTAATTTAAGATTATTTTTACGAGCCGTATCAATCATCTCATCCATATGCTTTGTAGACAAAGCCATAGGTTTCTCAACAAGAACATGCTTACCTCTTTTTAGTGCTTCTATAGATATCTCGTAGTGATACCCACTTTCGGTGGCGATGGCTACAAAATCAATTTCTTCTTCATCGAGCATCTTTATGTAATCGGTATAAACTTTAGGGGTGTAACCAGCATCTTTTTCAATTTTTTCAGCGCATTTAATAGCTTTTTCTTCAATTACATCACATACAGCAATAGCTTCAATTATATCACTATTTCTTATTATCGCCTCGACATGTTTTGAAGAGCCTATCCTTCCACAACCAATCAATCCCATTTTCAGTTTTTTCATATTCTAAAAACCCCCTTTATCTTATTGGCCTTTTTTCTGGAATACCAATCCTTCTTGGATATTTATCGGGTGTATGAGAAATTTTCTCAAAAACTAACAAAAATCTATCTTTACCACGTATTGAGTATCTTCTTACCTCAGATAATTTAACACCAAGTTCTTTCATGGCATTGACAGATTGCCCAAGCTCTTCGTTATATCCAGGTCCTTTGTACAAAAGTAACTTTCCACCAACTTTAACGTAAGGAGCTGTTAACTCAAGAACTGTTGCTATTTTTGAAACAGCACGAGAAACAGCACTATCGAATTTTTCAAAAAAATCACCTTTTCCTTTCAATTCTTCGGCTCGCGCGCATAATGTTTCTACTTTTTTGATTCCAAGTTCTTTGCATGTTTGTTGGATAAAATGTACTTTCTTACATATACTATCAACTAACAAACCCTTTTTATCAAATTCAACCGAAAGAAAAACGCCGGGTACACCCCCACCAGTTCCAATGTCTAAAAAAAACTCTCCGAGGTCTTCTGATTTAACCGGTAGTACGGAATCAAGATACAAAAATGCCATGGCTTCGTCAAAATCTTTGTATGCAGTAAGATTAATCGGTGAATTTATCAGTTTTTCAACGTATTTTCTCACAATTTCCGTCTTTTCCATCAAGCACCACCTTGAAAAAGAATTTAGCCACATCTAAAGGCACGCGAGACCTTGATATTGGTTCTGTTATCCATCTGTAAAACCACTCTAAACGTGTCTTTTGGAAAAATTTAGGAGCTCTCTTTTTAACACCGGCAATTACGTCAAAACTACCTCCAACTCCCATTGCCAACTTAAATGGTAATTGCATGTGTTGGTAAATCCAAAGTTCCTGTCTTGGCGCGCCCATACCAACGAATAGTAAATCCGGTTTTAATTTTTCTATTTCTTCCGCAGGCGTTTGGTCTTCAAAATATCCATGATGGTACCCAACAATGTTGACCCCTTTATTTCTCAAATTTTCAGCTGCTCTATTTACTACATCCGGTCTTGCTCCCAAAAGATAAACTTTCCAACCTCTGTTCTTTGCTTCCTCACATAAATAAAGCATAGTATCAATTCCTGGTACTCTATCAGTAACCACATTGCAGTGACGTTTAACGGCCCAAACAACTCCAGATCCATCAGGTAAATGAAATGTGGCATGTCTTAATGCTTCATCATAATCAGGAATTTGTTGAGCTCTCAAAAAAATTTGACTATTTAAAGTTACAACAAAAAGTTTGTTACCTGAAACTATTGAATCAACAAGATACCGGCGTAACTCTTCAGCTTTGCCACATAGCAAGTTATAAGAATAAAAAGAAACCTGTTCCAAAATTCCACCACCAAACATATATTTTCTGGTATTTCTATTTAAACTTTACAAAAAAACCGGGTCGGTTTTATATTTCCGACCCAAGCTTTTAAAAAACTAAAAAAACAAATTCACCTTTTGGTGCCGAGGGCGGGATTTGAACCCGCACGGGTCACCCCACATGATCCTGAGTCATGCGCGTCTGCCAATTCCGCCACCTCGGCGCATTCACAATAACATTCCAAAATCTTAGCAACCTTATTATACCATTAAATATAATACTTTCAAGACCAAGTGTACTTCATTGAATTATTAAAACGGTTCAAGCAAACCAACAACTATATAAATCCTTTGTTTAAAGTAGCTCATTTCCACATATAGTTTATCCTTCATCTTCATTCCCGGCGGATCTGGTATGTACGTTCTGAAACTCGCAAAAAGATTATCTAAAAAATTCAAACTACTACCATATTCCATTAAAAGAGCAAACTTTATGTCAAATTGCCCTTTTTGCCCTTTATACTCGTAACCTATAAATCCTCCGTAATTCATGTAAATTTTATTGTTTTGGAAATCGTTAACTATCCCTATCATCGGACCCGTTGAAACGCCCAACGGCGTTTCGAATAATATTGAACCATCTATACCCCATTCTAAATTAACAAAATAATTCCCATTTAACGAAAACATATTATCTTCGTAACCTACACGAACAACCCAGTTATTGTTGTTTATTCCATATCCTACACCAATATTTACAAATGCAAAAACTGCGGTAGAAAATAACGTCAGAAAAATGATAAAAAATTTCGACTTTGACATGTTAATCCCCCCTATTTTCCAATAATGAACTTTTCAAACTTTAAGGTTACTTTTTCATCGGTTTTATCATTAGTTATTTCTATTCTTTCTGGTAAATCGTTTTTAACATACATTCTAACTATTATAGGTTGAACTCCAAAACGTGAAAGTACTTGAAAATTTTTCGGTCTAAACTCCACGTAATCTTTATATTCCTTTGCATCAAAGAGCGGAGATGAGAGGAAATCCGTAATATTCTGAACAATCCCACCAATTTGAGTAGTCTCAGCTTTAGCTATTTCTGACGTTTTTATATTTTTGTAAACGTACTCAATTCTCTTAGAAATAATATTATAATTTATAACAATCCCATTTAAAATTTCAGGTTGCTTCATTTTAAAATTAAAATTTTCCAAATTATCAACTTTCATATCGAAAGCTGTGGTAAAGACTTTCCTTTTCTCACCATCTAATGTTTCAAAGGTCAACTTAACAGAGATAGAAAAATCACGTTGACCAGCCATTTTTTCAATAAACCCGTAAACACTAATGCCTTCATTTTTTTCCTGAGAAAACATCTTAATTGGCAAAGAAGATATGAATAGTAAAAATATTACAATGAGCGTTTTATAAAGATTTAAATGTTTTTTCAAAAAAACTCACTCCCTAACAATTCTAACATTATCATTTATCCGTTAAAATCGTCGAATCGTTTTTCAAGATTACTATAAAATCTATTGGAAAAAGAACCTGTCTTCCACTTTTTGTAAGCTCTCCAATAACTGAAAGATACTTACTGATATAATCTATTCTATCATCGACAAAGATTATATCGAACTTCTTATCTTTAAAAACTTTCCCTATCATCTCTTCAATATAAATCCTTAATCCCTCATTCTTTCTCAAAATTAATACTGTGTCGTTTTTAAAATCAACATCTACACCATCGTAGAATATCTTATTTGGTGAATAGCCCTTGTCTTTAAACAATTTCTCAATCACGCTTAAAGTTGTCAAATTCCTTTTTGAAGTATTATTGATAACATAATATCTGTAAGTTTCTTGTGTTTTCTTCTCTCCTAACTGCAAAGATTCCTTATATTTATCCAACTTTGCTTCATCGATATACAAATTTCCATCTGTTCCTATATTAAATGGAAAGGTTACACTATCCAATTTAAATCCATTTTTAATCTTTGAAAACATATAGACTATTTCGCCAATTTCTATATTAAATTCCGTTCTTTCACGGATTTCCTTGTAAAGAGCAGTAAGTGAGAAAATATTTTTCTGAAGAGCTTTCTGAGCTAATTTCTCAATTATGACTCGTTGTTTGTCCAACCTACCTATATCGCCCTCCGCTGTTTTCCTAAACCTCAGGTATGCTAGCAATTCCTTGCCATTCATTTTATAATATCCGGGTGAAAAATTTATCTCGAGATTTTGAGCTACATCTTTGTAATGCATGGGTCTATCGACAAAGACTTCAATAGGTCCAAGTTCGTCACCAAGAAATTTAAATATATCGTAATCGACTATAAAATAACGTTTAATTTCTATTCCTGTTAAATCTTCTATACGCTTTTTAAAATTTTCAAGTCCTTCTGATTGATAATACGCATTTATTTTTTTACCATCTATAATCAAATCTCTTGGTATACTGGAAATCAATATCGTTTTTTTATCAAGGTCAATACTTGCTACAAGAATTACATCGGTTCTTCTAGTACCAGAAATGTCTTTATCTAATCCAAGCACAAGAATATTAACTGGATTCTCCGTAGGTATGAAAAGAAATTTTATAAATAGTTCAATCCATACACCGGAAATAAAGAGCGCGGCAGCAATACCGAGAAATATTACAAGAGCGTAGAGAAAACCTTTCATACTATGTCTCCCTTTACCCAACCTATGTAAGGTAAATTTCTGTACTTCTCATTGTAATCAAGTCCGTAACCTATTACAAATTTATCTTCGATTTCAAAACCTACAAAATCTGGTGTAACTTGAGGGTTACGCCCAAGTTTTTTCAGCAAAGTAACCACTTTCAAATCTGCAGGTCTGTACCTTCTAAGGTACTCAAGCACATACGAAAGTGTTAATCCTGTATCAAGTATATCTTCAACAACGATTACATGCCTATTTTCTATGGGTTCGTCTATCCAACTTTTAACCCTTATTCTTCCAGTAGATGAAACACCAGAGTAACTTGAAACTTGTATAAACGAATACTCAACATTCATGTCTATATTTTGAACTAATTCACTAAAGAAATGAATAGAACCTTTCAAAACACATACAGCATGTAATGTATCGGTTTTGCCTTTATAATATTCCGTAATTTCTTTCCCCATTTCCCTTATTCTTTTTCTCAATTCATCTTTTGAAATCATAACCTCTATCAAATTAATCGCCTCCTTCGAATAGTCAACAATAAACAACAACAGTAAAATTTTTATTTTATTCTATAACTCCTGAGCAAAGCACTTCGTCTTCGTTATAAAACACAGCTATTTGTCCGGGGGTGACAGCAAAAACTGGTTCGAGGAATTGTACTTTCAGTTCATCTTTCAAATATTCCACACGACAAGGAACTTCCTTAAACTTTTTGCGTATTTTTACAGTTGCCAAAAACTCATCAGGTAAATCTACATATATATTTAAATTTTTAACTCGCATTTCATTTTGATACACTTCATCAAGTGGAGAAACAACTATAAAGTTCCCTTCCACATTTTTTGCTTTAACATAAAGTTTTTGTCCAGCGGCCACTCCAAGTTTTCTTTGCCCAATCGTATAAAATGGCAGCCCCTCATGTTTACCTATTATCTTTCCTTCACTTGTGATTATATTCCCAGGCTCGATTTTAACACCACGCTCTTCAAAGAAAGACTTAAAATCGTTATCTGGAAGAAAACACAAATCCTGAGAATCAATCTTTTTAGCTACATGAATCCCAGCTCTTTCAGCTATATCCCTAATTGTTTCCTTACTGTATTCACCGTTTGGCAACAAAATTTTGCTGAGTTTTTCCTTCTTTATTGAAGCTAAAAAGTACGATTGGTCTTTCTCTTTATCCAAAGCTCTGTACAGCTTTCCATTTAATATCCTTGCGTAATGACCTGATGCTACAAAATCCATACCGTCTGAAAGCGCAACATCCATAACAAATCCAAACTTTATATAATCATTGCAGAAAAAACAAGGATTTGGTGTTTTACCCGCAAGATTTTCGGATATGAAATAATCTATTATTTTCTCCTTGAACACATCCTCAACATGGATTATCTTAAAAGGCACGCCAAATTTCTTTGCTATTAACTGTGCATCGTGTGTATCAGACGGACTACAACAGACTTTATGCTTTATCTGCTTTGTTATATACAACTCATCTCTTACAGTTTTCATATGATAAGCAGTTACTTCATAACCTTTTTCAATTAAAAGATATAAAGCAACAGCGCTATCTACTCCTCCACTAAGCAAAACACCTACTTTAGCACTCAACTTTGGCACCTCGCTAGGTAATCTTCAGTAAGTTCCTTTAAAGTTATAGATTTGAGTATTTCCTGCATCTTTTCCAAAACAGACTCCCAAATTTTGTTAACTGTACAGCTTTCAGGACTGGTTGCTTTATCATTTATATCAACAAAACATTTTATAGTATCACTTGGATTATCAACCGATGAAACGACATCGTAAACTGTTATCTCATCAAGTTTTTTTGCAAGTTCGTAACCGCCACCACGACCCCTATAAGCATGTAATATACCATTTCGTGCGAGATCAGCTAATATTTTCTCAGCAAATTCAAGGGGAAGCCTTTCACGACACTTCTTAACAATTTCCCTCGCGTTAACCCTTTTATTTTCAACTGCTATCAAAATCATTATTTTAATAGCATACTCACTCTTCATCGTTATAGCCATAAGACGTTCGCCTCCACTAAAGTTTACATCTCATTTCTTAAACACATTATTGTACATTTTTTTGAGGGTAAAGAATATAAACAGGATGTGCGGAAATGCCTTGATTAAGAGCCAATCTGACATCGCTGACATAAACGTCTATCCTATTACCCTTTATGGCGCTACCAGTATCTTCGGCTATAAAAACAACATTACTAAGCGTAGGTATATAAACAAGTGAACCTAAAGGTATAACGGTAGGATCAACCGCTATTGTCCTAAAACTACTTGGAACTCTACCGTTTCTTGCAATCCTGAATGTTGGATGTGAAGGCACTTTTCCGTCGTCCCACTCAGAATAAAATGTAACTGTGAAAATCCCTTTGTATTCCGTAAAGAGTCTCAAAGGATCTCTAGGTTCACCATCTATGTAAAGCTCGAAATGAAAAACGTCGATACATTGACCAAGTGGTTTGTTATTTGTGACAAAGGTTCCTTGTTTAACCGTTGTGTTGATACCATCGTAAACAGCCATAATCATATTTCCATGATCTATGGTTACTCTGTAACTATCTACACTTATAACTTTACCTGGAAGAATTGGATAAACATCTTGACCTCTAGCGTATATATCGATACCTACAGTTTTATTCCCATTTACTTCTTGACCATGATACTTTAAAATATCAGAGGGTACTATTTTAACAGGCACTCTATAATATTTAGAAGGGTCATTAACAGGAATTTTTATCAATTGCCCAATAGCTATCTTTGAGGGATCTTTAATATTATTAACTTGAGAAAGAGCGTCAACTTTAACACCGTACGCATTGGCTATACTACTCAAAGTATCACCGGATTTAACTAAATAGTATATATACCCTTCTTTTATCTTTAAAAGTTCCTCTATCGACATTGATTGAATAGTACTTTTCAAATCTTGAATTTCTTGCTGAAGCTGCTTAATAAACTCTATATCACTCTGTTGAATACTCAGCTGACTGAGACTTTTTAATTCCCTTATTTGAGCACTTAAAACATCTAAATCCTTTTTAATATTATCAATAACTTTCAGCTGATTCTCTATTGAGAATAGCTTGGTATTTATTGAAGAGTTATTATTTTCAAGAGTAGTTACTCTCTTAGACAAAGTTGATATATCACTAACCGTTTTATTTTCAAAATTACTCAATCTTTTGTCCAAATCACTTACTTGATTACTTAATTTTGTCATAGAATTATTGGTCGAAGTTAATTTCTTTTCAAGGTCACTCAAATTGGCTTTCACATTAGGTAAATCTGCTTTTATGGCGGATACATCCTTTTGCAAGCTTGAAACCTTATCATTCAAATTAATAACTTGAGAGTTTAAATTTACAACTTTTTTATCAATCATCTCTACATTTGATTTAATTTCAGAAATGTTATTTTTTATCCCAACAATCTCCTTATCTCCTTTTATCTTATCAGAAACACTCTGGCCATAGGATTGTTCTATATTATCAACCCTACTTTCTAATTCTTCAATTCTCATGGAGAGCTCAAAATAATTTCCTAGAGGGAAACAGCCATAAAGCGATAAAAATATAATGAAAAGAAGGAAAAGAATCATCGTTTTTAAAATACCTACTCTTTTATTTCTTGCCATCTATCTCTCCCTGCCTTAACATAATATGAATTAGAATTTCTATATTTATTAATCAATATAGAAAACCACCTTCTTGCATCTTCCATCTTACCAAGTCTGTAAGAAAGCTCTCCGAGGTAAAATATAACCATTGGTTCTTTCTCTTCAGATATATTTGCTTTAGAATAACATTCTTCAAAGCTCAATAATGACCTTGCTAAAGCTTTGTATTCATTTTCTTTATCTTTTAGTTCCCTATAAAGCCATGCGATTCGTAAATACATCTCTGCAGTTCTACATGGTTGCTTTTTCGCTTCATAAAACAGCGCTGCAAGAGCGTAAGATAAAATAGCTGCTCTGTGGTCACGTTCAGCAGAAAAAGATACATTGTCTGGTATTTTAATCTTCCTTTGTATATCTCTTATTTGGTCAAGATAAATCGGCGAAACATGATTCTCAAACTCGGTATCAAGTGCCGCATAATGGCACTGATTGCATACAACAGCAGAATACAAAAGTGCATTAACACCTTCGTAATTTGGTTTCATATCCGGTTCGTATTCTTTTATCTTCACCTTATCTGTAAAAACTTTCTTACTCACAACCTGACTCCCACAGATTGGGCAAACATACTTTTTATCCCAAAGATCCGGCATTGTTTTCATCCCCTGCCATAAGGGCTTCAACAAAAGCCACAGGGTCAAACGGTTTAAGGTCATCTATCCCTTCTCCAACACCTATAAATTTGATTGGTATTCCTAATTCTTTCGCAATTGCAATAGCAATACCGCCTTTTGCCGTACCATCAAGTTTTGTCAGAACAATTCCTGTTACATTAACAACTTCCTTAAATATTTTAGCCTGCTGGAGACCATTTTGCCCTGTAACTGCATCCAGTACAAGCAATACTTCATGAGGAGCATTCGGCATTAATTTTTGAATAACTCTGTTTACTTTCTGAAGTTCATCCATCAAATGCTTTTTATTATGCAGCCTTCCTGCTGTATCTAAAAGTACAACATCTTTTCCTTTTGAAATCGCGTGATTAACAGCATCATACGCGACTGCAGCAGCATCGGCTCCTTCCATGTGTGCTATAAAAGTCGCACCAGACCTATCTGCCCAAACTCTTAATTGGTCAATCGCTGCTGCTCTAAATGTATCACATGCACCTATAACTACCTGTTTACCTTCACCTCTAAACATCGATGCCAATTTTCCACAAGTTGTCGTCTTACCAGAACCGTTCACACCTACAAGACTTATCACAAAAGGTTTTTCAGATGGCACATTCAATTCGTTTTTACCTTTCAATATATCAACTAGTATTTCTTTCAACGCGCTAAAAGCATCCTCTGGTTTCATCTCTTCAAGTTTTTCAATGATATACTCCGTTGCTTCAACACCAACATCTGCAAGTATAAGTAATTCTTCTATCTCTTCTCTTGTTTCCTTATCAAACTTTTTAAATTTCAATATTTGTCCTATCTTGTTAAAAAAACTTTCTCTACTTTTCTTGAGTCCGTCTCTTAGCTTATCGAAAAAACCCACAATTGACACCTCCAAAATCCGAAATATGAAAAATATAAAAACGTTAAAGATCCAAACATGCAAACACTAGACCATTTTTCCTACTCATAATTATTCTATTAAAATTAATATTCAATTTATCAATTAATCTATCCCTTTCTAAGGATTTTATTACTACTCTCTTACGTGCTATTCTAATCATTTCCTGAATTGTTTCATCATTTATCGTATCATAGCTTGCGAAAGGTCTTATAGGATTGAGTGAAGAACTTTCAAAAACAGGATTTTCAAACATTGGATCGCAATAAACAATATCAAATGACTTATCTGGTTGTTTTTTGATAAATTCCTTCATATCTTCGTTGTAAAGTTCTATCTTTTTAATTGATTCATTTATCCAATTTTCCTTTGAAACGTATTTCTTGAGGCCATAGGAAACAACCCTAAATATATGTGGTGAGACTTCTGTCCCAACAACCTTTTTTACAAAATATGCCATAAATACCGCATCCATACCAAGCCCAAATGTTCCATCGTAAACGACATCGTTTTCATCAGGTTTTAAAGCTTCTATGAGATAATCTCTACCATCTCTTTTATAATTCTCCATCCTTATCTTTGCTATACCTGGATGGAAGAAAAGTTTCTGATCACCTATATGAATCGAAAGATTAAGATTATTATCAACAACATAATAAAAATCAATTTCTCCGTTTTTAACTCTTTCCGCGACATGCCTTCTATTATAGTAAGGTATGGAAAATTCTTTTGATAAAAACTTTGCAAGTCCGACAGCTTCATTTGATGCCTTATGCGATGTAGTTATAACTACTTTATTAGTATATTTTTGAGTCTGATGGAATGTTATTTGATGTATCTGTTGATTGTGATATTTCATTGCTTGTATTACTTGCCTCCTTTTCTTCGAGTGCCTTGATGATACTTTCCAATTTTCTTAAAGTTTCCTCTTTGTCTTTCAGTTCCTTTTTTTCTTTCTCGTAAGCTTCTTTTATAGTTCTATATTCTTCAAGTATAGCCTTATACCTAAGATAACTTGTGAGAAAGTAACCAAGGAATACTATAAACACAACAATATAGAAAAGTATAATGATATTCAACTGCTTTCTTTGTTTTTTTTCTTTTAATCTCACATTTAGGACACCTCTTTGTGTTTTCAAAACTATTTCAAATCAATTTCTTCATAGTCTGGTGAGATACCAACTGGTTTAGGAGTTCCCGAGTTTGTAATTCCTTTTTCAGATTCAAAAATATAAAATTTCGTCGTCCCTCTTTCAGTAACAAACGTACATTGCTTCCTTCCAGAGAGTTCACTTGTAAACATTCTGTAAGCATTTGTTCCATCTGTTATTTTAACAAATTGCTCATCTGAAGTAATGAGAATGAATCTGTAAGTATACGGATAATCGATAATTCTTATCGTTGGAACATTGCTATTATACGGAACGTCAAAAACTACGTAAAAATTCTTTGATTTATTTGGAATAGTATAAGTACTTTTAGGAAAGCTCAATCTTACTTCCGTTGATTCAAAAGAAGTATCAGTACTGTATCTGATAGTGACAGTTCCTTCGATACTTATGTTTTTAGACTCTTGAGCATTAAAAGTACCACCAAATCCATTAACAAATGACGAAATTTTAGTTTCAGAGATACTGTAATCAACACCTCCTATAGAGATTTTAATCTCTATACGTGTTTCATCGATTTTTACATCTTGAAATTTACTGATACCGGAATTTAAGAATTCTCTTGGCAAACCGTTAATAAAAAATTGTACATTATACTGTCTTTGATTAGTTCCGGTAATCAGTTGATTCAGTAAAAAACCACAGCTGCTGAACAAAACCGGAACTATAACAATAATAGATAAAAGTACAACTATTCTTTTCAAATTTTCTCAACCTCTTTCTTAGTTGATTTAATTGTATTTAATCATTTGAAATTAACGTTTGTTACAATTACAACGTAACCATTTTGTTCGTGGTAATCCACCTTAACCTTTTCTGGTGGTATGTTGAATTTTCTTGCTATTGTTTCAATTACTGCGTATTTTATATCTTCGGAATTAGCTTCAAACTCTTCAACAGGTATCATTCTCACTATCTCTCTTCTTCTTGTAAGCATTGTTTCAAGTCTTTCAGCAGCTTCCTCTTTTGGAGATTTTATATTTTTGTGTTTTTTCTTCTTGAATATATCGATAATCCACATCGCTCTCACCTCTTCTTAAATACAGAAAGTAATGAAGAGAGAAATCCTTTGGAAACACCTTTGAGGTCTTCTTCTATTGGTATGTCTTCCCCCTTAACCCTCTTCACTATATTCTCAAAACTCTTTCCTATTACAACTCCATCTTCAAGTACAGCAGGAATTCCTTTGTTCGTTGCTATAATAACTTCTTCCGAGTCAGGAATTACACCGATAATCCTCATTGCAAGGGCTTTTTCAACATCTGTTTTATCCAACATTTCCCCACGTCTTGCCATGTGTGGTTTAAATTTATTTAAGACAATATACATTCTATCTTCGGAGAATCCGTAGTTCTCAAGTAATCCAATAACTCTATCGGCATCAGAGATTGCAGGTAATTCTGGAGTCGTAACAATAAATGCAGCCTCTGCAGGTGCAACGGAGTTCCTGAATCCCCTTTCAATACCGGCAGGAGAATCTATAAGTATGTAATCAAAATCATCGTAAAGCTCTTGAACGATCCTCTTCATATCTTCTGGAGACATCATCTCTTTAGTTGCAACTTGTGATGCTGCAAGAAGATATAGATTTTTCAATTGCTTATGTCTTACAAGAGCTTCTTTTGCCGAAACAGTACCATTGACAACATCGAACGATGTGTATATAATCCTGTTTTCCAAACCTAAAACAACGTCAAGATTCTTAAGACCTATATCAGCATCTATAAGACAAACTTTCTCACCCATTTTCGCGAGTGTGCAACCTAAATTAGAAGCGAAAGTCGTTTTACCGACTCCACCCTTACCGGAAGTTACAACAAATACTTTTTGTTTACCCGCCATCACATCCCACTCCCCGTAATTTACTCGTTTATTCCAAGCTTAGCATAGTAAACTAATTCTGCTTCGATGAACATGTCAATTTCTCCGTCCATCACAGCTTCGATGTTTCCAGTTTCAACATCTGTTCTATGGTCTTTAACCATAGTGTACGGCTGGAAGACATAAGAGCGAATCTGATTTCCCCAGCTGATATCCCTTAACTCTCCTTGAATTTGCTCAATCTGTTTTCTTCTCTTTTCAAGTTCAAGTTGGTATAACCGTGCTTTTAACATCTTCATAGCTGTTTCTCTATTTTGCAACTGCGAACGTTCCGTTTGACATGTAACAACTATACCGGTTGGCAAGTGAGTAATCCTTATCGCAGACTCCGTTTTGTTAACGTATTGTCCACCTGCACCACTTGCTCTGTACGTATCAACTCTTAAATCCTCTGGTCTAATTTCTATATCTATATCATCCTCTATTTCAGGGAGTACGTTTACAGAAGCAAAAGACGTATGCCTTCTCTTATTTGCATCAAAAGGTGAAATACGCACAAGCCTATGTACACCACGTTCGTACTTAAGATATCCATAAGCAAAATCACCTTTTATATACAGCGTCGCACTCTTTATACCCGCTTCTTCGCCTTCTTGATAATCAACCAATTCTACAGAAAAACCTTTTCTTTCTGCCCAACGCATGTACATCCTTAAAAGCATAGATGCCCAGTCTTGCGATTCGGTACCCCCAGCACCTGGGTGTATAGAAAGATACGCATTAGAACCATCGAATTTTCCATTAAGTATCAAAGCTAATTCAAATTCCCTTATCTTTTCACCAACTTCATCAACTATTTGTTCCAGATGCTCTTGCATAGAAGGATCTTCTTCGGCAAGTTCAATACCAACTTCAATATCTTCAAACAAAACTTTAATCTTTTCCATGTCTTCGACTATCCTTCTAATCCTCTGAATTTCTCTATTTATCTGCTGAGCTTTCTTTTGGTCGTTCCAAAAATCTGGTTTTAACGTCTCTGATTCAAGTTCTTTGAGCTTTTCCTTCTTATCTTCAGGGTGAAAAACTTCGATAATATCATCATACTTCTTCTTAAGCTCATCGATTCGTTGTTTCATCTCATAAGTAATCACAACTTACACCTCCAACTTTACCATCACTATCCGTTATTTTATACTTGTATAAATCAAGTATCCCATTATTGCCAAAAATACAGTCAAAAAAGTCAAAGTAATTTCTTTTGTGTATGTATACGTGCTTGTGTCTATAATTACATTAGCTTTCTTTTCAACCTGGCTGATTCCATCAGATAACAAAACACTGACGGTATATGTACCGTCCTTATTTCCTCCACCGTCCCATTTTATCTCAGTTGTTCCGGGTTTAACAGTCAAACTTTTTTCTAATACTATTTTACCAGAAAAATCAGTTATTTGAAGTGTCCCTTCTGCACTTCTTGAAGAATAAATCTTAATGTAACACTCATCATCTTTCCAATCACCATTCGGTGAGAATTTTTCAGGTTTTACTATAAGTTCCAAATTAAACGGTAAGGGCTTAAACTCAACCCAAATTGGCGTCTCTTTAGCGTACGCAATTGACACTTGGCTTTCCAATGTTTCATATCCAGGTGATTCAAGCCTGATTTTATAATTTCCAGTAGGTACTAACAAACTATCGCCGCGTTTTTCGATAACACCGGCTCCTTTTCCATCAAGTGTGTAAACATACACAGGGTAAACGTTTGAAAACACTGTTAGCTTTCCAAGACCCGTACCAAAAACATAAACGTACTTTGGTTGTTTTTCAACTTTAAAAATAATTTTTTCATATATTACGGACTGATTTGAGCTTACAACCCATACGGTGTGGTAGCCTTCTGAAGAAAATTGAACAACAAGCTTTCCAAAAGCATCTGTCTTTCCCGCAAAAACCTCATCTATATAAACTGTTGCGAATGGTTCTCCTGTGTATATAATTACTGAGTAATCTCCTAAACTATCTATGTTAGGTGTTGGAGTGTTTCCAAAACCAATGATTATTTGAAAACTGAATTGAGCAAATACACCCGCAAGCAAAGTAATCGAAATAATAATCGTAAATATCTTTTTCATGAATATCACCTCCTGTAGATACTATTTTATTATTATTTTTTATTTTGTAATTGTACGAATGCAAGTACCTCAGCGACTGCAACATATAATTTTGATGGTATCATCTCTAATATATCAAGCCTGAAAAGTTCTTCAACCAAATCTGGTGATTTAACGATCGGAACATTACTTTCTTCCGCCTTCTTTATTATAGCCTCGGCTAACTGACACCTCCCCTTAGCTACAACAAAGGGAGCAAAATCCTTCCCCATTTGATATTTTAAAGCAACGGCTAACTTCTCCGTGCAATCATCTTTCGAATTCATATTTGTACTCATACTCACACATACGCTCCCTCTGAAAAACCCTCAAGTTTTATAGACACTATCTGAAAATGTTTTCTCAAAGATTCTTCCAGATACTGTACATTTTCTGGAAATTTTTCAAAATACAAAACCACGGAATTTTGAATACCGTCTTCAACCTTACCAAAAATTTTGTTGTCTTCTAAAAAAACATGAAATGTACTGGTTTTTCTATCCATAAAGATTATTGTTCCACTATCACTTTTCAAACCGTACCTACCAGACAACACATTCAAATATCTTTCAAACTTTCTATCTTCATCATCCAAATCTTTACCGGAAAGAAGCTTTTGAATTCTCAAAATAAATGGATTGCTTATTTCTATTCTCTTTGATATTTCTTCAAGAAACAAAGCAACGGCTACAGAAATCGTATTCATGTGCTTAAACTTCAAACCAGAAGTAATTCTTTCGGAAATCTCGACAAACTTTACATTAGGAAGTTCTTCAAACTCACCGGGTTTTTTGGCAACAACTTTCGCCAAATAATCACCTTTTCCAAAGTCCTTAACCTCAATCTTTGTCCCTTCCTTTGGAGGCTTCTTATCACTCTTTACTATAAACTCTCCATCTCTTGTTCTTACTTTTACATACTTTCCATAGGATTCAAGCACAAATCCATAGGCTCTCATCTGATGTTTAAACCTCCAAATTTACACTTTACTAGACTCTATCTATATATTTGACCAATCATTTAGCATGGACCGTTGAGAACTTTTCCAATACCTCTTCGACCTCACAGAAAAATATGTAGCTATCTTCCTTTTCGTTGTATATATACCTTTCAGAAATTTTTTCAAAAAATCCATTCTTAAATTCAACGACTATCGTGGAATCTCCAATAGTTGCCTTTTTAACTCCCATTTTCCATAACAGTACACGTAACATTCCATACTTCAAAAGGTTTTCGACACTGTTTGGAATCTTCCCAAATCTATCTTCTAACTCAAGTTTTATATCCATTAATTCATCAATACTTGTTGCTGAAGCTATTCTTCTGTAAAACCTCATACGTTCGAAGGGATCGTATATATAGGCTTCTGGTATTATTATACTACCAGGTATACCTTCTAACTCCGTATCTACCTTGCTAATCAATTCACCTTTGCTTTCTTTTATTGTTTCATCAAGCAATTCAAGATAATAATTCAAACCGATATCGTTAATATAACCATGTTGTTCAAGTCCAAATACTGCACCAATACCTCGAATTTCCATATCTCTCATCGCTATCTTCAATCCACTTCCAGGTCCAACGTAAGACTTTATCGCGTACAACCTTTCAAGTACCTTATCGTTAACATGCTTTGGATGGAAAAAGTACGCAAAAGATATCTTATCACTCCTTCCAACTCTTCCCCTGAGCTGGTATAACTGAGCAAGTCCATATCTGTGAGCATCATCAACTATCAACGTATTTGCGTTTGGAACATCAACGCCATTTTCAACTATTGTAGTGCACAAAAGAACATCTGCCTTACCATGGAAAAACATATCGATTGCCCTCTTCAATTCGCTTTTAGATTGTTGACCGTGACCAATGACTATCGATACCTCAGGTAGAAGCTCTTTTAACCTTTCGTACACATCGTATATCGTATTCACTCTATTGTGTACATAAATCACTTGTCCTCCTCTGTTTATTTCACGAAGTATCGCTATCCTAACAATCCTATCGTCGAAAGGTCCAATATGTACCTGCACTTCCTTTCTTCCAAATGGAGGTGTTTTAATTTCAGAAAATTCTTTCAATTCAGAGAGTGCCATGTGAAGTGTCCTTGGTATCGGCGTAGCACTCATAGATAAAACATGGACATTTACTCTAAGCTTTTTGAACTTCTCTTTCTGTTCAACACCAAATTTTTGCTCTTCGTCAATTACAACAAGCCCTAAATCAGCGAAAACCACGTTATTTAAGATACTATGCGTGCCAATGAGTAAGTCTATCTTTCCATTTTTCACATCGCGTAATATTTCTTCTCTTTCCTTCTTTGTCACAAACCTATCAAGCAGCGCAACTCTTATACCGAACGGCTTAAACCTTTCAGCGATATTTTCGTAATGTTGTCTTGCAAGAACAGTTGTTGGAGCTAACAATGCCGCTTGTTTACCTGAGACAATTGCTCGAAATATAGCTCTAATTGCTACTTCCGTCTTTCCATATCCGGCGTCACCAACAAGTAACCTATCCATAGGTTTTCCACTTACAAGATCTTCAAAAACATCTTGTATAGCTTTTAACTGGTCCTCCGTTTCTATATACGGAAACGTCTTCGCAAACTCACTTTCGAGCTCAGAGTCACCAGGCAAAGCAACTCCAGTTGTATTATTTCTAATGTAATGTATTAAAAGCATATCCCTTACAATCGTCTCTATATTTCTTTTCGCTTTTGATACCTTCTTTGACCATGTTCCTTTCTTTAAAGAATCCAACTTAACATTTACATCATCGCCAATATATTTATCTATCAAATCGATTCTCTCTATTGGAACGTACAAAGTCGAATCTGCAAAATTCAAAACAAGAAACTCCTTTGCACCAGAAATCGTTTCAACTTTCTTTATTTCTGTAAAGCGGGCAATTCCATATCTCTTGTGAACTACCAAATCACCAACCTGAAGCTCATCTTCAGATAAAACAGGAGCTGAAGGAATATACTCTTCTTCAATCAATAACTTTTCTTGAGTTATTGGCTGTTTTAGTTCAATTTCTTGAGCCTTCGAAAGAATATCTTCGTAGCTTATTATTCCAAATTTTTTGTATTCGTCTTTTTGATATATATCCTGTATAGAATTTCTCAATTCCCTTTCAAAAGATGAAAAATGCTCAATAACAGATTTCTTATTGTATATATAAAAATTAACATTGTAATCCAAAAACGTACCATCGCAGTATTTTCCAGTTAACTGCTCATCTATAGGCTCTAATTTTTCTATTTTTTTGAATTCTTCAACAACAAATTCTCTTGCCGGCAAAAGTAACGCACTTTCAAGCTTTTCTTGGCTTCGTTGTGTTTTCAAATCAAACCTTCTAATTTCTTCAATTAAATTACCGTACAATTCAATTCTCACGGGCATATTATCTGGTCCAAGGTAATCTATTATTTCGCCACGAATGGAAAATGTGCCACCTTCACGTACATTAAAAACCCTTTCATAACCAAGTTTTGCAAATAACTCTTCTGGTGACGAGAGCTCATCACCAGGTTTCAAATGATAGATATACTTCTTAAACTCTGAAGGTTTCATAACATAATGGAGTAAAGCCCTCAACGTTGCAATACCTTTGAGTTTACCCTGGACAGCAAGATAAAGCGCGTAAATTCTTCTTGAACGGACATACCAGGAAGGTCTTAGATTTTCATATGGTAAGACATCGTAATCAGGTATGTAATAGTAACCTTCTATGTTAGTTTCTTTTTCACTCGGTACAATCAAAATTTCGTTTGACAAAAGAATCACCCTAACATCTCAATAACTTTGTATTCAAAATCCATGCCAGCTTTCCGCTGAAACTTATTTGGATACAAAAACGTATATATATCACTTGCAAGCAAATCTCTCTCAAATTGCCAAATGTATAACGACTCATCGATTTCCCAGCTAACCTTTCCTTCGGCAATTTTCTTCTTTGCTTCTTCAAGCACGTTTCTATACAAAGACGCAGTTGAAATAATTGGCACCTTTGAATTTTTTTTCATCGCTTTCAACAACTCTCTTCCCCTTTTGGTAAAACCAAGGACCCTCAAATACTGTGGTCCTTTTTCGTTACTTAACTCAACAAAAGACTTTTCCATGTCAAACAACACATGAAAAATAGCTCTTCTAATGCGTGAATATGTAAATCTTTTAGCTTTCACTCTTTCAACAAAATCTTGCAAGTTTCCGCTTTCTCTTGCGCTTTCGTAAAACCTCAAATCGAGTCCTTCGTTAAAACTATAAATCCTTTCAAAATCTTCGCGTTTTAATTTCCTAAACATCGCTATAACAAAATCAAAATATTCAAGGAAAACTGGCCCCCTACCTTCAGAAAACTCTCGCTCAAGAATTTTGAAGGTCCATTCCGGTAAAGCTTCTTTCGTTTGTTCAAATTTATTCTCTTTTATAGCCTTTCTCACCGCGCTCGCAGATGAAAATTTCCCTTTAAATTGCTCATCATTGTAGTCAGCACCAATTCTTTTGATAACATGCGGCTGGATATCACTGGAATACTTTATTAAGGCTTTGATGTATTCTATTCCCAGTATATCGTTAGATTTTGACAATTTCTCAACATCGTTACTCAAAACATCCATCAAAGCGTACTTTCTTGCGTTTGGATACGAATATCCCATCTTCAAATGTCTCTTAAAAGTTTTCTCAAACTCAGGTGTTTGGTTAGTGAGAAGATTAGCAACTTTTCTAAGAAAAGTTACATCTCCACTCTCACTACCGAAGACTATATCGGTAACAACCCCTGTTCTATCTAAAACGCCGACTGAGCCTAAAGCGAAACCACCAGCATCTTGAATAGCATAAACAACAGGTAACTCAAAAACAACGTCAACACCATTTTTCAAAGCAATTTCTGTTCGTGCAAATTTATTTACAATCGCGGGTTCACCACGTTGGCAAAAGTTGCCACTCATCACCGCAACAACATAATCTGGATTTATAAGCTTTTTTGCTTCTTCAAGATGATGCAAGTGTCCAAAATGAAATGGATTATACTCTACAACTATTCCAAGTACTCTCATACTGTTTTACTCCTGGTGCGAAAATTCTTTTCTTAACACTGTAAATTGCAAAGCAAGCAATATCAAATTGTACGCAAAATAAATAGCTGAGAGATACATCATTTGAATATTATTTCCATGTTCGCCTAAAAGATCTATGCCTATCCATGTAGGACCTGTGAAAGCAAGCTTGTAAACTTGGACACCCAAAGCCGCAGCTGAAATCATAAACGCTAAAATTATGTGAAAAGAAGCATTCCCACCAATCGCTTTAGAAAAAGGATAAGTACTTGTGAAAAAACCACTTACTGTAATTGCTATTAAAACAAACAACAGAAATCTTGAATCAAGAAAAGTCAAACCAGTCAAATTAGAGACAATTGGTGCTAAATACATAACACCGACATAAACTGTCAAAGAAATAAACCCAAAAACAAAAGTTATAAATCCAACTAATATCAAAAAAAGGTATTCGCCTTTGCCTATCTCAACCCTTTTTCTTGCTAAATCGCCTCTTGCAATTACATGTTTTTCACGTTTTTCGACCAATTTATCTACCTGCATGGTTCAACCTCCTCGAGTATCTAAAAAGCTTTATATAAATAATGCATACCAATTATACCATGATTTTTTATAAACATAAGCTTTTAAACACAAAGTAAGGAATTCTCAAACTTTCAAATACCAATTTGGTGGATTTAGGCTTTTAGCAAATTTAACAATTCTTAGATAGGTGGTATAATTAAAATTGATATTCAAAAAACATTAAATATACAAAAGGTGGTGTTATCAAATGCTTAGCATGTTTACAGATACAACATTTAGAGATGGACACCAATCACTTATAGCAACACGTATGAAAACTTCAGAAATACTTGGCATAATCGAAGAAGTAGATAGCATAGGTTTCCAAGCGTTTGAAGTCTGGGGTGGAGCAACATTCGACGTCTGTGTAAGGTTTCTAAACGAAGACCCATGGGAGAGAATAAGGGAAATAAGAAAAAGGTTAAAAAACGGAAAAGCCCAGATGCTACTTAGAGGTCAAAATTTAGTTGGCTACAGGCATTATGCCGATGATGTAGTTGAACTTTTCGTCAAAAAAGCCATTGAAAATGGTGTACAAGTAATAAGAATATTCGATGCGTTAAATGATATAAGAAATTTGGAAAAAAGCATAGAGGTAGCTCTAAAATGTGGAGCACACGTTCAAGGAGCAATTTCGTATACAACAAGTCCTGTCCACACCGTCGAATACTATTTAGACTACGCACAACAGCTTGTTGATAGAGGTGTAAATTCATTATGTATAAAAGATATGGCGGGACTTTTGACACCAAAGATGGCAGGTGAACTTGTCAGTCAATTAAAGAAAAAATTTGACTTACCAGTTGAAGTTCACACTCATGCAACAGCGGGACTGGGAGAACTTGCTTATTTATCAGCTTTTCTTGCTGGTGCTGATATAGTTGATACAGCGATATCTCCTTTTGGAATGACAACAAGTCAACCAGCGTTTGAAGCTATATATTATTCATTCTCAGAATACAAAAAATTACCGGAAATAGATTGGAAAAAGATCGACAAAATAGTAAAATACTTATGGGATGTAAGGAAAAAACACGAAAACTATGATGTGAAAATGTACAGTATAGACCACAGAATAATAACATCGCAGGTACCTGGCGGCATGTACTCAAACCTTGTCAAACAATTATCTGAGCAAAAACTGCTCCACAAATTAGATGCCGTACTTGAAGAAATACCTAAAGTTCGCGCCGACCTTGGCTATCCACCACTTGTTACCCCTACAAGCCAAATCGTTGGTGTCCAAGCAGTTTTAAACGTTATGACAGGTGAGAGATACGCAAAAGTTACAAGAGAAGTAAAAGATTACGTAAAGGGTTTGTATGGAAAACCACCCGCTCCAATCAACGAAGAACTCATACAAAAAATCCTCGGTGATGAAAGACCGATAGAAGGCAGGCCGGCCGATTACATAGAACCAGAACTCGAAAAACGCAGAAAAGAAATAGGTGTTTTAGCAGAAACAGATGAAGAATTATTAATATACGCCATACTTGGTGAAATTGGAAAACAATACCTCAAGAAAAAATACGACGAGAAAATACAGGTTGATTGGACATTAGTCGAAAACTTTGAAGGAGGTTATCCAGTTTGATTATTGGAATTGGAAATGACATAGTTGATATATCAAGAATTGACTTGAAACTTTCTGAAAGAATACTAACTGAGGAAGAAAAAACAAATAAAGCTAAAGTAACCCATGAGTACTTAGCTGGAAGGTTTGCATTAAAAGAAAGCTTTTTTAAAGCACTTGGTACGGGATTAAACGGTCATTCGTTCAAGGATATATCTTTTCTCAATAGAGAAGACGGCAGTTTATACATAAAAATCCACAAATACCATATGGCAAAATTTGGCACTTACAACTTTGTACACGCAACACTCTCACACGACAAATTCGCAATGGCAAATACCATACTTGAGAAAGAACAAGGAAAAATATTTATAGCAATTGGAACTAATCTTGGAGATAGAGAAAATAACATAAAAAAAGCTATAAAAGAACTTGAATATATCTCAAAAATAGTTAAAATATCAAGTATAATAGAAACAAAACCTTACGGAAAAACAGACCAACCAGATTTTTTAAATTGCGTTGTTGAAATCGATACGAAACTTCCACCTGATAAATTAATGGAAACACTACTTGAAATCGAGAAAAAATTAGGACGCGTCAGAACAGAAAAATGGGGACCGAGAATAATAGACTTAGACATACTCTTTTACGGCAATCTTGTCATAAGAAACGAATTATTAACTGTCCCACATTATGACTTTCAAAATAGAGACTTCTTCATAAACCCAATGAAAGAAATAGCGCCAAATTTCGTTCATCCAATATTACTTAAGAAAATCGATGAATTTTAGAAAAAATTAGAAGCCTCAGAGGTGAGCTTCGTGGAAGACAAAAACGCAAAAAATGAGACACAAGAAACATTAGATATTCTTGAAATAGAAAAACAAATAGATCTGGCGATAGAAGATGAAGATTACGAAAAGCTTAACACATTACTCGATCAAAGAGAAAAGTTACTCCCTATATTACCCGAAAATACACTACGAGAAATCTACGAAAGAGATTTAAAACGTCAAGAAAATCTAAAACAAAAATTCGAAGAACTAAAAAGCCTAACTAAAAACATTGAAGATGGCAAACGTATGGTCCAATCGTACATACAACAGGATGATAAAGGTCAGATATTAAACAGACAAGGATAAACCTTAATCAACGAGAAAATTTGAAAGGGGGACTATTATACTATGGATGAAAAATTCGAACAAGCAAAAAAAAGATATGAAGAGGTCGTTAAAAAATCAATATCAAAAGTTCCTGAAAGAAAAGAAACTTTCTATTCAACATCAGGATACGAAATAAAAAGGCTATACACACCCGAAGATATAGCCAACCTTGATTATGTTGAAGACCTAGGTTTCCCTGGTGAATACCCATTTACACGTGGTGTTCAACCAACAATGTACCGTGCAAGGCACTGGACGATGAGACAATACGCCGGGTTTGGTACCGCGGAAGAATCAAATAAACGCTACAAATATCTACTTGAGCAAGGGCAAACGGGACTTTCTGTTGCATTCGACCTTCCAACACAGATAGGCTATGACTCAGACGACCCCATGGCAGAAGGCGAAGTCGGAAGAGTTGGCGTTGCAATAGATTCACTCGAAGATATGGAAATACTCTTTGATGGTATACCATTAGACCAAGTAAGTACATCAATGACCATAAATAGCACCGCGATGATATTACTTTCGATGTACATAGCAGTTGCTGAAAAACAGGGCGTATCACAGGAAAAACTCAGTGGAACAATCCAAAACGATATCCTCAAAGAATACATCGCACGTGGCACATACATATACCCACCAGAACCATCAATGAGACTAATTACAGATATATTTGAATACTGTTCAAAATACATGCCAAAATGGAACCCAATAAGCATAAGTGGGTACCATATAAGAGAAGCAGGTTCAACAGCCGTGCAAGAAGTAGCCTTCACATTGGCAGATGGAATAACATACGTTGAATCAGCAGTCAAAAAAGGACTGGATCCAAACGTATTTGGTAAGAGGCTCTCATTCTTCTTCGCTGCGCACAACAACTTCTTAGAAGAAATAGCGAAATTCAGAGCCGCAAGAAGACTATGGGCAAAAATTATGAAAAATAGATTTGGTGTAACTGACCCAGAAGCAATGAAACTCCGCTTCCATACTCAAACGGGTGGTTCCACACTTACAGCACAACAACCAATGAACAACATAATAAGGGTCACAATCCAAGCACTTGCCGCCGTTCTCGGTGGTACGCAATCGTTACATACAAACAGCTATGACGAAGCATTAGCTCTACCAACCGAAGAATCAGCAAGAATTGCTCTCAGAACACAACAGATAATCGCCTACGAATCAGGTGTTGCTGATACAATTGACCCATTAGCGGGTTCATACGTAATAGAAGCTATGACAAACGAGATAGAAAAGAGAGCCATGGAATACATCGAAAAAATAGACCAACTTGGTGGAATGGTTAAAGCCATAGAAATGGGATATGTACAAAAAGAAATCCACGAAAGTGCATACAAACACCAACTTGCAGTAGAGAAAGGTGAAGAAATAATCGTTGGAGTAAACAAATTCACAATAAAAGAGGATTTAAAACAAAAAGAAGTTTTAAAAGTCGACCCAGAACTTGAACAAAAACAAAAAGAAAGACTCAAAAAACTCAAAGAAAAAAGAGACAATGAAAAAGTAAAGAAACTCCTCAATAAAATAAAAGAAGTAGCAGCAACAGATGAAAATCTCTTCCCATACGTACTTGAAGCAGTAAAAGCATATGCCACCGTTGGAGAAATAAGCAACGCATTAAGGGAAGTATTCGGAGAATACACTGAAACAGTCATAGTTTAAAAATAAATTAATTAATTGATTAAAAGGAGGCGTATAAACATGGAAAAGGGTACATTTGAAATCAAAAAAGGCTTTGCTGAAATGTTCAAAGGTGGCGTCATTATGGATGTTACCACAGCAGAGCAAGCAAAAATTGCAGAAGAAGCAGGAGCAGTTGCCGTCATGGCGCTTGAAAGAGTACCAGCGGATATAAGAAAAGCTGGTGGAGTTGCGAGAATGGCAAGCATCGCAAAAATAAAAGAAATAATGGAAGCAGTATCCATACCAGTAATGGCAAAAGTGAGAATTGGTCACATTGCGGAAGCAAGGATACTCGAAGCGCTTGGTGTTGACTTCATAGACGAATCAGAAGTTTTAACACCAGCGGATGACAAATACCATATCAACAAACATGAATTCAAAGTACCATTCGTATGTGGTGCAAGAAACCTCGGAGAAGCATTAAGAAGAATATCCGAAGGCGCTGCAATGATAAGAACAAAAGGAGAAGCTGGAACAGGAAACGTTGTAGAAGCCGTAAAACACATGAGAACAGTCATGTCGGAGATAAGAAAAGTTCAAAACTTGCCGTATGAAGAAATAGTGACATACGCTAAAGAAATAGGCGCACCTGTTGAATTAGTATTGCAAGTTAAAGAACTCGGTAGATTACCGGTTGTCAACTTCGCGGCAGGTGGAGTAGCAACACCAGCAGATGCCGCATTAATGATGATGCTTGGCGCAGACGGTGTATTTGTAGGAAGCGGAATATTCAAATCAAAAGACCCAATGAAAATGGCTAAAGCAATAGTTATGGCTGTAACATATTGGAACGACCCAGAAATGCTCCTGAAAATTTCCGAAGATATTGGCGAGCCAATGGAAGGATTGGAAATTGAGACATTAGAAGTCAGACTTCAAGAAAGAGGATGGTAAAAAATGATAATAGGAGTTTCGGGAATACAAGGTGACTTTAGAGAACACAAATGGATGATAGAAAAACTTGGACACGAATCATACGTTGTTCGCACACCAGAGGATTTGGAGAAAGTTGACGGGCTAATAATCCCTGGTGGCGAATCAACAACAATGATTCGCATAATGAAACGAATAGGGTTATTCGAAAAATTGAAAGAAAAAATACTTAACGGACTACCTGTATACGGCACATGCGCAGGATTAATTGTTCTTGCTAAAGAAATCGAAAACTACCCGCAAGAGTCGTTGGGGGTCATAGATATAAAAGTAATGAGAAACGCATACGGCAGACAAGTTGACAGTTTTGATGAAATGGTAGAAATTAAAGGATTCAACAAACCGTTCAAAGCGATATTCATAAGGGCACCAAGGGTTGATGGATGGGGACCAGAAGTTGATGTGTTATCAACATTAGATAATCACCCAATAATGCTTAGACAGAAAAATGTACTTGTCACCTCATTCCACCCAGAACTTACAGATGACACAAGGGTGCACGAATACTTTATAAAAATGGTTGAAGAATATAGAAAATAAGCAAAAACCTACCACCGGTTTTCCGGTGGTAGGTTTTTTTATAATTCACTGCACCTTGAACAAATTTTTATTGTATAATTTTTTGTGAATCTAATAAAATACTAACTTTTCACCATATCGAAAAGGAGGGATTGGGTATGAAAAAGTTTCTTACACTTTTACTTGTTTTGAGTTTCATATTGATAGTTTTTGCAGAAACGGCTGAAATTGCTATTTTGCACACAACAGACCTTCACGGTAACATATATCCGATCAACTATGCTACCAATCAACCTTCCGATGTTGGGCTAGCCAAAGTTGCCACACTGATAAAGCAAATAAAAAGCAAATTCAAAAACGTTATTCTGATTGATTCAGGTGACTTAATTCAAGGTACACCTCTAGAATACTACCACGCAAAAGTTGACAACGAACCTATCGATCCCATGATTTTGGTAATGAACAAACTTGGTTATTCGGCATGGACCTTGGGTAACCACGAATTCAACTATGGACTAAAAATATTAAACAAAGCAATATCTGAAGCACAATTTCCAGCTTTAAGTGCAAATATAGTTAAGAAAGGCACAAAAGAACCTGCATTCAAACCTTATCATATTGTAACCGTAGATGGTGTTAAAATAGGGATCTTAGGTCTCACAACAAAATTTATACCCAACTGGGAAGATCCAAAAAACATAGAAGGGCTTGATTTTTTGGATCCTGTAGAAGTAGCCAAGGGCTTGATTTTTTGGATCCTGTAGAAGTAGCCAAAGAATATGTTAACATTCTAAAAAATCAAGAAAAAGTTGATATTGTTATAGCTGTCTATCATGGTGGATTAGAAAGAGATCCACAAACTGGCCAACCAACTGAGGAATTAACAGGCGAAGACCAAGCTTATGAAATCTTAAGCAATGTCCCAAATATAGATGTCCTATTATTAGGTCATCAGCATAGGGTTATCGCAACAAAAATAAACAACATACCTGTATCTATGCCAGGAAATTGGGGTTCATACCTTGGTCAAGTTACTTTAAAACTTGAAAAAGAAGAAGACAATTGGAAAATTATTGATAGCAAAGTAGAAACACTTTCGGTAAAAGGTGTTCAACCAGATGAAGAAATACTTTCATTAGCAAAGAAATACGAAGATAAAGTCCAAGCATGGCTTGACCAACCTGTTGGGTACGCAAAAGGAGATTTCTGGGTTGAAAATCCATTATTTGCAAGATTAAAAGATAATGCTTTGATAGAGTTTGTTAATAAAGTCCAAATGCACTATAGTGGAGCGAAAATATCATCTACAGCTTTATTTACCAACGACATAAAAGGATGGAAAGAAGGACCTGTATCCTTAAGAGACATCTATGGAGTATATATATACGCTAACACTCTTAAAGTTATAAAAGTAAAAGGAAAAGACATTAAAGACGCCTTAGAACTCAGCGCGGATTACTTTGTTTATGAAAACAACAAAGTCGATGTAAATAAGACTTGGATTGAGCCAAAGCCCAAACATTATAATTATGACATGTGGGAAGGAATAACATACAAAATAGTTTTAAACAGGCCTTCAGGTGATAGAATAGTAGATCTCGAGTTTGAAGGAAAACCAATCGATATGGATGCGGAATACGAAATAGTCTTAAACAACTACCGTGCGGGTGGCGGTGGAGGATACAACATGTTCAAAGGCAAACCAGTTGTAAGAGAAGTAATGATAGAAGTAGCAGAATTAATGGCGGACTATGTGCTTGAAAATAAAGTCATAGAAGCAACCGTTGATAACAACTGGAAGGCAGTAGTGCAATACGAATACACAGTTAAAGAAGGCGACACATTAGAAAGCATTGCAAAAAATTTAGGAGTCTCAACTAATGAACTTATAAAATGGAATAACATAAAAGATTCGAATTTAACACCAGGTATGAAATTGATATACTATGTGAGCTATTTAGATAATTTATTCTCACTGAAAAATGCTTCTGGATTTTAAATATAAATTTTACAAATTACAGAAAACCACGCCCAAGAGGGCGTGGTTTTTTCATACACAATTTTTGCATGAAACTTTTATGATTAATTTTGTTATAAGTATAAATTTTGATATAATTTCAGTAGCTGGAAATTCCAAAAATTCATAAAATACATCGCTTGATTATTCACTGAGTGTAATTTTTTTCATTTTTAGATTTATTTTGTCTATTTTTGTTATTGTAAAAAACAAAATTATTTGGTACAATAAACATGTAAATTAGATTTATTTTGTCTAATTTGTCTTTTGTTTGAGTTATTTGTGAAATCTTAAACAAACTAAAAAATTCCATATTTTTCTAATAGTCCTGGTTTTAAAAGATAATTTAATTTAAAGAAGGGAGGGCTTTTTATGAGTTTTTCTGTTTTTATTGTGAGTTTTTTCACTTGGCTATTGTTAACTTGGTCAGTCGAGTGGCAGGAAGTGGTTATAGGTTTAGTTGTTTCTCTTGTTATCTCTCTTATCTTTACCAAGTATTATCGAATCAAGTTCAACGGTAAGTTTATACCTGGTCTTTTTAAGTTTTTGTTTGTCTATATACCTGTTTTTGTTTGGGAAATGATTAAAGCTAATTTGGATGTTGCTTCCAGAGTTCTTGTCCCAGGAAGAAATGTAAAGCCTGGTTTTGTCAAGGTTAAAACGGCTTTAAAAGGCGATGTTGCTAAACTTACTCTCGCAAATTCAATCACTCTCACCCCTGGAACAATCACTTTTGATGTTGTTGATGATGAACTTTACGTACACTGGATCGATGTCGCAGGTACAGATGAAGAAAGTAAGAAATCTTTTTACGACAAGTTTGAAAAAATTTTGAAGGGGGTGTACGAATGAGTGGCTCATTGATTATTGACTTAATAGTTTTCGGATTAACTGGTTTCGGTATTTTCTTCTCTCTTCTCAGATTTTTGCTTGGGCCAACTTCTTTCGAAAGACTCGCAGCAGTTGATATGATGAATGTAATGTTTATTGGCATCATTGTTCTTATATCTTTTATGTTCAAAAACTCCATGTATATGGATATAGCTATTCTTTACGGACTTTTGGCATTTATTGAAACTGTCGTCTTCGCAAGGTATCTCGAAAGCCAGACGGATAAGTGTGGTGGTAAAAGATGATAGAGATGATAAGAGAAATGGTTGGATATGTTTTGATAGGATTAGGGTCGCTATTTTATTTCTTAGCTGGTCTTGGTCTTTTAAAAATGCCTGACATTTACACAAAGCTACAAGCTTCTACAAAAGCAACAACTTTGGGTACGTTTTCAATAGCTCTTGGTGTTGGTATACTGGATTTCTCGTTTTTCGGAAAAGCAATTTTGGTCATCGTCTTTGTCGCTCTCACAAACCCAGTTGCGGCTTCTCTCATGACAAGAGCTGCTTACAAAAATAACGCTCCAAAATGTGAAGAGACAGTTGTTGATGAGATAAAGGAAGTAACAAGCACAAATGGTGGTGATGCTAAATGACAAGCATCTATAATTTCTTTTCCGATGTGTTTTCAAGTTTAACAAACACTGTCTCCTTTTTAGTCGGTGTTTTGATGATTGTATTCTCTATCTTTGCAGTAGAGACAAAGAAGATATTAGATGCTCTGATTGCCCTTTCCGCAGTTAGTTTGCTTTCAGTGTTGATTTTCATTGTTCTTAAAGCGCCTGATGTGGCAATTACGGAAGCCGCTGTTGGCTCTGGTCTTGCTAGCGCAGTTATGCTCTTTGCGCTTTGGAAGATAAAGGCAGGTGAAAAGAAATGAGAAGAGTATGGGCCATCCTTATTGCTAGTATCTTCCTTTACTTTCTAATAGGTGAACTCTTACCAATCGTTCCAGACTTTGGTAACTTCGATATGTTCACAAGGGTTTCATTTGATTACATAAGTAAATCAACGAAATCAGGATATTCTCCTGTTGAGTTCAAAAAATCCGCAAATCTCGAAGAAGGAAGTGCCAATGTTGTCACATCAATTGTCGTAAATTACAGATCTTTCGATACATTGGGCGAGGTAACAGTCCTTTTCACCGCAGCTTTAGGTGTTGGAATACTCAGTTCTTTCTTAAGAAGAAAGAACAAATTGGAGTTTGAAGATCACTTTGTTCTAAAAGTGTCAACTGGTATAGTTTTTCCTTTGATTTTATTATTTGGCGCTTACATATTTATCCACGGGCATTTGACACCTGGTGGAGGATTCCCTGGTGGAACAGTTATAGCTTTAGGTGTTTTACTACTCATGTTGGCTGATAATGAATTCAAAGTCACAGGCGTTGCGAAACATATCGAACAATCAGCCGGTGCAGGATACGTTATCGTTGGTCTTTTGGGAATGGCGTTTGGTGGGGTGTTCTTGATGAATTTCTTACCAACAGGTGTTGTTGGGAACTTGTTTAGCGCAGGTGTTGTTCCTATCGTATACGTAATTATCGGTTTCAAAGTTGGCGCTGAACTCTCAAGTATAGTCTCTGAAATGAAGGAGGGATGAGACATGATATACTACATTACATTTATAATAATGGGAATTGGTATATACGGTATAGTTTCACAGAAAAACATGTTTAAACAGCTCATTTCTCTTTCAATCATTGATACTGCTGTAAACATCTTTGTGATTTCACTTGGTTATTTGGAAGGCATGGAAGCACCAATATATTCAATGGTCACTCCAACAGCAAAATTTGTTGACCCATTACCACAAGCACTTATCTTAACCGCCATCGTTATAGGTGTTGGAACATTGGCAATTGGCTCAATGCTTTTAGTACATTTGAAAGAGGAATATGGTTGTCTAAACGCTGATGAAATTCGCGCAGCAAGGGAAGTGATAGAATGAGCGCATTACTTATCGCTGTTCCGTTGGCTTTCGCATTTGCAAGTTTACCACACAAAAAGTTAGGAAATTACTTCTTCACGTTCGTAACGTTGTTCAATATATTGGCACTTTTGCTTTACTTGAAACCTACGCAATTAGTTGAAATTGGCGGATGGAGTGCTGCATACGGTATCGCACTCGTACTTGATAGTGTCAGTTATCCATTTTTAATATTTGTAAACGCTATCTTGTTAGTTATTTCTTTGACAGCAAACCTTGAGGAAAAATACGGCACCTTAATGCTTGTTCTAACAGCTGCTTTGAATGGTATTATTCTCACTGGCGACTTTTTCAATTCGTTCGTTTTCTTTGAAATAATTGCTGCAGTCGCTTATATAATTGCAAGTCACAAGAATAATTCTTACGGTGCATTTAAATACTTGATTTTCGGTGGCGTAGGTGGAACACTTTACCTAATCGGCGCGGTTATGACGTACATAAAAGCTGGAACTTTGAATATGGCATACGCTGGGTTTATCATCGATCCTTCTGTGGTTCCAGTTATAACTGTGTTTTTCTTGATAGCTCTCTTAATAGAATTAAAAGTCTTACCGCTTGGTTTATGGGCTCCGGATGTATATTCTAATGGTAGCTCAATCACCCCTGTTGTACTTGGTAGCGCTGTCACAGTGTCTATGGTCTATCTTTTCTCAAGGATATTCTTTAATGTCCTTGGATTTGAGCATACAAAATTAGTAAGTATACTTGCTATGGTTTCTATAATAATAGCTCAACTTGGTGCTTTAAAGCAGAAAAATCTTGGAAGGGCTCTTGCTTTTGCAGCTATCGCTGGGGTAAGTGTTGTTGTTGCAGGTTTGGCAACAGCAAACGAAGAAGTTATATCAGCTTCTTACTTTTATCTATTCAACGATGCTATCTCAAAGATAATACTCTTTACAGTATTCGCTTACACAGGTCATAGGGGATTTAAAAATGATAAGACAACAGGCATTATATTCACAATCGCTTCGCTCTCTTTGATAGGATTCCCACTCTTTACGGGTTTTTGGGCAAAGTTCTATTTGATTAAAGCGTTATTCGAAACAGAAAATTATGTTCTTCCAGCAGTTATATTAATATCAACAATCATCGAAGCCGGATATCTTATTAAGTGGAATGTCGACCTTTGGTATAAAGAGCATGAAGCTCAAGAAAGTGAAGAAGAAAATTACATACCATTTGCGAGCCAGCTTGTCTTGTTGTTATTAGCAATGGTGCTTGTTTTAGTTGGATTCTTACCAGATATTATTTACTCCCAGACAAATAGCATAGCAACTCATGTCCTTGACGCAAAAACATACATGGACGTTATATTGAAAGGGGGTATGTGATAATGCAAACACTTATACTTTATATGGCAATCGGTTCGTTAGTTAGCTTTTTGCTTTCAAAGATAAATAAACACATCGGCCCTGTTGTAATGTTTGCGCTTTCTATATACGCTCTTATAAGTCTTTGGAATATGCCGACAAATACGGTAGAATCACTTTTTGGTTTTGAAAACGTTTTGCAACTTACAGCAATGGGAAAGTACTTTGCAATACTATCACTAATCGTCTTTGCAAATTTTTCGTTCTTTAACATTTCTTGGATTTCAAAAGCAAAAAATCCACATGCGTTTAACGCTCTTTCGGTAATAACCATGCTTGGTACAATTGGAGTATTTTTTTCCTCACATTTGATAGTGCTTTACATCTTCTGGGAAATTGCTGTTTTAGGCTCACTTTTCATAGTTCCGATGGGTAAAGAAGAGTCAAGGAAAGCAACAATATGGTACGTTGTTATAAGTGCGATTGGTACTTATATGTTCCTGTACGGTGCATTTTTACTTTACTCAAAATTCGGTACATTCAACATATTTGAAATCGGAAATGAATTACAAAATACATCCTTAGGTTTTAGATGGGCAGTAGTTCTTTTGTTGTTAAGCGCAGGTATAGCAAAGAGTGGTATATTCCCACTCCACACTTGGCTCAGGAATGTACACGGTAATGCACCAGATACATTCAGTGCGGTACTCTCAGGTCAGCTTGTGAAGATGGGGTCATACATCCTCGCTCTTGTTCTTACTGTCTTCCCAATCGCATCAATGTTTAGTGAATTCTACCATGGAGTTAATTTACTCTCTTACATACTCATCTGGCTTGGCAATCTGTCTATACTCATAGGAACACTTATGGCAATAAAACAGAACGATATGAAGATGCTCATTGCATATTCAACAGTAGCAAATGGCGGATATATACTCATAGGTCTCGCGACACTTGATAATGTAGGATACGCAGGTGGATTGTTCCATGTTATAAACCACGCTTTAGCAGCAACGATGATATTTTTATCCTTCGCGGCAGTTGTTTATAGAACGGGCACAACAAAGATAGATGAATTAGGTGGACTTATCCACAGAATGCCTATAACATTTGTCACATACCTTGTTGGTATCATTTCCTTAGCTGGAATCCCGCCGACAAGTGGGTTTATATCAAAGTGGATGATTTTCCAATCACTTGTCTCAAGAGGCATGTTTGTAACCGAGATGTTTGTTTTTATAGGTAGCATCGGTTCTTTCTTGTACGTTTTCAGACCACTTGCTGGTGTATTTCTCGGTCAGTTGAAAAGTGCACATAAAGAAGTAAAAGAAGCACCGATATTTATGACAATTCCAATGATTATATTGGTCATTCTAACAGTTCTTTGGGGCGTATTCCCACAGCAAGTGCTTGTGTGGATAACAGACATTCAAAAAGAATTTGGCATGGAACCATTCAAATTCGAAGGCACAAAATTGTACACAAGTATGGGATATTGGGATACTTGGACAGTCTTCGTAATGTTCGCTGTTGGATTCATAATCGCGGCAGTCATATACGTACTCATGCCAAAGGGTAAGAAAATCCCTCTCGAAGACCAGTACACATCTGGAGAATTTTTACACAATTTCGATCTGTACCATTATGCAACAAAGTTCTATGCTTTCTTGGAAAGAGAATACGAAGGACATCCTTCGTTTGAAAACCTGTATATGTCTCTTGTAAACGTATTGAAAGCGGTAGGAAAAGGCATCGATTACTTCGCACGTAGGACTGCTTCAGCTTATCTATTCTGGACAGCGGTCGTTCTTGCATTACTATTGTGGGTGAGGTGGTAACCATGACAGCACTTAGAGTTGCCGGAGTTTTATTAACAGCATTTTTCTTTGGAATCACATTCGAAGGTATAGGTAGAAAAGTCACAGCAAGAATTCAAAAAAGATATGGACCACCATGGTATCAAAATTTCATAGATTTGTTCAAAACACTCACAAAACATGGCTGGACACACGGTTGGATATTTGATTTCGGTGTTTTAATGGCTCTCGGTGGAGTCATCGCTACACTCTCCTTTGTACCACTTGGAAATCTCGTCGCATTTCCGGGGCTTGATAACTTCTTCGTCATAGTCTACTTATTCACAGTAGGTGCGCTGGGTATGGCTATGGGTATGGTCGGTACAGGCAATCCATGGGCTTCCATAGGTGTCGCAAGGGCACTTACGCTAATGCTTGGATACGAAGTACCTTACTTAATAACAATAACTTCACTTTTGTATTTCTACAGAACATCGAATATAACTGCGATAATACAAGCTCAAGCTGATGGATGGAACCTTTTCAAATTCCCAATTGGTGCGTTAGTAGCGTTTATTTCACTCCAAGGCATGCTTGGCAAAGAACCATTCGAAGCACCAATCGCTCCATCGGAAATCGCGTCAGGTCCGATGGTTGAACTTTCAGCGAAATACATGGGACTTCTCATGCTCATGAACTCATTCATGGAATTTGTTGAAATCAGTCTCTTTGTTGATTTCTTCCTTGGTGGCGGAACGTACTTTGTGTTCCTTTTGAAGTATTTAATCGTTTGGATTCTGGCAGTTATGATATCCTCGGTGTTACCACGCTTTAGAATAGAGCAAGCAGTTGCATTCTACTGGACTGTACCTATAATTTTGGCATTTGTCCAAGCATTTATCGTAGTTAATCTAAAATGAAACATCAACAAGTCGGGAGGTGTAATGAATGTCAAAGATAGACGAAAGAAGTGTTTGGGAGAAGATAGCAGACCAACTCAGAAGTCGTTCAATGTGGATGTTGCATTACTGTACAGGTTGCGGTGCAGTAGAACTTCCACCATCAATGACTTCGAGATTTGATATGGAACGATTAGGTATGGGGCCAATGGCAACACCAAGACAAGCCGATATCTTTTTAATCACTGGTTACCTAAGTGCAAAGACACTCAGGAGAGTTATATACACATACGAAAAAATGGCTGACCCAAAATACGTCATCGGTTTTGGTTCATGTACAATCAACGGTGGTATATACTACGACTCCTACTCAACGATAAATAGGCTCGATTATTACATTCCAGTTGACTTGTACATTGCAGGTTGTATGCCAAGACCTGAAGCGATACTCAACGCATTCAACCAATTGATGGAGATGATTAGAAAAGGCGAAGCAAATGGCTGGAAGAGATACAAAGAAAATTACGAATGGTACAAGCAGAACCAAATAAGGAGTCTCGGTGAGGTGATTGTACATGACGAATTCCATGAATAATGTTCAAGAAATACTTGAAAGTATTAAAAATGCTTACGGTGTTGAAATATTACAAATCGACACAAGACAATACAAAATAATATCTCAACCAGAAAAGACTATACCATTACTTACGCATCTGAAATCACAAGGTTATTCACATTTATCTATTCTCACATGCGTTGACTGGATAGAACAAAAGAAATTTGAGTTGGTATACATACTCATGAACTGGTCGAATGGCGTCACATTCCTTGTATCAACGTTCATAGATAGGGATAACCCTGTATTCACAACAGTAAAAGATATGTGGCCAACAGCAGAATGGTATGAAAGAGATGTTCATGAGTTCTTTGGTGTCGAATTTGAAGGTAACGAAAACTGCAAAAAACCGATGATATTAGAAGTATGGAACGACTTACCACCTTTGAGAAAAGATTTCGACCCATTGAAATACTCAAAAGAGCATTATCCAGATAGAGAATACGAAAAAGATGTCATACACGAAGCAAAGATTATCAGAGCTGATATTGAAAAACAAACAGGGGGCGAGTTAAATGGGTGAAGTAAAACTATTCTTTGGACCTAACCACCCTGGAATGCACGGTAATTTCAGCGTACACATGTACGTTGAAGGAGATATAGTTGTAAAGGCAAGACCTCTTCCAGGCTTTTTGCACAGAGGTTTTGAAAAACTTATGGAAAGAAGACTCTGGTATCAAAATTTAGCGCTTATACCGAGAATTTGTGTTCCTGAACCTGATATAAACGAAGCATGTTACGCTATGGCAATAGAAAAGATTGCAAAAGTTGAGGTACCTGAACGTGCGCAATGGATAAGGATGCTTGTCTTAGAATTGGCAAGAATTGCAAATCACCTGTGGAGTTTTGGAGGAATTGGTGGAGCACTTGGTATGTACACAAGCATGTTCTGGTCTGTTAGTGATAGGGACAGGGTGCTCGATATATTCGAAGAATTGACTGGAGCAAGGATATACCACATGTACATAATACCTGGTGGTGTTAGAAAAGATTTGACACCAGGATTGGAAGATAAAATCAGAAAACTTATGGATTACATAGAAGAAAAATTACCTGAATACGAAACGTTCATATTGAAAAATAGAATACTCCATACAAGGCTCAAAGGTATAGCAAAGATAGATACAGAAACATGTCTCAAAATCGGTGTTACAGGTATAGGTCTTAGAGCAACTGGTGTACCTTACGATATAAGGAAAGTTGATCCGTATCTATTCTACGATAAAGTTGAATTTGATATCCCAACAGCAACAGAAGGAGACGCTTACGCAAGAATAAGCTTGAAACCAAAGGAAATCAGACAGAGTATAAGGATTATAAGGCAAATCCTCGAGAAGATGCCTACCGGACCTGTTAATGTGAGAATATCCGATGGCAACGGTTTAAGGATAAGAGTACCAAAAGGTATGGCATACGCACGTGTAGAATCTACTCGTGGTGAGTATGGTTATCTTGTTGTATCAGATGGTGGAGAAACACCGTACAGAGTAGCGGTGCGTGGTGCTTCGTATCCTCAAGGGCTTTACGGTGTTGAACACTTCTTACCAGGTACAAGAATCGATGATGTTCCAATTTGGCTTGACACAATGGGCGTCTGCGCTCCAGAAATCGATAGGTAAAGTTGGGAGGTGTTCAAATGGCTGAAAAGAGTTTTTTCGCTCCTTTGATAGCATGGAAAAATTTGTTTGAAAAGCCAGTAACAATAAGAGTCCCAAAGGAAAAAAGAGAAGCCGCAGAGAGATACAGGGGATTTCACATAAATGATTGGAATAAATGTATCGGTTGTGGTACTTGTGCGAAAATATGTCCAACCGATGCAATAACAATGGTTGAAGTCCCAGATATGAAGCAAGAGTACGGTATGAAACCACAAAGACCAGCTATTGATTACGGAAGATGTAGCTTCTGTGCAATGTGCGTTGATATATGTACAACAGGCTCATTACAAATGACCAGAGAATACATATTCGTATCACCAAATCCAGAAGATTTTTACTATGCTCCAACTGAAAAAGGAATACTCAAGAAGGAACCATCAGAAATCAAGATAGGTTGGACAAGAGAAGATACAAACGACTTACTTGATTTAGACAGAGTTGTACCTGAGCACATGCCAGCTGAAGAAAGAGTTGATTCATTTGTCGAATTTGTTAAAGCGTACAGTAAAGAAGAAGCAATTAAGGAAGCGGCAAGGTGTGTTGAATGCGCTATATGTGTTGATAGATGTCCTGAACACATGCAGATACCACAATACATAAAATCTATATGGAAAGATGATTTGAAAGATGCACTAAAGTGGCTTTTGAAAGGTGTTGAAGAGCAAAATAACTTTGGCGCTAACCCGCTATCAGGTGTATGTGGTAGGGTATGTACACATAGATGTGAGGAAGTCTGTGCCATTTCACATCGTGGAGAAGCTATAGCAATTAGATGGTTGAAAAGGTACATCGTTGATAATGTTCCAGCAAATCAATGGAGTGAAATTGTCAAATTTGAATCACCCAAGAAGAACAAAAAGGTTGGGATTATTGGTAGCGGTCCTGCTGGTTTATCCGCAGCGTACTTTCTTGCAACAATGGGTTACGAAGTTGACATTTACGAATCGCTCAATCGCCCCGGTGGTGTTATGAGATACGGTATTCCAAGATACAGACTGCCAGATGAAGCTCTTGATAAAGATATCGCATTCATTGAAGCACTTGGTGTTAGAATTTACACAGGAGTAACCGTTGGAAAAGATATACCCTTCGAAGAATTTAGACAAAAGTACGATGCGATTTTCGTATCAACAGGTCTTACTTTAGGTAGGTCAACAAGGATGCCAGGTTCCGACCATCCTAACGTAGTCCAAGCATTACCATTGTTAAGGGAAATCAGAGATTATCTACGTGGCGAAGGACCAGAACCAAAAATCGCAAGGCGCGTTGTTGTAATTGGTGGTGGAAATGTGGCAATGGATATAGCAAGAAGCTTGGCAAGATTACAGAAGATGAAATACGGAGAAGTAAACGTCACTGTAACTTGTCTTGAAAGAACATTTGACGAAATGCCTGCGGATATGGAAGAAATCGAAGAAGCGCAAGAAGAAGGCGTGAAGATATATCCGGGTTGGGGTCCACGTGAAGTTGTTTTTTATCCTAACGAAGATAAAATCAAGGGAATTAAGTGCGTAAAATGTACTGAAGTATTCGACGAAAATAGAAAATTCAACCCAAAATTTGATGAAACAGAAATTTGTTACTACGACGGCGATATGATAATAGAAGCTATCGGGCAAGCGCCAGATTACTCATTCTTGCCAGAAGAATGGAAATCAAAACTCCAATTTGTTGGTCCAAGGATTCTCACAAATAATTTAAGACAAACGCAGATACCTTGGTTATTTGCTGGTGGAGATATCGTCAACGGTCCAGATATAATCCATGCAGTAGCGGATGGTTATTGGGCTGCAAGAGGTATAGATCAGTACCTAAGTAACCAATAAAAATTACAGTGTTAAAAAAGGGGGGAGAATATGTACGATGTCCTAAAGTTAGCCGAAAGTTTCGAAATAGAAGGTTACAAATTCTACAAAAGCAAAGCAACAGAAGTAAAAAGCAAAGCGATAACGGAAATATTTGAATACCTTGCAAATATGGAAAAAGAACACACGGAATTCATTAGAGGATTAATGAAAAATTTGGAGGAAGGACGAGAGATAGAAAAAATACCATCGCAAGATACAAAATTCTTCAACGAAAGATACGAATCCCAAAAAGTTTCTGATACATCACAAGAAGACGATATAGCTGACCTTTCGGTATTGAGAATGGCGTATTTGATTGAAAAAGATTTCATGGAATTTTACGCAAAAGCCGCACAAAATGAGAAAAACGAAAAAGTAAAAGAAATACTTGAGATACTAGCCAAGTGGGAAGAAGGTCATAAAAAAATCATCGAAGAGCAGATGAATTATATAATCGAGAAAAATCACCTTGATTTAGGATTTTACCCATTTTAAAACCAACTTAGCTAGAAAAACCACAGCAAAAGCCCTCATTATCCAATGAGGGCTTTTGTTTTTCTTTACAATCTTTAATATTTTTTAAAAGAAGCATTATATCAATTCTCAACTGAAAACATTTCACATATAAATATCCTTTTTCCCATAACAGGCTAGCATTTTTGCCAATTTTAAAAAATGTGAATTATCAGAATTTCAAAAATGGAAAAATAAGTATCAGAGCAATGTTTAGAAAAATATGTTAAACCTTGATTTTCATACAAAAATTTTCCCTGATTACGTACTTGAAACCGGTAGAATCGTACTTGAAGGCACAGGAAAAGACCTTTTGGAAGACGAACGCGTTAGAAAGGCTTATCTTGGCGGTTAAACAAGCAAAAATCAATTGGGCAAATATCGCATTTTGGTTTACTTGTGCAGTATAATTTAGCGTGTTCAACAATAAGGCCGTGGAACTCTTGATAGAGCTCCACGGTCTTTTCATAATTATCCTCGAAAAATTCTCTGTATTCATCGTAATCGTTAAATTCTATACCAAAAATCCGTTTGAGTAATCTTTTTGTATAAGCGTCTATAACAAATATAGGCTTTTCAAATGCATAAAGAATTATTGAATCGGCAGTTTCTTTGCCTATTCCGTTAATTTCCAGTAATTCTTTTCTCAATTCAAAGGCATCTTTCCCAGCGATTTTGTCTAATTTAAATTCGTAATTTTCAAGCCAATTTAATAATTGTCTCAACCTTTTAGCCTTTATATTGTAAAACCCCGCAGGGCGTATTAAATTAGTTAACTGCTCATCTGGAAGGTTGTGTAAACAAATTAATATATCACCTGAACACACTTCTTTTATATTATTTAAAGCCCTTTCGACGTTCTTCCAATTCGTATTCTGAGTAAGAACAGCAGATACAATTATTTCTTCACGTTCTCCAGGCCACCATTTCCCCAAAGATCCGTGAATTCCCTTTAGGATGGAATAAAAATTCTGAAAAGCTATTTTTTTATTTTCCAAATTCTCCACAGTCCTTCCCCCGCATACTTAGTTATTAATTTAGCCAAAAAGATTATACCACAAAAATAATCTATTGACTTTTTTCCGTAGAGGTGTATAATGAATCATCACGTTGCGAGGGGAAAAGCAAAGTGAAAAAAGCAAAAAAGATTTTAGGAGGCAGTACACATGAAAGGTACAGTTAAGTGGTTTGATTCTTCAAAGGGTTACGGATTCATCACAGGAGAGAACGGACAAGACGTTTTTGTTCACTTCAGCGCCATTCAAATGGATGGTTTTAAAACACTCAAAGAAGGCGACAAAGTCGAATTCGACATCCAAAACGGACAAAAAGGTCCTCAAGCAGCAAACGTTAAATTAGTAAAATAATAGCTAAGAGGATAATCAAGCCCCCATACGGGGGCTTTTTTGCTATTTTTTATAAGTTCAACTCTGTAAAAAAGGATTTAATACTTTTAACTTACCAAAGTATTGACCTGAATTCAAATCCTCACTCCACAATATTGAACATCCTAAATTTTTAGCACTACAAATTATCAAAGAGTCCCAAAATGAAATTTTATATCTTTGTGAAATTTTGATAGCTTCCAAAATATCACTAACTTCTATTGTGTATACCTTCCAAAAACTTAAATCCGATATGATTTGAGCTGCGGTGTTGTAATCTAAAGGATTTTTAACTTTCTTTGTCACAACAACAAAAAACTCTTGAAAAACTTGAGTACTTAATGCTCCATTTCCTTTTTTCCATAAATTCTCTAAAATGCGCTTGGCTGTAATATGTTTTTGACCGGCCGATTCATCGTACGCATATACCAAAATGTTAGTATCAACGAATTCATATTTTGTTTCTTTATACTCTTTCATGCAAATCCTCTCTCTTCCAAGATGTGTTCCCTTCTGTTCCTAAGTCAAATCCTTTCTCCAAAAGTTTAAGGGCTCTCTGTTGAACTTTTTGATACAAACTCTCTTTTTTTACAAGCTCTTCTAAAAAACCTTTAACCAAAGCCGAAATTGATGTATTTCTTTCAACAGCTATATGCTTTACTTGCAAAATAAGATTTTTAGGAATTGAAAGCGTAATGTTTTGATATTCTTCTTTGTGGCTTTCACGTTTTCTCATAATCTCACCTCCATATAAATTAGTTTATCACTTATTTATATGAAAATCAACAAAATATGTGTTTAATGTTATTTGAAAATTTAAGCCCCCATACGGGGGCTTTTTTGTTGGATTTTTATTCAATTGTTATTGCTGCTTATACAATTCAAAGTAATCATTTCCCGGCCTCATTGGATTTTCATACCAACCTTTTACCCATGCCCTCTGGACTCTAACTCCAACTGGTTGATAAACTGGAATGCTTATATAGTTGTCAATTGCAAATTTTTGAATTTGTACGTAAAGCTTCTTTCTTTCATCTGGGTCTGAAGAATTCCTCGCGGCTTCGATAAGTTCATCAAGACTCTTTCCACCAAGTTCTTTTCGAGGTGCACTGACAAATTTCTTGAAGTTTTCGCCTTGCCTTGGTGCATATGTACCTGCTGAATGGTAGAAGGTGAATATAAAGTTATCTGGGTCTGGAAAGTCAGCTAACCAGTTGAATATAGGCATTGGAAGTTCTGCCTTTCTCATCGCATCAAGATAGCTCGGCCAGTTGAGTGCAACAACATCAACTTTTATCTTACCCGATCCAATCATTTCAAGATACGTCTTTATCATTTCCGCAATTCTTTGCCTCATCATGTTACCTGTGTTGTAAGCAATTGAGAATTTTAAACCAACTTTGAGAGCCTTCCCATCCCACGCTTTTTCAAGAGCTTTTCTTGCCTCTGTAACGTTAAATTTGTAAAGTGGGAGTGTAGGGTCAAAACCGAGCAAGGTATTTGGCAAAGCAGCAGGAACTCTTATTCCATAACCTTTTAAAACATCTCTAACAACTGCATCGTAGTTTATAACGTAAGATATTGCCTTTCTTGCATTTATATCGCTGAAGAAATCAGGTGGCATTCCATTCCCGTCCCACTTTCCACTGCCAATATACTTACTATTTGGTGAAACAGACCAAGAAAATCCAACTACCGTTACAGAAAGTGAAGGAATATTCTCAATTATCTGGATGTCTTTATTTCCCCTAATTTGGTCAAGGTATTCGAGCACAATCGCTATATCATCTGCATCGCCTTTTTCAAGCATTAATTTTCTTGTTCCCCACTCGCTAACCGTCATTATAACCACTTTCTTAATCCTTGGTTCGCCTCTCCAGTAATCTTTATTTGCTTCCAACAAAACTTTTCTATTAGTTCTATCCCATTCGACAAGTTTATACGGTCCTGTACCTATAGCTGTGGCATAAATTGGTGATTTCTCTTTTGCGATATTCCTATATTTCCACCATGTATCAGGTTTACCATCCCACAAACCAAGTTTTATAGACGTCTCCTTATCCAAAACAGCGGACCAACCAACGGTATGTGCCATAATCGTTAAGAATGGACCGTATGGCCTTACAAGTTTAAAAACAACATTATTTCCGTCAACCTCTATCGCTGGGTCTATAACGTTTTTGTACATCTCAACAAGTTTATCTTTATACTGTGGTAATGGCTCTCCGTCTTTAAATATTTCTGATACTGGCTTCCCAACGTACTTTTCTATCATCTCGTTCAGTGAGTTAACACCAAATATCGCATTCCAGAGCATCCACATAGGTCCGCCTGCTGGATCATACAAAAGCCCTCTTTCAAAAGAGTATTCAACATCTTCTGGTGTCAGGTCAGAACCGTTGTGGAATTTGACACCTTTTCTTATTGGAAACACATAAGTTTTCCCACCATCTTTAATAAGTCCGTTTTTCACAGATGGTACTTCTGTGGCAAGCCTTGGCTCAAATTCCGTTAAACTACTCTTTTTGTAAGCTATCAAACTTTCGTATACGTTATAAATAACCTCCCCACTTACAGTATCATACGCTTGGTGAATATCGAGTGTGTCAGGTTCTCCCACACCAACTGATACGTAAATTGTCGGATCAAAAGCGGCAAATATTGAAACAGCAGCCAAAACAACAAACACTAACAGCAACCTTCTTAGCATTCTATCCCCTCCCTTTGCGTAAGGCTAATTGATATTTTACCACTTTATTTTAAAAATTCAAAATCAAAAGTAAAATTATTGTGTAAATTCGTAAAGATAGCAAAAAAATTATAATATACACAATTTACAAATCTCAGTTTTGTTTTCACACTTGATTTTTATTCTTACACATGATAAAATTCATAATGCTGTGAGATAATTATAATTGAATTGTGTCGGGGTGTAGCGCAGGTGGCTAGCGCGCTTGCATGGGGCGCAAGAGGTCGCTGGTTCAAGTCCAGTCACCCCGACCAAAAAAAGAAAAACGGCATCCAATTCAGGATGCCGTTTTTTGTTTTCATTAGTTTTCATATTCAAACTATTTTGTGGAAATTATTTGAAAAATAACAACTTATTAAAATATGTTGTAATTCGTTGTGATATAATTTATTAGGTTAACAAGATAAAACAATTAAAAGGAGGCATTTAAATGCAGTACGCACTGCTCGGTTTGGGGTTGAGTAATAAGTATGCTGCGAAGTTTCTTTTGAAATTAGGAGAAAAGATTTTTGTAAGCGAATCTGGAAAGCTTTCCAGTGAAGATAAGGCATTTTTGGAAGAAAACAACATACCATACGAGGAAGGAGTAAATTCTGAGAAAATATTAGAAGCCGATGTTATACTCACAAGTCCGAGCGTTCCACACAACCATCCAATTCTTTTAAAGGCTCAACAGATGGGCAAATATGTCGATACCGAAATAACCTACTTCATGAAATTTCTCGATTGGAAACCGAAAATAATAGCTGTGACAGGCTCAGTCGGTAAGAGTACAACTGTAGCGATGATTAACCACCTCATTTCGAAATCAGCATCATCCCAAATTTCTGGAAACTTTGGGATCCCCATTGCTCAGGTGCTTTTGGAAGGCAAGAAACCGGAATACATAGTAGTAGAAATAAGCAGTTTCCAACTCTATTGGACTCCGTTTTTTAAGCCAAACGTCGCGGTTATCACTAATATTTATCCCAATCATTTAGATTGGCATCCAAGTATGGAGCATTATGTTGATTCGAAATTCAAAATAACGAAATTCCAAGATAACGAAGACCACTTTGTTTACAACCCAAAAGATATGGAAACATTCAAAAGATTAGCCCTTGTCCAAGCGAAGAGAGTTCCATTCACCGTTGATTTTAAATTCGAAGAGATACCGTTCCATATACGAACAAAACAAAATATGGAAAATATCGCCGCTGCAAAGACTGTATTGAAAGTACTTGGATTACCTTTCTCAATGAGCATGCTGGAAGATTTCACTCCGTTACCACACAGAATGGAATACTGCGGTACAATAAACGGCGCACATTATTATAACGACTCAAAGGCAACAAACGCAGCCGCTGTTGTTAAAGCACTTGAGAATTTCGATAATAATTTGTATCTCATAATAGCAGGAAAAGGAAAGAACGAAGATTACTCAAAGTTGGCTAACGAAATATCAAAAAAATGTAAATTCGTTGCCATCGTCGGACCAATTTCCGATGCGGTGGAACCCTATTTAAAAGAAAGGAATGTCAATTACAAAAGATTTTCAAACATCGAAGAAGCCGTTTTTGAAATAAGCAAAATGGCAAAAGAAGGAGATTACGTACTCCTTGGACCTGCGGGAGCAAGTTATGACGCCTATAAAAACTTCGAGGAGAGAGGTAATCATTTCAAAGAGATAGTGAAAAAATTGATGCAAGGATAAGAAATTCAATTTTAAATCACATTTGAATAAAAGGAGGCAAAAAAAGTGATAGGCTATGAAATATTCATAAGATCATTTGCCGATTCAAACGATGACGGGATTGGTGATTTCCGAGGTATCGCAAAAAAAGTAGATTACTTCAAAATGCTCAACGTCGATTTAATTTGGCTAACACCACACTTTAAATCTCCAAGTTACCACGGCTATGATATTATCGATTATTTAGACACAAATTCTTCTTTTGGCACTCTTGAGGATTTCAGGTACATGGTGGAAACACTCCATGAAAATGGTATAAGAGTTGTTATAGACTTACCACTAAACCATGTATCTGATAGACATCCTTGGTTCAAAGCCGCTATGGAAGGTGAAAAACCGTACGTCGATTACTTCCTCTGGGCACAGCCACACTTCAATCTTCTGGAAAAAAGGCACTGGGATGAAGAATTACTTTGGCACAATAGAAACGGTAAAGTGTATTACGGTGTCTTTGGTGGCTCCTCACCAGATTTGAATTACGAAAATCCTGAAGTAGTTGAAAAATCGTTAGAAATTGTCGAATTCTGGCTTAAACAAGGTGTTGATGGATTTAGATTCGACGCAGCAAAACACATTTACGATTACGACGTAAAAGAAGGGCGCTTTAGATACGACCATGATAAAAATGTTAGATACTGGCAATTGGTAATGGATAAAGCAAGAAGTGTCAAAGGTGGGAATGTATTTGCGGTTACGGAAGTTTGGGACGATCCAGAGATAGTTGACAGATACGCAAAAACGATAGGATGCTCTTTTAATTTCTATTTTACGGAAGCGATACGTGAATCGATGCAACACGGTACAGTGTACAAAATCGTTGACTGCTTCCAAAGAACGCTCACTAAAAAACCTTACAAACCGAGTAATTTCACAGGTAACCACGATATGCACAGACTTGCGCAAATGCTTCCACAAGAAGAACAGAGAAAAGTATTCTTCGGCTTGTTAATGACCACACCAGGCGTACCGTTTATTTACTATGGAGACGAACTAGGGATGAAAGGTATGTACGACTCAACATTCACAGAAGATGTTATAGAACCGTTCCCTTGGTATGCCTCTTTATCTGGTGAAGGACAATCTTTCTGGAAAGCCGTAAGGTTCAACAGAGCATTTACAGGAGTATCTGTAGAAGAACAACTAAGCAGAGAAAATAGTCTTTTAAAGGAAGTAATCAATTGGACGAAATTTAGAAAAGAAAACGAATGGCTTGAAAACGCTTGGATTGAGAATGTAACTCACAATACATTCACAATAGCTTACACGGTAACCGATGGAATAAACGGCATCAGAGTCTACGTGAACATCTCAGGTCATCATGAATCACATGAAGGTGTATCCTTAAAGCCATACGAAGTAAAGATAATGTGATATGGTATAATAAGCAAAAATAAACAAATATCAAGTTGTAAAAGAGAAATTTAAGTGGTATAATTAAAAAAGTGAAACTTTTCACTCAATTTCTGTTTGTTTTGGTTATATTTTTAAAATTTTGCAGAAATTCGTTCATTACTCAAAAGATGGAGGTGTAAGCATGTACGTAGAAATTATCGATGTTAGGGCACGTGAGGTACTTGATTCCCGCGGAAACCCAACGGTTGAGGTTGAGGTATTGCTTGAAGATGGAAGCTTTGGCAGTGCTATCGTTCCAAGTGGAGCATCTACAGGAAAGTTCGAAGCACTCGAATTGAGGGATGGCGACAAGAAAAGGTACATGGGCAAAGGCGTGCTCAAAGCGGTAGAACACGTAAACGAAATCATCGCACCAAGAGTTGTCGGATTGAATGCATTTGATCAGGTTTACCTTGACAAAGTCCTCCTTGAGCTCGACGGCACAGAGAATAAATCAAAACTCGGCGCAAATGCAATCCTCGGCGTATCGATGGCAGTCGCAAGGGCAGCATCAGAGAGCGCAGGAGTACCGCTCTACAAATACCTCGGCGGAGCGAATGCAAAAATTCTCCCAGTTCCATTCATGAACGTCATTAACGGCGGTGCGCACGCAGACAACAGCCTCGATATTCAGGAATTCATGCTCGTTCCAGCGGGAGCACCATCGTTCAAAGAAGCTCTCAGGTACGGTGCAGAAGTCTTCCACACGCTCAAGAAGATACTCAAAGACGCAGGACACGTTACAGCAGTCGGTGACGAAGGCGGATTTGCACCAAACCTTTCATCGAACGAAGAAGCGATCCAAGTGCTTATCGAAGCAATTAAAAAGGCAGGGTACGAACCAGGAAAGGACATATACATTGCGCTCGACTGCGCAGCAAGTGAATTCTACAACGAAGAGACGGGAAAGTACAACATCGATGGAACTGAAAAGACAGGCGACGAACTGATTGAATACTACTCAATGCTCATAGACAAATACTGGCCCGTAATAATCTCCATCGAAGACCCATTCGAGCAAGAAGACTGGGATAGCTACGTGAAATTCACGCAGAAAGTCGGCGGAAAAGTACAGATAGTTGGAGACGACCTGTACGTTACGAACGTAAAGAGACTCGAAAAAGGTATTGAGCTCTTCGCAAGCAACTCGATACTCATAAAACTCAACCAGATAGGCTCGGTAACAGAGACGCTCGATGCGATAGAAATGGCAAAGACGGCAGGAATGACGAACGTCATATCCCACAGAAGCGGTGAAACGGAAGACACATTCATAGCAGACCTTGCGGTAGCAACAAATGCGGGCATGATAAAGACAGGTTCACTCTCAAGAAGCGAAAGGATAGCCAAGTACAACAGACTCCTCAGAATCGAAGAAGAACTCGGCGATGCGGCGATATACAAAGGATTAGGAGCGTTCTATTCGATAAAAAGATAAGAATCGAAAAGAGATTTAATTATTGAAAGACTCCCCCTGAAAATGAAAGGGGGAGTTTTTGTTTCTACGTTACGTGTATGTCCAGAATGAACAATCGCGATAAATGGCAAAACAACACCCCGCCTTCCGGCGGGGTGTTACGTCTTATCGATAATTGATTGTATTAGAAGCTTGCTGAGTATGTGAGTTTAAGATTCCATGTTGGATCTGAATTAATTGTCCAACCAGCACTATCATCGCCTGTCAATGTTCCGTAGAATCCTGTTACATTTACATTTGGTGTTAAGACGTATTTAAATGATGCATTGAAGCCGTTGTTACTTGGAGTCATTCTGAAGTTTCCGCCTACTGTGAAGACACCTGGCACTACATTAACAGAACCATTGACGTGGATGTATTTGTACGTTGCAAGTTCTGTTACATCTGCCCATTCTGCTTTTGCTGTAGCAGAGAGCATCGCATCAGCGTAATCTGCTTGTGTGTAGAGTGTGAATTTCATTGTTGAATCAATTAAGTCTGTTTCTGTTGTCTTTACAAAGAGTGTTACAGGTGTAACTGCTACTTTTGCTGAAAGTTCGTTAAGTGGTACCTTAAATGTTGGTGTTGCTGGCTGCATATCGTACTTTGGTGTTACTTTTGCTGTTACTGTTACTGGTGCGAATGTTGTTGTGTATGTTACGCCAAGCTCTGCAAACTTACCATCTGTTTTGGTGTTGCTCTTGTAAACGAGATTTGCAATACCATCGGTGTATTTGAGTGTCGGCGCAAGTGTTAAACCTGCAACTGGTGAAAGGCTTCCAGATACTGTGACACCGTAAACTGTTTTTGGATTTGCTGAAGATGCATCAACCATACCTGCAAAGACGTCAACTGATGGCTTGAATATACCGAGATCAACTGTACCAAATACGTTGGCACCAACTGTGTAGTAACCACCAGCGACGTACATACCGCCAACAAGTGTGAATGGTGCAACTGGGTATTTCACTAAAAGCATGTCGCTGAACCAATTTGCGTAGTCTAGTGTACCTGTAATTTCTGTTGTGTTATCTTCAATATAAACTTCAAGACCTGCTACTGCTGGGAATGTGAGTTTGAGTGCGTCAGCAAATTCTGATTTAAATTCTGAATCCCAATCAGATATAGAACCATCTGAATTGTAAACTATACCTGTGAAGTAGTCATTGACAAACTGTTTTCCTGTTGTGTAGTATGCGCCAAAATATGGTGTTGAGAATGTTATTGAACTGAGAGTAAGTGTAACTCCACTGAACGGTGTATAGGTAATTCCGAATGTTGCTCCTGCTTGCGTGTCTGATGTTGGTGAAAGTGAAAGACTTGCTGAAACATCTGATAGAGCTCCATTAAAGCTTACCCCATCCTTATCAGCCGTCAATGTGAAAGTAACTGTACCGGTATACTTTACGTTTGGTCCGAGTGTGAATGGTTTTTCTGCTGCGAAGATGCTAACTACCATGAGAAGCGCTACAAGTACCGTAAAAAGCTTTTTCATAACCTTTCTCCCTCCTCCTGTGAGTTTAGGTTAAAAATAATATAGTTAAAATGTTGAGCTTTTTATTTTTCAATTTTTCTTTTATCATCCCCCCTTGTAGGAATAATAAAATTTAATGAATTTCTATAAAAATCTAAAACTTTGAGAAAATTTAGAACCAACCTAAAATTTTACCTAATGCTATTATACCTATTAAAAGCCCACTGACACCGGTAACTACACCCCAAGTTGCTATCGTTTTTGCTTGTTCGAGTTCTTCCTTTGTTGCTTTCTTCGCGAGCTCTTTGTTAATTTCTTCAACATCAGATTTATCTGCTTTTACTTCTTCAACCACCTGGCTTAAGCTTGCAACTTGATTTTCTAAAAGGCCTAATCTCTCATCAAGAACAGATATCTTTTCGTTAGTTTCGCTACTAAAGTTTACCACAAGTTCGTTTAGTTTGTCAAGTTTGGTACTCAAATTGGCTATTTCTTCTTGTTGTCCAAGGATAGCTCTTGCCAACATGTCTTGAAGGTTGCTAATCGCTTCATAAACTTTAGCGAATTCCTCATCATTTGCCTGCGCGTGTTCGTCAATTTGATTTTGTAAATTTTCAGCAATTACATCTGTGTAAGTTTTCAGTGCTTCTTGAGCGTTTGCCAAGTCTTCTGAAAGTCCGTAAATCGCGTCTCTTAATACTGGTAATCCTGTTTCAAGTGTATTTTCTATATTGAGAATTCTTGTCTCAATTTCATCTGTTTTTTCAGTTAAAGATGCTTCCAAAGTAGCCAAAGATTCTTGTAAACCCATTATGGCTTCAGAAAGGGTGTTGTATATGTTTACTACCGTGTCGTTCAAATCTTCGATTTTTGCTTGTAAGGTTTCAATTTGTTCGCTTAAATCTGAAACTTTTTGTGATAATTCAGCTGTTAAGTTGGAAAGTTCATCGTCTTTTGCGGATGTTTTCTTGTCTAAATCTGAAATTTGTTTTCTCAAAAGGTAATCAACATCTCCAAGCTGAGCCGCAAGACCATTGAGGATATCACTTATGCTTGCTATATCGTTCTTCAATTCTACAACGTTAACTTCTTGTTGATTGCCTTCTTCGTCTGTGTAAACGAATTTATCTCCAAGCTGTGTAACAAGGTCGTAAAGTTTTATAATATCTTGATCGTGAAGTTCGAGTGTAAGTTTCATATCTTGAATGGTATTTTCCAAATTTTCAATGTTCCCTTTGTTTTCGTTCAATTGTGTTTTCAAAGAAGAAAGTGATTGCTCAACATAGTCAAGTGTGCGGGAAATAAACAAAGCGATTTGATATCTTGTTACTGCTTCGTCACCACGGTATGTTCCATCTGGGAAACCTGTAACTATACCTATCTGCTCAAGCCTTTCAACATAATTCTTAGCCCAGTGGCCTTTTGGAATATCTCTGAAAGCTGCCATAGCTGTGACAATGAAAATCAAAATGCTAATAACTGTTAAAAATTTTTTCATAAATAACTACCCCCTTTTTAGAATATAAAATACTTACAAAAAAATTATAACACATTTAGTACGTAAAGCAAAATACAATTTGATAATTTTCCAAAGATATTTTATAACATTAAATTGCTAAAATCTTTATAAATTGTCTTTTCCCAACTCTTAGTATGTGTTCTTTGCTTATTTCAACATTTGCTTTAAAATTGTCAATTCTGTTGTTGTCGAAGTAAACTCCACCTTGAGTTATGAGTCTTTTTATTTCACTCCTTGAACCAATTTTTAAAGTTTCAAGAAGGTCAACGATGTTGTAAACACCTGCTTGAATTTTCACTTCTGGCATTTCTTCGGGAATCTCTTTACGTTGGAAAACTGTTATGAAATATTCCTCAGCATCTTTTGCTTTCTCTTCGCCGTGGAATTGTCTAACAATTTCTTTCGCAAGCCACATTTTGTAATCTCTTGGATTTACAGCTTTTTCGTTTATTTCTTTCTCCATTTTTCTCAACACTTCATCATCAACGTCTGTAAGTAATTTTGCGTATTTTACTATTAATTCGTCAGGTATAGACATTACTTTTCCGTACATATCTCTTGGCTCATCTGTAAAGCCTATGTAGTTGTTGTAACTTTTGCTCATTTTCAATTTTCCATCTGTTCCTTCAATTATAGGCATTGTCATGACTATCTGCGGTCTTAATCCATATTCTTCCTGTATTTTTCTGCCAACCATAAGATTAAAGAGTTGGTCAGTTCCGCCAAGTTCTACATCTGCCTGAATAGCAACTGAATCGTACGCTTGAGCTAACGGATACAAAAACTCTGCGACACTTATTGGTGTACCTTCCGCATACCTTTTTGCAAAATCTTCTCTTTCAAGCATTCTGGCAACTGTGTATTTTCCTGCAAGTTTTACAACATCCGCAAATGTCATCGCACCAAGCCATTCGTTATTGTATCTTATTATTGTTTTTTCTTTGTCAAGAATCATAAAGGCTTGTTCAGCATAGCTTTTTGCGTTTTCAACAACTTCTTCCCTTGAGAGCATCGGTCTAGTTGTGTTTCTACCAGATGGATCACCTATCATTGCTGTAAAATCACCGATGATAAGGATAACCTGATGCCCAAGGTCTTGAAATTGTTTGAGTTTTTTCAAAACAACAGCATGCCCTAAATGTAAATCCGGTCTTGATGGATCTACACCCAACTTAACTCTTAGAGGCTTTCCTTCTTTTAATCGTTCCAATAATTCTTCTTCAGAAACCAAATCAACACAGTTTTTCTTCAATATTTTAATTTGTTCTTCGGGACTAAGGTGCATTCATGACCCTCCAAATGTTTTAACTTCGTAATAGGGTGATAATAAAAATATTATCTTGATAAAACCCATGATGTTAAGAAGCACATAACAAAGAACGCAATTGCAAGGGCAACTGTTATTTTACCAGATGTATCTAAACCTTTTTTCCTCCCAAACATGGTATAAGCTGCTCCACTACCAAATGCACCACCAAGTTCTGCGAACTTACTCATTTCTTGCAATACCATCCAAATAAGCCCCACTGCGATAATCGTGTGTACAACAATTAATACAACTCCCAACATCTCGCTACACCTCCGATTTGTATTTCTAAATGATTTGGAATAATTGTCAAAAGTTATTATATCATATATTTTTCAATTTATGCAACAAATTTTCGTTAATCCTTAGTCGGTCATCAAAGATTGTATAAAGATTGTATTTTATCTTTAAAGCTAAAACAACATAGCTTGGTCGGTTTCTGGAAGTCCATCTAATACTCCTATTCTTTTTAATACCTCGACTTGTGCTTTTGTAACACGTGCACGATTCATTAAATCTTCAATAGATGTATACGGTTTTTCGGCACGCTTTTCTACTATAGAGTTTGCAACGTTTTCGCCTATTCCGTGTATTTTGTTGAACGGTATGAGTAAATCTTTGCCGTCTATTATAAATCTTTTCGCGTCGCTACGTTTCAAGTCAGGTTTCTTAAATCCATACCCACGCAATAGCATTTCAAGTGCTGCTTGTAAGACTTTTTCTTCATTCTTTTCTTTAACGTCCTTCTTCATACTAGCTGCCAATTCGACGAGTCTTTTCTTTATAGCCTCCTTGCCTTTTAAAATGAGCTCTGCATCGAATTCATCACCTTTAGTTGAAAAATACGCCGCATAAAATGCCAATGGGTAGTGAACTTTAAAGTACGCAATTCTAAACGCCATACTTACATAAGCAACTGCGTGTGCTTTTGGGAAAAGATACTTTATCTTTTGGCACGACTCAATGAACCAATCCGGTACATTGTGTTCTTTCATTATGTTTATTTCTTCTTCTTTCAATCCTTTCCCCTTTCTAACATTTTCCATTATCTTAAATGCATTTGAATGCGGTACCCCTTTGTGAATAAGATAAATCATTATATCATCACGACAGGATATGACATCAGACAGTGTCGCTATTTTTTTGTTGATAAGTGTCTGCGCATTACCAAGCCAAACATCTGTTCCGTGAGAAAGTCCTGATATTCTAACAAGTTCAGCGAATGTCTTTGGCCTTGTTTCTCTGAGCATGCCCATAACAAAATCTGTGCCAAATTCCGGAATGCCTATAGTTCCTACGTCTGTTCCAAGTTCTTCTGGATCAACTCCCAAAGCTTTTGTCGATGAGAATATGCTTATAGTCTTTTTATCATCCATAGGTATTGTCATGGGGTCTATTCCGCTGTATTCGTAAAGTAAACGAATCATCGTAGGGTCATCGTGACCAAGCGCGTCCAATTTTATTAAATCGTCGTGGATAAATTCGTAAGCAAAGTGCGTGGTATATACTCCTGATTTTTTGTCGTTCGCCGGATGTTGGAATGGCGTAAAGTCATATATTTCGTACTCATTTGGAACTATCATCAATCCACCGGGGTGTTGTCCTGTTGTTCTCTTTACACCCGTTACGTACATTGTAAGTCGTTCTTGTTCAGCAGGATTTAGCGGATTAACTATATTTCCATTTTTGTCTTCCATATAGGCTTTAACGTAACCAATAGCGCTCCTATCGGCTATGGTACTTATTGTTCCAGCACGGAAAACTTTCGATTTTCCAAATAATTCTTCTATGAACTTATGCGCTCTTTCTTGATATTCGCCAGAGAAATTTAAGTCTATATCAGGCACTTTGTCTCCTTCAAATCCCATGAAGACTTCAAATGGTATGTCTTGCCCAACTTTTTCAAGTTTTGCGCCACATTTTGGACAAAGTTTGTCTGGCAAATCGTAACCTGAACCAAACTCTTCGTGTAATTCAAAATATTTACAATCTGGGCATCTGTAGTGGGCCGGTAAAGGATTTACTTCCGTTATTCCAACAAGGTGTGCAACCAATGAAGAACCAACGGAACCTCGAGAACCAACAACGTATCCATCTTCACCAGCTTTTTTGACTATGAGATGAGCTATCATATACAATACAGCATATCCATGTCCAATTATGCTGTTAAGTTCTTTTTCAATTCTCTTCTCAACGATTTCCGGAAGCGGGTTCCCATATAGTTGATAAGCTTTTTCGTAAGTCATTGTTCGAAGTTTTTCCTCTGCGCCTTCTATCTTTGGTGGATGAAGTTTCTTTTCAAGTGGTTGAATTGTATCTATCATATTTGCAATCTTCTTTGGATTATCGACAACAACTTCTTTAGCAATTTGTTCATCTTCAAAAATTTCTAAAGCGGCATCTATCATTTCCTGCGTTGTTCTAAGATAATAGTTTGCCTCTTCATCTTCTATATTACTCTGAGGTGCAAGCAATACTTTACGTGCCTTTATATCCTCTGGGTCGATAAAATGAGCATTTGAAACCATTACAACAGGCATGTTTAATTCTTTACCAACCTGATAAAGCAATTTATACGCTTCTTTGGCTTCTTCTCTGGTAAATTCTTCGGAATTTATAGTATCAAGTGGCATTATTTCAATGTAATCGTAAAATTTAAGCGCTTCTGTTAACGCGCCTGTGTCTCTTTGGAGGGCAAGCTCAAATATCTCTGAATTTGCACAACCAGTACCTATGAGTAAGCCTTCCCTGTGTTTTTCAAGCTCAGATTTCAATACTTGAGGAACAACAAAAAATGTCTCAGTGTGAGCTTTTGAGATTAATTTATACAAATTCTTAAGCCCTGTTTTGTTTCGGACAAGAACGGTCACATGCTGAGGATGTTTTACAAGTGGATTTATATTTTCAACTAATTTGTTCAATTTTTCAAACGTTGTTATAGATTTTTTCTTAGCCAATTCTATTAACTTCCAGAAAACATTTACGGTTACCCTGGCATCGTCTAACGCCCTGTGATGTTGGAAAGCACCTAACCCAAAATGGTCAACAAGTTTATCGAGAGAGAATGATTTAATTTTATTCCTAAGTAATGCTTGCGAGAGTCTGAGAGTATCTATATACGGCGGGTTAAATTCAATTCCACTTTTTGAAAGGATATTCTTTAAAAACGTCATGTCGAAATCAGCGTTATGAGCAACTAATATGCTGTCTTTTATAAATTCTAATAGTTTTGGCAAGACTTGCATTATATCAGGAGCATCTTTTAGCATATCTTCTGTAATACCTGTTATATTAAGACTTTTCTTATTTAATTTATTAGGCCTAACAAATGTGTGGAATTCATCTATAACTTTTCCATCTCTTGTTTTGACTGCACCAATCTCCATTATTTCGTCAGAACGAGGGTTTAAGCCTGTTGTCTCCAAATCAAGTACAACATAAGTATAATCGTCAACGTTGCCTTCTATTTCGTTCATCATTATCCTTTTGGGATCATTAGCCAAATAAAGTTCCGAGCCAAATATTGGTTTTAAACCTGCTGATTTTGCAATATCAAAAAATTCTGGAATGGCTTGGACATTACCGTGGTCGGTAATCGCGATAGCTTCCCATCCCCATTTTTTTGCTGTGCTCACGTACTCTGAGATGTCCATTACACTATCAAGATCGCTCATTTTTGTATGTGCGTGGAGTTCTACTCTTTTTTCTACAGCGTTGTCAACCCTATCTAAAGATGGGATTTCTGTAATATTCTCCACTTTTAAAAATGGGGAATTGTTCTTATCTGTAAGAACTTTACCTGTGAATATATACCAACTTCCTACATTAACTTTTTCTTCTACTGCCAATTTTCTGGAATCGAAAACTTTTAAAATGGTCGAATCTTTCTTGTCTGTTATATATATTGTTGATAAATCATCGTTTATTTTCTCGAATTTAAACACTTTACCATAAACTTTTATCTGTCTCTTGGAATTTGGTGATAAAACCAACGTAGATGGAGAGTATATTGAGTTTAAAACTTTTTTTAGTTCGCTTTCATCATTTTTTTCGATTTTATTGTTCTCCTCGACATCGCCTTTTATACTATTAAATTCAGAATTTCTTTGTTCTACGTTCTGAACAATTTCTGTATTTTGAATCAACTGTTCTGAATGTTGTATGCTTTCCTGCACAGTCTCAATAATATATTCTTGAAAAGGTAATGTGTTTTTTACCTTTTTTATTCTGTTCATGACATGAGATTTTGCGAACTCACCAATTGTGTATATCTTTAAGCTTTTACCAATGATTTCTATCCTATCTATATATTTTCCAGAACCATTCAACTGTTTGTAAATAAATTCTTCTATACTCTGACTTGATTCATTAATTGTGTTTTCAAAAGTAATATCTATGTGCACTCCTATGAACTCACTAAGAGCATTTTTAAAGTATTCAGAATCTCCTGAAAAATTTTCTATAACAAAAGTAACAGCTTCTCTTTTTTTATCGTAAATAACCTTTTTTAAAATACCACTGGCATTTATTCCAAGCTTTTGAGCTATATTTTCTATTGGACGCTGGACATCAAAGACGTGGATCATCATTACACCTCCATAACAATGACAACACAAATGACAACACATATAATTACTATCGATTTGATCCTATTTATCAACTTATTTTGTGTTTTTCTTATACGAAGAATAATCAGAACCACTCACCGCAGCACACCAAGCGATGGCGAGGGCGTCCGCCGCATCATCTGGTTTTGGTATTTCATTGAGTTTAAGAAGTATTTTCATAACTTTTTGTATTTGCGTTTTCTCCGCCCTACCATAACCTGTCACCGTAAGCTTAACTTGGTGTGGTGTGAACTCAACAAATGGGATATTGGAATGCTTAATCGCAAGAAGGATAACCCCTCGAGCTTCACCAACATAGATAGCCGTTTTGACGTTCTTATAAAAGTAAAGACTCTCAATAGCCACAAGTTCAGGATTGTATTTTTCTATAATCTCATTCACTTGATTGTATATGTAATCAAGTCTATCTTCAAAATGTTCACCTTTTTCTGTCTTTATTGCCCCATGACTAACGTATGCTATCTTGTTGCCTAGTTTTTCAACGACACCGTAACCAACAATGCCATAACCGGGATCTATACCAAGAATACGCATAATGCACCCCGCTAATTTAATTGTACTTTATTTCTCTTTTTTCGTCGGTTACAATTTCAAATGTTAACATTGTTAACTTAAAAAATAAACATCGCATCACCAAATGAGAAAAATCTATACCTTTCCTGCACAGCTATCCTATACGCTCTCATCGTTAAATCATAACCAGCGAATGCACTAACAAGCATTATTAATGAAGATTTCGGCAAGTGAAAATTAGTTATTAACGCGTCCACAATTTTAAATTCAAATGGAGGGTATATGAATATATCGGTTTTTCCAGAGTAAGAATCACTCTTTTGAAGTCTAGCTATCGTTTCAAGTGTTCTTACAGTAGTTGTTCCAACAGCTATAACTCTTTTACCAGAGGCTTTAACTTCATTAATAGCACTTATGGTTTCTCCAGAAACAATGTAATACTCCTCATGCATTTTATGTTGTCTTATGTCTCCAACTTTAACAGGCTTAAAAGTCCCAATTCCAACGTGTAAGACAACTTCCGCTGTTTTAACGCCTTTGTTTTTTAGTTCGTTAAGTAGCTCTGTTGTAAAATGTAATCCAGCTGTTGGTGCCGCCACGCTTCCTTCATGCTTTGCGTAAACAGTTTGGTACCTTTCTATTTTAACGTTATGATTTTTTATATAATGTGGCAATGGAACGTTTCCAAAAGAGAATATCTTTTCATCTTCCTTTTCTGAAAATTCGATAACTCTTGTACCTTCTTCTGCTCTTGAAAGACATTTACCATACATTTTCATATTCGTATTTTCAAAAATTATTTCCGTTCCTTCTTTTACAGCTTTACCAGGTTTGACAAGGCATTTCCAAATGCCTAATCCTAACTTCTCAAGTAGAAGAATTTCGATATTAGCACCAGTTGTCTTTTTACCGAACAATCTTGCAGGAATGACTTTAGTTGTGTTGAAAACCAATAAATCCCCCTCGTGAATATATTCTCCTATATCTCTAAATATCCTATGTTGTATTTCACCAGTTGCTTTGTTTAGAACCATCAATCTTGAACTATCCCTTGGTTCAACGGGCGATTGTGCAATTAACTCTTCTGGTAGGTAATAATCATACATTTCAAGGTTGTAAAGTTGAGAATTATTGTTTATATTGTCCATGTTAAACTCTCCTCCTAGCTAAAAATAACGGGCGGTTACCCGCCCATTATGTTAAGAGATTGTATTCTTACTTTCTTAATGAGAGTTTTTCGAGAAGTTGTTTGTAAAGCTCTGGATCCTTTTTCATCAAGTACTTCAACATTTTTCTTCTTCTTCCGACCATTTTCATAAGCCCGCGTCTTGAGTGGAAATCTTTTGGATGGTTCTTAAGGTGTTCTGTAAGATGTCTGATGCGTGCTGTCAAAAGGGCAATCTGGACAGCTGTGCTGCCTGTGTCAGTGTCGTGAATTTGAAATTCCTTGATGATATCGTCTTTGTTCATCCTTTTACACCTCCATAGAATTTGTCCACTTGCCAAGTAGGGGAATCTCACCCACAACTGAGCAAGGGCAGAAATTATAATATACCAAGAAATTCAATTTGTCAAGACAATATTGGTTTTGAAATATTTCGGAAGCTATAAAACTTCAAATAAGAAAGTTAACTTGGTGAATTACTTTCAAAAAACTAAAAAAATGTTTGCAAAACGGTTATTAAAAGTGATATAATATTTTTTGAGATAATTTATGTATTTTGTTAATTGTATAAGAATGTTATATAATTCATATGTGTGGGTTTTTCTATTCTTTAATCACACTTTAAAAAAGGAGGGAACATTATGAGAAAGTTGGGGATTCTTCTTGCGGTCGTTCTTTTCGGTTTAATGGTTTTTGCAGAGGTAGACATCGACAGTCTTGTCAACAGGATTGAACTACTTGAAGAATATGCAAACATGATTTACGACACCGTTGGCACAAAAGCAGATTTGGAAAAGGTATGTTTATTAGAGGCATCTGTCACGGAGCTTTACGATTCGATCGATGGATTAAATGAAATTCTCACAGGTCTTGCTGCACAAATTGGCGACACAGACTATTTGCTCAGAAAGCAGATTGAAAATACCCAAAAAGATTTTAACTCTAAATTAGAAGAATACGCTAAAAATCAGCAAGCATACGACGAAAGAATTTCAGCTGTTGAAACAGATATTTTGAATATAAAAAATACTATCGATACAGGTTTACCAGCTCTTAGAGACATGTTATACGAACTTTCAGACAATTTGGCTGCACTGGAAGAAAGACTTACATCATATATTGAAGTATCAATAAATTCTCTAAAAGAAGAAATGGTTAAAGAAGGAATAACCACTGAGGCACCAAATAATGACTTTGAAACAGCTTTAGAAGATATAAAGGTTACCCTTGACATCCACGACAACGACATATTAAAGATTTACGAAACACTTGGCACACTGTCCGACCAAATCGCAGCACTTGAGGAAAAAATTATCGATCCAGAAGCAATAGAAACACTCACACTCAAAGTTGACATGCATGATCAAGATATTGTGAATATTTACGACAATCTCTCACAAAAAGCAGACAGAGAACAAGTAGATCAAATTGAAACCGCACTTGAAAATTACGCAACCAGAGAAGAAGTAACAAAGATGCTCAGTGACTCTGAAAAGAAATTCGATGAAAAATTGAACAATGTAAATACAATAGCATGGTTTGGCATTATTTTGGGAGTAGTTGCAGTTGTGTTTTCGATTGCAAAATAATTTGAAAATTTGAAAAATAGTTTAGTGTTTATACAAACTATACAAAAAAGCGGGAGCATTCGCTCCCGCTTTTTATTTACTTTGGAAAAAATTAGAATTGCATTCTCATTATCTCTCTATAAGCATCAACTATCCTATTTCTAACTTCAACGGTAAGTCTCAAAGATATCGAAGCTTTTTCTGCTTCTACAACTAGTTCGTGAATATTGCTTATCTTCCCCTTGGCAAAATCATCACTCATCTGCTCAACATTTTTCTGTTGTTCATTGACAGATTGTAACGCATCGGAGAGAATTTTACTAAATTCACTATTGCCTGACTTAGATTGAGTGTTGGAAATATTTTGAATTTGGTTGTTAACCCCATTTATTCTTTCTATCATTTAGCATCACCTCCCGATTTGAAGGGCTGCGTTTATCATAGCTTTTGTTGTGTTAATTGCTGTTGCATTCGCTTCGTAAGCTCTTTGTGCGTTAATCATATCAACCATTTCACGGACAATGTTAACGTTTGGTAATTTCACATAACCATTTTCATCCGCATCTGGATGAGTTGGGTCATACACTATCCTGTACTCGGAAGGGTCTTCGTATATACTTTTCACCATAACCCCACCATTTTCCTGATTACCTTTTATATTTCTCAAAACCTCCTGAAAAACAGGCACTTTTCTCCTGTACGGCCCACCGTTTTCCGTTCTTGTTGTCTCGGAATTCGCTATATTTGTAGAAATTACCTCTATTCTAAACCTCTGGGCTGACAAACCTGTGGCAGATATGTTCATTATGTTGAATTCACTTTGCATAGCGAATACACCTCATTTCTCTATATTTATAATTTCTCAATCTACGCTAATATTTTTCTCCATTATTATCTTGTATTCCTTAAGACAGTGTTGTACCTATCTATATTTGCACTCATAAGCCTTGAAAGAACTTGGTATCTAAGCGCATCTTTAACCATCTCTGTCATTTCCATATCGATATCAACGTTGTTTTTGTCGTTTGTCAAAGTTGTATTTTTTACCGTAACTTGCTTGGCTGTGATAGTTTTTATCGATGATGGAAGGTGTTTTTCACTTGTCCTTGCCATCTGTAACTTCATCTTCGATTCTTGAAGATATTCCTCAAAAGCTATGTACTTCCTTTTATACCCAGGAGTTTCCGCATTAGCAATATTCTGGGCATGTATTTCTTGTCTTTTCATTTGAACGTCAAGAGCCGTCTTGAGTGTATCAAAATTGGAATTGAAGATTGAATTATCCATGACTTTTTCCTCCTAAATAATAGAAAAGTGTTTAAAGCCAGAATATGGTATAATGGTATAGTAGTATAATTAATTTTAACCTTTTTCTATTTAGATATTCTACCATAAAATGTATAATTCCTACAAGCCATTTTTATTTTTTATTTTTTGAACTTATCAACGTTTAGATTGTCTAAAAGTATATAATAGAAAAAATTGGGAGGTGGTAGTAGTATGAAAGGTATTAAAAAAATTAAGAAGATATTATGGGTTCTAATACTCATTCTAACACTTTCACTCATTTTTTCTTGTGGGTTAAGAATTCCGCAAAAAGCGCCTGAAAAGGTGAATGTTAAATACACGAAATATTTGGAATTTCCTATAACAACTTACAACTTAAAAATCAAAGATTTTATATCACCACTTGAAAACAACATCTCTGGTTCTTTGACACTTGAAAAAACGGATCCGCTTGAGTTAAGCTTGGCAACACAAGTAGAGTATTCACCAAAAACGTTATTGAAAGATTTAGAAAATAAGCTTAAAGATGAACTTGCAAAATTATCTGAGAATTTCAACATAACAATCGACACTTCAAGTTTCGCAAATATGCTCTCTGGAACAATCCCATTGCCGACGTTATCCCAAAGTGAATTAGAAATACCCCAATCAGCTACGGAAATTTATATCAATAGTATAACATTTTTAAACGATGAAAACATTCCTGTATCAAGTGGTACAAACTCGTTCGAAATTCCTGTAACCACACTTCAAAGTCTTTTCAATTTCACCGAGGCGAATTTAAAGAATGTGAAAATTTACGTAAAAATTTCCAACATAACAGCATCTAACATCTCAATGGTATTAGACGGTAGAACTGTTGCTCTTAGCAATAATCAAGAAATATCAGTGTCTAACTTGTTAGTTAAAAAATCTTCAAATCTACAACTCAGGTTCAATTCAAGCACAAGCGGTATAGCACAAGTAACCTTCAAATTTGTAGATCCCTTGGTAAATTATGCGAAAGATTTTGACACAAGCAAGCTTGATTCAGAAAAAATAGAGATAAACATAAACGAAACACTCTTTACATTCCCACAAGATTACCAAATTAAACTCTCCGGAACCATTAATGAAGAGATAGTCGCCAATATAAGTGAAACGATATCTCAAAATATCAAATTGAAATCCGGAGGAACAGAAATCGGAAGTGGCAATGGAACCGGAAAAACAGCATCGATAAACCTTCCTGGCACAAACTATTTCAAATTGAGCGATGGAATAAACATTGAAGGAACTATAACACTTACGGGAATAGTAAACTTTGATTTTAGAACACAAAATCCAAAAATAAAAGTCACACCATTGGTTAACGTTACAGCTGTGAAGGACTTTCCATTGGAACTAACTGTAACAATACCAAATGTGGACTCTATTGAATTTGGTGCAGGAATTGTTAGCTTATCGTTTAATGGTTTGACACCAACAGCTGTTTCTGAAACATTTGGAGGTAAACCGGTTTCATTAGAAAATTCTAAAATATTAGTAAATCTCGAAGATTTAAACCTACCAGCGAATGTCAACATTTTAATAACTGGCGATGTAAGTGCAAATACTGTAAGTTACAGCTCAACTATTTCCGATGATGCTTATATTCACTCGGCGTCAATTAACCCACCAAACGCGCTGAATCCAATTGAAATTACTCAAGACATTCCAGATTTTGTTAAAGACCTTGCCAATAGTGCTGTAATTAATCTAATCGCTAATTTGAATTACAATGTTTCAAATATCACATCAGAAGTCAAAATGAATATTGAATCGAATTTCCTTACGGAAGGTGAAGGCGAACACACACTCAGTGGTAGTGGAACCATATCCCTTAAGGCTTTAAATAAAAATATCGATTTTACTACATTCAATCAATTCTACTTGAAAATAATACCTACATTATCAACACCTATAACCGTTACAAACGTTCCATTAAAAGACGGTATAAGTCTTTCAATTACACCTGAAATAAAACAATTTGAGATATCTAAAATAAATCTAAAAAGCACTACATTTACACAGACTTTTAATAATTTATATGATTTTTCCAACCTATTCACAGGTGATTTTGCGTTCTTAAAGGATTTTGATATTACACCAAACGCTACTGTATCATTTAATGTTATTAATTCCACAATAAATCCTCAAGTAACAATAACAATATTAGGAAATCCTGTGCATTTAAAAAAAGGTGAGCAAAAAAATATAAGCTATATTTTAAAGAACATTATAAAAAATGAGCAAATTTTAAGTTTGAGTGTTGAAATGAACACAGGAGGCGGTGAATTGAGTAATGACAGCGAAATAGTGTTTTCATTAGATATGGATATTCCTTTAAAGATAACCGCAACAAAAGATGTCAAAATTAAGAGCGAAAATGTTAATTTGTCAGAACTTGGCAGATTAAAAGATATAATAAAATCTGTTAAATTAAAGTTTGGTAGCTTCAATAATACTACTGGAATTGTAGGGAAACTATATTTAGGTAAAGATCAAAACAATGAACCAATAGTATCCGTAGAACTTAAACCGGGTGATAACAGAAATACAGTTATAGATATTCCAAAAGAAAAGTTGCAAGCACTAGCTACATCTTCCACACCTTGGGAGATAATAGTTCCAGAAGGTGAAACTGTATCTTTGAATTACAATGGAGTTTTGAGTATAGCGCCATACCTGGCAGTTGAACTTGAAGTTGCAACCAGCGTTAGTTTGAAGTCAAATTAAGTGAGGTGATAAGATATGAAAAATAAAATTTTGACAATCATAGTTCTTTCTTTAATATCTGTTTTGTCTTTTTCAATGATTATTCAACCATTCAGCTCTTACGGAAATGTCGTACTTGTAAAAGAAGATATGACTGCTTTACTTAAAGTTGGAGCATTTGCTGATATTGAACTATCTCAAAATTTTTTGACAATGGATAATTTAAATGCTTTATTGAACGAAGAGGAATTAATAATCAACACTGAAACAATGAAATCAGCTATAAATAATGGTTTAAAAGCGTTTTTTAACGCAAATGCTGGTACTTACGCTCATTTAAATTTGTTTGGTTTTAGGTTTGTTCCATACTTAAGAATAGATGGTAATTTAAGTTTATCAATTCCAAAAACTGTTTCAAACATTCTATTCGGTGAAACGAACATAGGTGAAACAAATGAGTCAACTATAACAAATTTCCTTAAGACAAATATTACTATGAACCTTGGAAATTCAATAGTTTTCGAAAAATTCTACGTCGGTGTAAATCTTTATTCACCAATAGTTTTTTCTGACCAAAATTCTACATATGCTTATGCATATTACACCTCTTCAGCATCACCGTCTTACGCCGAACTAAATATCCAAGCTCAAGCACGTATTTTGAGCAGTTATAATCTTAATAATATTGAAAACGAGATATTCAATTTCCAAAATTCGGGTATATCTTTGGAACTCGGCTTTGGAACTGATAATTTTGGAATTGCAGTCAGAAATATAACAATATCACCCGCAAAAGCAACATATGTTATAGCTATTAGATCCGATGGAAAAGTAAATTACACAGCAGAAGGTACAAATTTGACACTCGATGCAACTTACAATATTTATAATTCTCCATTATCTTATTTGACCGAGCCTGTCAATGTTATACCACCAATACAAATAACCGGCTATTTCAAAGGGCAAAACCCATTAATGTGGGGCGTTGCAGGTAGCTATTGGCTTGATGGGAATTGGATGGCAAAAGGTTACGCGGGATTCAATCTTGGACTTTTAAAGCTATACTACATGCTTGGAATGAATCCAGCAGGATACGCTCACACGATTGGTTTTGGTTTTAATTTGTTCTTTGCAAATGCAGATTTGAAACTAACAGCAACAACTGACCAATTTATTCCTATTGGTCAAACTACGCCGGGAATTGGTATCGCATTCACTTTTTCAGGTGGACTGTAATCTTTGTTTCTAACTTCTTGTTTTAAATAATTCCATAGAAGGCATCCTGCTTAAAAGCAGGATGCCTTTTTTTAGTGATATAATAGAAAAAACAGGAGGTGGTATTTTGTCGGTTATTAAAAAACTCCCTCAGGAAGTTGTTTCAAAAATCGCCGCTGGAGAGGTTGTTATTAATCCAGCTTCCGTTGTAAAGGAACTTGTTGAAAATAGTTTAGATGCGAACGCAACAAGCATAGAAGTGCAAATTAGAAATGGTGGAAAGTCATATATAAAGGTTTCAGATAATGGTATAGGCATGTCAAGAGATGATATGCTTATCGCTATTGATAGATTTACAACAAGTAAGATATCTGCCTTAGAAGACATATATAATATACATTCTTACGGTTTTCGTGGTGAAGCTCTTTCATCAATTGCCGAAGTATCCCGCTTAATTATCACATCTTCAGATGGAAATAACGCACACAGGTTGGAGGTAATCGGCGGAAAAATTATAAAAATTACGGAAACTCACAGAGAAAGAGGTACAACTGTTGAGGTTTACGACTTGTTTTTCAATATCCCAGCGAGGAGAAAATTTCTCTCTTCTGAAAAAGTTGAGACTCGAATGGTAACCGAAATTGTTGAGAAATTTATGTTGGTACAACCAAGTGTAAGTTTTGTTTTTAAGATAGAAGATGAAATAGTTTACAATGCGTCAAAAGGAAGTTTGGAAGATAGGTTTTCCATTATATTTCCGGAAGTAAAGGAATTCAGCTTAATTGAACCACTTCAAAGTGAGATAATGCAGATTTCAGGTATAATCTCTTCACCACAATACACAAGAAGAAACCGTTCTGGGCAGATTTTTTTTGTCAACAAACGCTTCGTAATAGATAACTTACTTAATCTTTCATTTGAGCGGGGATATGGTGAAGCTTTAGCACAAGGTGAACATCCGTATGGTGTGATTTTCTTGGACTTTCTACCAGATAAAATAGATGTTAATATACACCCTCAAAAACTCCAGGTAAAATTCTCCGACCCTCAAAATGTGTATAACGAGATAGCGAGAACTATTAGAACAACTTTGAGAAAATTCAGCTTTTTTCAGATGTCTATATCAAAAAATTCAGAGGAAGAAGAAAAATATTCAAGTGAAATTTCAAATCAAAATTTAAAGGCTGAAAATTACCAACACACAGATTCTGAATGGTATCCAAATCAATTTAAAAATTTGTACCAAAAAGAAACTCCTCAAACATACAGACCATATGAACCATTATCTTCAATATCTCAAAATTTATTACTCCCACAATTAAATGAAAAATCGCTCCCAAAAGAATTTATCGTACTTAAGGATAGGTACATTGTCTTTGAGGATTTAGATGGATTGGTTATCATCGATTTCCACGCAGCCCATGAGCGAATAATATATGAACAACTCAAAGAAAATAAATTTGAAACCGTACAATTACTTATACCATTACACATAAAACTCGGAAAAAGCTTTTTGCAATTATCGCAACAATTGACAGATGAATTCAAAAAATACGGTTTTGACTTTGAAATAAAAACGTTAGAAGATGGAAGTGGCGAGGTTGTAATAAAACAGATTCCATCAATTTTAAAGGTTACAGACGCCTCAAATGTTTTTCTTGAAGTCTTAGAGGAATACAGAATTCCTTTCGAAAAGCCGAAAGGCTTAACGTATGTTCTTGCTTCCAAAGCTTGTAAATCCGCTGTAAAAACCGGAGATAAACTCTCTCACGATGAAGTACAGCAAATAATAAAAGAAATAAAAAGTAAAAATCTACTAACTTGTCCCCATGGAAGACCAATAATGATGAAATTATCATTCTCACAGCTTGATAGTTTTTTTGAAAGAATTTAGTTATTTTTGGTTATTTTTATAAAATATCACTATTGACTTTGTATAATTCAAAGGTGTAAAATTGTTCGTATAACGAATTATATTACACGCTTTTCTGTTCACAAGGGAGGGATAAAGGTGCTTGATAGGTTTGATAAGGTATTTGTTGAGGAAATTTTAGGAACTGTACTAAAGTATGGCGGAGATTTCGCCGAAGTGTTTGTTGAGGATAGGTTCTCAACAAATATTTCACTTAAGAATGGTAAGGTTGAAAACGCGCAAACTGGAAGAATGTTTGGAATAGGTATTAGGGGATTTTTAGGCGATAAGGCAATATACGCTTACACCAACGATTTGTCAGAAGAAAGTGTTTTATCTGTTGCGAAGAGAGTCGGTGAAGCTTTAGGAGAGGTAAAACTATCTGGAACAAGTTTTGATTTAAGAAAGAAAGAATTAAACAACAAACACTTTATACTACTCAAACCTGAAGAAGTCAGAAAAGATATAAAAGTTGCTTATATGAAACGTGCTTACGAAGCTGCAAAGAATTATTCTTCTCTAATCGCACAAGTTGTTGTGAATTACTGGGATTACAATCAAAATGTTTTAATCGCAAATTCTGAAGGTGTTTACGTAACTGATAATCGTGTTAGAACAAGGCTCATGATTAATGCTGTCGCGATGAAAGATGGGCAGATGGAATCTGGTTTCTATGGGCCAGGCGCGGCGATGGGATTTGAATTTTTAGATAAGATCGATGTTGAGCAAGCCGGAATTAGAGCGGCGAGGATAGCTGCAAGAATGGTTGATGCGGAAGCAGCGCCAGCTGGTAAAATGACAGTTGTAATATCCAACGAATTTGGCGGGGTTATTTTCCATGAGGCTGTCGGACACGCTCTTGAAGCAAGTTCCGTCGCGCGTGGTATGTCTGTCTTCGCTGGTAAATTAGGTCAGCAGGTCGCAGCAGAGTGCGTGAGCGCTGTTGACGATGCAACAATACCAAACGCTTGGGGAAGCGCAAATGTAGATGACGAAGGAACACCTACGCAGAGAATTGTTTTAATCGAAAAAGGTATATTGAAAGGATATATGATAGATAAATTGGGCTCGAGAAGAATGGGAATGCCTTCAACAGGTAGTGGAAGAAGACAAGATTACACATTCGCGCCAACATCAAGAATGAGTAATACATTTATTCTTCCTGGAGATTATCATCCCGAAGAAATCATAGCATCTGTCGATTACGGTTTGTATGCAAAGACCATGGGAGGCGGTTCCGTCAATCCAGCGACTGGTGAATTTAATTTTGCGGTGAACGAGGGATACTTAATTGAAAAAGGAAAAATAACTAAGCCAGTTAAAGGCGCAACACTCATAGGAAAAGGGTACGAAATTATTCAAAAGATAGAAATGGTTGGTAACGACGTTGCGAGAGGACAAGGTATGTGCGGTTCTTACAGTGGTTCAATACCGGCAGACGTTGGTCAACCAACGATAAAGGTAAGTGAAATAATTGTTGGGGGGCGAAATAAATGAGACCAATAAATTTTGAAGAATTCAAAGAAAAAATATTTGTTCTTGCAAAGGAAAAAGGTGTAGAAGTACAGATTAGTTATTCAAAATCAAGAAATTTCCAAGTGAGATATCAAAACGGTGAGATGGACCAATATACAGACGCAGGGAAGTTTAGGATAAACGTTCAAGTCCTTAAAGATGGGAAAATCGGCATGTCTTACACGGAAACACTCGATAATCCAGAAAAAGTTTTTATAGACGCATACGAAAATATTTCGATTGTAGACACAGAAGATATAGAATACTTTTACGATGGGAAAGGAACGTACCCAAACATTGAACCTTACAATGGGGCTTTTGAAACTCTCTCCGTGAAAGAAAGATTGAATTACGTTGAGATAGCTCACAGAAAAGTTAGAGAAGACGAAAGAATTATAAACGATATGGCCGTATACGGAGACCAAATGAGCGAATCAAAGATAGTAAACACCCTTGGACTTGATGTTTCATTCGTCAGTGGTGGAGGTTTTATGTACGCAATGGCAGTGGCAAAAGATGTATCACCAAGATCCGCTTTTGAATTTGCTATTGGTAAAAAACCAGAAGAAATAAATCCCACGCACGTTGGCGAGAGAGCAAAAGATGAAGCAATCACTTTAATCGGTTCGAAATCGGTAAAGAGTGGAAAGTACAGAGTTATACTAAGAAACGACGTATTTTCCGACATTTTAGGCATGCTTGTGTCTATGATAAATGCTGATAATGCGCATAAAAACTTGTCACCACTCAAAGGTAAAATTGGCGAAAAAATCGCTTCCGAAAAGTTTACAGTAAAAGACTTACCAGTACATGAACTGAGTATTGTCGCCACGCCATTCGACTCACAAGGTGTACCCACAAAAGAAAAAGTTATTATTGAAAATGGAGTGTTTAAGACATTCCTCCATAATCTAAAAACAGCCAAAAAAGATAACGTTGAGCCAACGGGAAACGCATATGGGACAAGTATAGCACCTATAAATCTTTACGTAGAGCCTGGAGAAAAGAATTTTGAAGAGCTTCTTGAAACCCTTGATAATGGAATAGTAATCATCGAAGTTGAAGGTATGCACTCTGGCGCAAATCCAATATCAGGTAATTTCTCCTTAGGTGCGAAAGGACTAAAAGTAGAAAACGGTAAGATTGTTCATGGAGTTGAACAGGTAACAATTTCTGGTAACTTCCTTGAAATAATGCACAAAATTGAAGAAGTTGGAAACGATTTGAGGGGCTTTATCGGTATGAATGGAATGATTGTACCATCTGTTCTAATAAGTGAACTTGATATAGCTGGAAATGCATAAATTCAAATATAGATTTAAACAAAGAAACATACCAGAAAGCGGGCACATTCCGAATGCCCGCTTTTTTGCTTTTTTAAATATAAAGTGATATAATTTTATTAAAAAATACTAATCGAAATTAAATAAAAAATTGTCTAATATTTTAGAGATAATTTTTAATAAACAAAGGAGAGAGGTATGGAAAAGAACCGTAAGTCAGGTAAAAGTCAAGAAAGGTTATCTGTGATAATTATTTTTGGAGTAATATTTTTGCTTTGGATATTTTTGATTTTTTATTTTTCTTCCAAATCACCGACAGAGTCTTCGATGCAATCGCATTTTGTTTACAAACTTTTAAAAAAAGTCGATAACGTAATTGATTTCTCAAATACAACGCTATTTCAAAAAATGGAAAGAAAACTAAAGATGATTTGGTTTAAAACTGAATATGTACCTGCTGAAATGCTCATAAGGAAGACTGCGCATTTTGGCTTGTATTTTATATTTGGTAGTATCACGACGATATTCTTTTATATTTGGAAATCAGACATTATAGTCTCATCGATTATTGGAGTTTCTCTACCAGCACTTTTCGCGGTACTCGATGAATACAACCAGTTGTTTTATAACCGAGGGTCTTCGCTAAACGATGTTGTCATAGACATATCAGGCTCAATCTTTGGAATGATTCTTGTAATTGTTTCAATAGGAACCTATAAAGTCTTTAATATTTTTCTTCTTAAAAAACCTCATAAACAGTTTAAATAAAAACGTCATATTAAAAAGGGCGTGGAAAAATGAAAGTAAAAATGAGTATACTGTTTTTATTTCTTCTAATCTTTGGTACATATTCGATATTCGGCATAGTTTTATACACATATCCACAAGATGCAATCCCAAAGTATTTCAAATTGGGAGATGACTTAAGTGGTTTGTGCAATGATATAATTAAAGCTTTAAATAGTGAACTTTCAAAGGAAAATATAAAAATCGAATATAAATCTAAAAATCCTTTAACTATAAGCGAGATATTTAACGCACTTGAAAAAAATGAGATAGATATCTTCATCGGAGCTGCATATTCCGAAGATAGAAAAGATAAAGTGCAGTATGTAAAAACGCCACTGTATGGATTAAGAGAAATGTTTATCCTTAAAAAGAGAAGTTCGAATGTTATTCACTTTAGCTCATTAACAAGAATAGGGGTCATAGGAGATACTGTCACTTCTAAAAGTCTGCCAAATATATTCAACAAGTCTCAAATAACAGCGTTTAAAAATATAAATGAAGCATTAAAAGCATTGGATGAAAATAAAATAGATGCTTTATTTTACTCTTCTATCGTGCTTGGATATATCTTAAGCCAAAATCCAAATAAATATGAGAAGCTAAATTTGGTGGACGAAAAGTACTATCATTACGTTGTACTCAGCAAAAAAGTTAACAATTACGTATCTCAAAAAATAGAAGAAGCTATTAAAAGCTTTCACAAAAAAGGTACAATAGCATCTTTGATAAATAAGTACAAATTGCAAGATTATGTCTTACCGGGAAATGTTGTCGAAATACTAACAGTTGATTGGAAACCGTACGAATGGTACGATGAAAAAGAAAAAATTTGGAAAGGATTCGATGTTGATACCGTTACAAAGGTTTTTGAAAAATTAGGTTACAAAGTAGTTTTCCGGACACTCCCTTGGGAAAGATGCTTGGACGCGATGAAAAATTCAGCCTACGATGGTATAATGTCGCTGAGAATTAACGATGAAAGAAAAACTTACCTTGTATTTCCTGACGAACCACTCAGTACTGGTTACGATGTGCTCTTCAAAATGAAAAACAAAAATATAGATATTTCTTCATTGGAAAACATACCTAGCAATATCATTTGTGGATACTCCATTGGGTATGCCTACGGTGATTGGTTTTGGAATGCCAAATTCAAAAAAGAACCAGTAATAGATGATGTTACGGGGTTTGAGCTTTTAAAAAATGGTAGAATAGATCTGTTCGTATGCAATCTTTTGGTCGGCAAGTCAATAGCAAAAGACCTTGGCATAGAAAACGATGTTGAATATTCAAAAATTTTCAGTGAGAAGATGATTTATTACGTAGCTTTTTCAAAGAATTTCCATGGTACATACTTAAGCGAAATATTCACACCTGAACTCCAAAAATTTAAAAAATCCTCGGACTATGAAAACATACTTAAGAAATATGGTTTGACGTTGAAGGATTTACAATTTTAATTTTCATTTTCTAATTTCAGGAGGTTGGAATTGTGAAAGAAACAAAAATAAATACCAATTCTAATAAAAAGAAATTTTATATTTTAAATTCTTTATCCGCTGCTGTATTAATAGTATCATTTTTATTCATAACCTTTTCTTACATCGAATCTTGGAAAAAGGAGCTTTACAATGTTTTCGAAACTTTCACCGAAGCACTTACATATCCTTCTTGGACTTTGAATAAAAATCTTGTTGAGATGACTATGACCCCTATGATAAAGAAAAAAGACATAATATCAATTACGGTTTACGATGATAAATGCGAAGTTCTTGGAAAAATATCAAAATCTGAGAGTATAACAATGATCCATTCGATATTCGGCCTTCGCACAAAATTTAAAGAATATTTGATGGATTACAAAGGATTCCTTGCTGGAAAAGTTGTTTTTGAATATTCGGATATTGAACCTGCAAAATTACTTTTCATCATATCTATGATATTTGTGGCGCTTTATTTTGTAATCTTCTTGCTTTTGAAAAATATTGAAAAAAGTGAAAAACTCAAGAATCTTATTTCTGAACTAAATGAAGCGAATTCGGAACTTGAGGTAACTTTATCCGAACTTGAGGAAACACAACAGAGAGTTATAAACTCGGAGAAAATGGCAGTACTTGGCAAATTGATGATAAACATCGCCCACGATGTTAATACTCCAATAGGAATAATATATTCTTCCTTAACGGATATCAAAGATAGGATTAAAAATATTACCGAAAAGTTAGCCAGCGAAGAATTAACAGAAGAAGAATTAAGAGAATGCTTGAATACTTGCAACGACTTGGTTGATATTATGATAAGAAATGCACAAAGAATAAGAGACCTTGTTCAAAGTCTGAAGAGAGTAGCTGTGAATGAGCTTACCCAAACTGTTTCTACCGTAAAAATTAAAGATGTTGTTAACGATGTACTGAACGCTATGCATCCGAAATTGAGAAAAACAAAAATATCTATAAAAGTAGATGTGCCAGACGATTTAGAAATGAAAACCGTTCCTGGTGCATGGGCACAGATATTGATGAACTTAATCGATAATTCCATCATACACGGTTTTGAATACGATAATCCTGGAGAGATAGTTGTAAAGTTCGAAAAAATTAATAGCAAGGTTTTAATGATTTTCTCTGACAATGGAAAAGGTATGAACGAAGAAACAAAAAGACGCGCGTTTGAGCCTTTCTATACAACTGACACATTCTCAGGTAGTGGATTAGGTTTAAGTATCGTTTATCAGCTTGTGACAGAGTTACTAAGAGGAGAAATAACATTGGAAAGTGAGGAAGGCAAGGGAACAACATTTAAGATTTTGGTACCCTGTGAAATTTGAAAATCTGAATTTTTAACAGGGGGTGAATAAATCTTGGCGTTGGAATTTTTAAAGAAAAAGGCTGAGCAAAAGATATACAATGAGCCTTGGAAAATACTTGTTGTAGACGATGAACCTGATATCCACGCAGTCACGTCTCTGATAGCCAAAGATATAATTTTTGAGTCACGCCCTGTAAAAATATACAGCGCTTACTCTGCTTCTGAGGCAATGGAGATTTTGAAAAATGTCGAAGATATAGCCGTTGCTTTGATAGACGTTGTCATGGAAAGCGATAATTCTGGGTTAACGTTGGTTCAGTTCATAAGGGAAGAACTTGATAATAAGAAAATGCGGCTAGTAATAAGAACCGGTCAACCAGGTTACGCTCCACCAAGAGAGATAATATTAAGGTATGATATAAATGACTATCGTGAAAAATCTGAGCTTTCAAGCAACGCTCTTTTCACATTGATTGTCTCTAAGCTTAGAGAATATAAATACATAACCTTTCTCGAAACACAGAAAAAATTACTTGAAAGGTTAAATTTCTACACATCTCGCTTTTCTAACCAATTAGCTGAACAAGAGTATATAGACGTACTAAACGAAGCCGTGGATAATGTTTCGTTGATATTAAACAATAACTTTAGTATATCATATGAACTTTTATCAAACAACGAAAAAGAATTAAATCGAAACTCTCATCTTACTTGGAGCTCTGAAAAAAGTTTGAATTTAAAATTTAGAACCAAAATAGACGAATACATAAAAATATCTATTGAATTCTCAAAGCCATTCGATGAAATATATAAAAATCTAATAGAAATGTTCTTCGAAAAGTTTGTTCTTGTTATGGAAAACCATTTGTTAACTCAAGACCTTATAGACACACTTTATAAAATTGTATACATTATATCAGAAGTTACAGAGACGAGGTCGTCTGAGACTGGAGAACACGTACAACGCATAGGTAAGATAGCAAAGATGTTGATTCCGTTTTTTGGTTACAACGATGAAGTCGCGAGTATGTTTGAAATAGCGGCTATGCTCCATGATGTTGGAAAGATAGGTATTCCAGATAGTATACTTAACAAGCCTGGGCAATTGTCAAAAGAAGAATTCGAAATTATGAAAACACACACGTTAATTGGTTATAGAATCCTTTCCACAATCGATCACCCAATTTTTCAACTCGCAAGTACGGTTGCGTTAAACCATCATGAAAATTGGGATGGTAGTGGATATCCAAATAGCTTAAAAGGCGAAGAAATTCCTTTGGAAGCAAGGATAGTGAGTTTGATAGATGTCTTTGACGCGTTGTTGTCAGATAGGGTTTACAGACCTGCTTGGAAGGAAGAAGAAGTGATTAAGTACATAAAAGAAAATGTTGGGAAGAAATTTGATCCAAAAGTTGCGAAGGTGTTCTTTGATTCGTACGAGGAAATAAGAAAAATGTATTTTCAATAAATAGTTATTAACTCCTTCAATTTCTCATACGTTTTTTCACCAATGCCTTTTACATTTTTAATCTCCTCAATCGATTTGAACTTTCCAACCTTTTCCCTATAATCAATAATTGCCTGGGCTTTGGAAGGACCTATCCCAGGCAATTTTTGTAATTCTTCTAAATTAGCTGTGTTTATATTAATCTTTTCTGGTGAAATATTTTTGTTGCCATTTTGGCTTTGATTATTTTGAGTTGTGCTTTGAGTTGTACTTGGCGTGTTGTTTGCCATATTAACCGTATTAACCGTGCTAACAGTTATCCTATCTTTTATTTTTTCGAATGTCTTCGGACCAATCCCCGATACGTTCATTAAATCTTCCGGCTTAGAAAACGGTTGCTTTTCCCTATATTCAACTATAGCTCTTGCTTTAGAAGGACCTATTCCAGGAAGTGTCTGCAATTGTTCAACACTGGCTGTGTTCAAATCAATAATTGGTGAAGCGTATTCTCTTTTTTGAAAATTCGCTTCTTTAACAGAAGTGTTGACTTGTTGTTCTTTCTGAGCCAAAACTTTGGAATAATAAAAAGGTCTATAAAATATACTCAAGATAACTATCAACAATGCAAACAAAATAAAGAAACTTTTTTCATCTTTTATACTTCTTACTTTCTCCCAAATCCCCCTGAGAAAGTCCACTAAAAAATCCTCCCCATAGATTCTGTGATTTATCATTTACCTATTTTCGTTACTTTTGCACCTTTTACGTATCCGTATTTTGAAAGTTCAACCCAATCTTGAGAATAATAAAAGCTTTTCGCCTTGTCTTCACGTGTAAAAACACCTAAACAAATAACATATCCATTAGCTGTACTTATACTAAACGAGCTTATACCAAGGGCTCTAAAATTAACAACAGATTTGAACGCTTCCTTCGAATCTTTGATAGGTTCAGTTATTACCGTGTAAGCACTCTGCATAGGTTTTACCTCTGGCATAACATTCGACAATGTCAACACAACGTATGATTTGTTATCTTGATCTATAACGTAATTCTGAGTTGATTTAGCTATTTTTAGAGCATTCTCTCCATCTACACTGTAGACATACACATTACTCATCGCAGACGAGGGAAGATTTTCCGCCATCCTTGAAACTAATAAATTATAGTCAAACTTTGTTAAATCCTTTAGATATTTATTCTCTTCCGACTGGGCAATTTGATTTTGCTGATTATCCGTCTGCATCGATACTTCCGTTGCAGGCTTTGTTGATGTTGTTGATTTTAAATCTTCACCAATTTCATTGTTGGGCTTTGTCACCAGTATTTTAATTTCTGAGGTTTGTTGGTTTTCTTTTGGTTCATCAGGTGAATCAGTTGGTGATTCAAATACTGTGATAGTTGTTTCGCTATTTGGAAATTTATTAGTGATGTCTTTAGCACTTTCAAGTATTATGGTTGTTTCCGTTGCAGTGTTAATTACCTTTTCTACAGGTGGTTTGTTTTCTGGTGTTATCTCCTTAACAACAACTTCCACCTGTGATTTTTGGATTTTAAGATAAAATGCGTACAAAGCTAACGTTATAGTCGCCAAACTGAAGAATATTATTATCCAAGAAAGAATTTTCAAGTCAAAATCTGTGACTTCGCGCCATCTTCTCGAGCCGATTTTTGAGCTAAATTTTGGACCAACTGGAATATTCTTTTTCACCTTTATTCAAGCCCCTCTTCACAATATTTCATAGTCAATTGTATAGAGGCTTCCACATCTGGTTCAAACACCATTTCGCTTGGTGTATGTATATACCTTGTTGGGATTGATATTGTAGCGCTTGGAATACCAGCTTTTGTTGCTTGATAACCAGCAGCGTCAGTTCCACCGAATATTAGTACTTCCATTTGATGCGGTATGTTATACTTTTCAGCAATTTCTTTGAGCTTGTTAACGATATGTCTGTTACTTATAGAGGCCATGTCTTTCACCTTTATACATGCGCCTTTACCCAATTCCATTGGTATTCTCTTCATACCTTTTGGAGTGTCTCCAACAGCGGTAACGTCAAGAGCTACCGCTACGTCTGGATTTATATCGTAACCGGCAACGTAAGCACCTATAAGCCCTACTTCTTCTTGTACCGCGAATACGCCGTATATGGTATTCTTCGGCGAACCTAACCTTCTAAGCGTCTCTATTAAAACAGCGCAACCTATTCTATCATCCATGGATTTACTAACCATGTATTCACCTTGCTTGTAAAAATAGCTGTCAAATGTTCCAAACGTCCCTATTGGACATATCTTTTCCGCTTCTTCTCTCGATTTTGCACCTATGTCAACAAATAACTTCTCAAATGATAACTTTTGAATATTAAATTGCAATTCTTCGGACGTTTCGCCTTCAACGCCCACAATACCTATAATATCACCAAATTTCAATCTCGATTGGTAAATTGTATAAGGCGAAACTCCACCCACCCTGTCTATTTTTAAAAAGCCTCTGTCGTCAATATTTGTCACAACAACTCCTATTTCATCCATATGTGCGTCGAGTAATATTTTCTTATCGCTCTTTCCATTTTTCCATACTATGAGGTTTCCAAGTTTGTCTATTTTGTAACCATCGATGTACCCCTCAAGCTCTTCAAGAATAATGTTCGTAATTTCCGACTCTCGTCCACTTGGACTTTTCGCCATCGTTAATCTTTTTACCAAATCTGCTAAATTCATAGATTTTGCCATTTTCCAAACACCCCCAAATTTTTGCATTATTATTTTACTAATTTGATGAAGACACTTACTTTAAAATTATACCACACTTTTTTTATAATCTTCAATATTCATTAAGTGTTAAAGTCTTTGGTATTTCTTCTATTTTTTAATTTGTTTCAGACATATCAACTTTATCTTTTATCTTCACAGGTAATTGAATGTAAAACAATGTATACATAGAGTACATTTATTTTCGTTTATCAAATGATATAATTATAATTTGGAAAACTCTTAGAATTGAAAAAGGAGGAAAAAATACAGTGGGTATCTCCCTTGATATATTAAATGAATGCACATTGTGCCCAAGGATGTGTAAAGTAGATAGAAGAGAAAAAATAGGTGTTTGTACGGTAGGTTATCTACCTAAAGTTTCAAATATAGTTTTACATAAGGGCGAGGAACCGCCTTTATCTGGCGAAAATGGTGCAGGTGCTGTTTTCTTTTCTGGTTGTCCTATGAAATGTATTTACTGCCAAAATATGGGATTTTCTCAAAAAGGTGTAGGATTTGAGATAACTTTAGAAGAACTCGCGAATGCTTTTCTTAAAGTTCAACAGGCTGGAGCGAAAACTCTCGACTTAGTTACACCAACACCTCATATCCCTTGGATTTTAATGGCTCTTGACATAGCTAAAGAAAACGGATTTAATCTCCCTGTTGTATACAATACGTCAAGCTATGAAAGAGTTGAAATTTTAAAAGAACTATCTGGTTATGTAGATATCTATTTAGCTGACATACGTTACACAGATAACGCATATGGTTTAAGATATTCAAAAGTTGAAAATTATTGGGATATAGCTCAAAAAGCAATTGAAGAGATGTACAATCAAGTCGGCCCATTTGATGAAGAAAAGATGAAAGGACTCATAATAAGAATTCTTGTTATGCCAAACAAAGTAAGTGGACACGAAAAAGCCTTAGAATTCATAGCGAATCTGGATAAGAGAATCCCAGTAGCTTTGATGTCTCAGTACATACCACATTTCGGGGCAAAGAATGATACGTTGATAGGAAGGAAAATAACAAAAAAAGAGTATGAAGATGCCCTTGACAAACTTATTGAACTCGATCTGGATGGTTGGATGCAACTTGATGAAAAAGAAAGAGTCACAACCTTTCCAATAGATTGGAGATGTGAAAAGTGATGAAATCAGCAATTGGTATAGACCCATCAAGCACACTTCCAATATCTGTTACAAAATCATGCCCTATGAATTGTGGACATTGTGGTGGGCATTATATAAAACATATGGTGCATATAGATGATATTGAAAAGTATTTAGACAGGTACAATTCTTTTCTTGTAAGCGGTGGTATGTTCCCAAGTGGCGAGATACCTTTCAAGCCTTATCTTGAAAAACTTCGCCAGTTGAAAGAAACTCATGATTTAAAATATAATTTTCACATAGGATTTCCAAAAAATCCACCATATGAACTTGAGGGAATCGCCGATGTTATTAGTTTTGATTTCTTTGGCGATAAAGATGTACTTAAAGAACTTTACGGCATAGATAGAACACCTGAAGAAATATTGGATTCTATATTGCCTTTGAATGTGAAAAAAGTACCGCATGTAACAATAGGTGTAATATGTGGTAAAATTACACATGAACCAAAGGCTATAGATATTCTCTCTGAATATTTCAATTCAATTGTTCTTAACATTTTCATACCAACTACCGGTACGAAATACAGTGACTGCCAACCACCATTACTTGAAGAGGTGGAGAAAATTTTTGATTTGGCTTCAAAAAAGTTTGAGAAAATAACATTAGGTTGTATGCAACCAAAAGGAGATTATAGAAAAAAATTACAAGAAATTGTGTCAAATTACGCAAATTTTATAGTAAAACCTTTTGATAAGAATTATGCTTTTGACGGTTGTTGTGCGTTTTATCAATAAAAATTAGTAATTTGAAAATATCGAATAGATAAAGATAAGCTTGGAGGTGCGTTTATGCGCAAGAATATTCTTGATTTTAGTTACGAAGAGTTAGTTGACGAATTTTCAAAAATTGGGTTAGAGAAATTTAGGGTTGACCAAGTTTGGGACTGGATTTACAAAAAGCATGAATTCGATTTTGATAAAATGACAAATCTTTCAAAAGAACATAGAAACACTCTTTCTGAAAGGTTTTATATTTACGTCCCTGAACTTTTAGATATGCAGATTTCCCAAATAGATAAAACAACAAAATTCTTATGGAAACTTGAAGATGATAACACGATAGAATCCGTTTTACTTTTCCACCCAGATAGGGTTACAGCGTGTATATCAACACAAGTCGGATGCCCAGCTAAATGTGCGTTTTGCGCAACCGGGCAAAGTGGATTTGTTAGGAACTTATCCGCAGGAGAAATAGTATCACAAATTATAGCCATGGAGAAACACAGAAAAGTGAATATAGGGAATATCGTTTACATGGGAATGGGTGAACCATTACTTAACTACAAAGAAGTTGTAAAAAGCGTGAAAATGTTGAATCATAAAAAAGGTAAGAATATAAGCATGAGGAGGATTTCCATATCAACAGTTGGGATTCCCGAAAAAATTGTTGAACTCGCACAAGATTTACCAGAAGTAAAACTCGCAATTTCTTTACATGCACCAAATAATTATAAAAGAGATATTATTGTGCCTATGAACAAAAAATACTCAGTTGAAGAGATAATACAATCAGCGAAAGAATATCAGAAGATAACAAAGAATAGAGTCACGTTTGAGTACATACTTATAAGAGAATTTAACGATTTCGTCGACGATGCTGAAAAACTCGCTGAGTTACTCAAAGGAATGGGGGCCTATGTGAATTTAATTCCGGTAAATCCGGTCCCATCTTCAGGGGAACTGAAATTTGAAAGACCACACCATTGGGCAATAGAGAGATTCAAAGAAGTTTTAGATAAACACAATATAGAAAATGAGATTAGGAGAGAAAAAGGGACAGATATAGACGCTGCATGTGGTCAACTTAGAAGAAGATATATAACTAATAAAAAATAACCAAAAAGTGAAAAGGAGGAATAAAATTTGATAGATAAAAGAGTTAGAAAAGATTCGTTTAATAGAAAATTTGGAAAAAAAGGTGGATTCTTCGTACAATTTACAACAACTTTTTCATTAATCATAATCGGTTTAATAATCGGCATAATCTTTGGCTCATTACTGTTTTACTTTAATATTTACATAAAAGCAAGGCGCGGAACTGTCATTTTAGAAAACTATATCAATCAAGATTCCAAAGTAGCTAGTGAGATATTGAAAAATAAGGGCTTTAAGGTAATAGTTATTGGTGGAGAAGGAAAAGTGATTAAAATGGATCCACCACCAAATACAAGAGTTAAGATTAGAAGTGAAGTTAAACTCTTCACGGAAAGTATTAAGACAGTTACGATGGAATTACCTGACTTTAAATACGCTTGGTATAAAACTGTACAAACTATATTGAGAGAAGTGAACATAATACCATCTGTTAGATATGTACCAGCATCAGAGTTTTATGGAACGGTAATCTCTACGTCTCCAACTCCGAAAAGTCAAGTTAAGAGTTGGGATAGTATAACTTTATTTGTAAGTTCCGGAAGTTCTTCCATTTCCAATCAATCAAACCAAAACGAAGGTATTAATCAAGAAGGTATTAATCAAGAAGAGAGTAGTACCTCAAGTACTCCTATAGAAATTATTCCTCCAAGCGTTGATGTAAAAAATTATGAAGAGGTCCAGCAATCAACTGAACCAAATTCAGGTAATACTTCTCAACCAATACAAATACAACCTGATCAAAATAACCAATCTTCAACAGAAAGTACAGAAAATGGAATTGGAACAGAAGGAGGGCAATTTTAGTGAGCGATACAGTTATTAATAAAGCTTTGAGAAGGAGAGGGATAGTCGTTAAGTTTTATTCAAATCTTTTAGTGGTCGAGGACATTGAAACAGGAGAACAATTTCTATGCAAATTACGTGGGAAATTTAAAAAGCAGGGGATAAGACCAATAACAGGCGATATAGTGGAATACACAAAAATTGTCGGAAATGAAGGCGTTGTTGAGAATATATTAAATAGAAAATCTGAACTAAAAAAACCAAGCGTAGCTAATATTGATCAGGTAATTATAGTAACAACTATAGATAAGCCTGCAGTCCCACTTGATATATTGGATAGATTCATCGTTTTAGTGGAATACGAGGGACTTCCAATTGTTATAGTGTTGAACAAGGTAGATTTGCTAAAAGAAGAACAAATAAAAGAATTCGAGAGTATTTACAAAAAACTTTACCCCGTAGTAAAGACAAGTGCGATGACAGGTTATGGTATAGAAGAATTAAAACAGCAACTTTCGGGAAAAATATCTGTTTTTGCCGGTATGTCTGGTGTTGGAAAAAGTAGTTTGCTCAATTCGATTGAAAATAATTTGAAATTAAGAACTGGTGAGATTTCCGAAAAGCTTGGCAGAGGAAAGCATACAACCACCGCCGCAGAGTTACTAAGGTTATCATTTGGTGGTTGGGTTGTAGATACACCTGGTTTCGCAAGCTTAGATATAGACCATATTTCTGAAAATATTTTAAGAGAACTTTTTATAGAATTTGAAAATGATAAATGCTATTTCCCAGATTGCTATCATATAGATGAACCGGGATGCCACGTAAAAGAAATGGTCAAAAAAGGAAAAATTCCATATTCACGATACGAAAGCTATCAAAGGATGCTAGAAGAACTTCAAGAGCTCAGAAAAGAAGCTTTGGAGTAGTTTTCATTAAAATCGAAAATTAATCACTAAACCTTTCGGTAAGTTTTTTGAATAAAGCATTTATCTTTAATTGTAAGGATGTGTTAATTATAGATGGCATATTAAAATCAATGTATCCTTCTTTTAAGGCATTTTCATATATTTTCTCTAATTTTTCAACCATTGTGTTCATCGACCAATACTTTTCAACGTATTCGACACCTTTGTGTTTTAGTGTTTCTTTCATTGATAACGCTTTTTCTATAGCCTCGTAAAATTCGTCCTCGCTAACGCCTGTTGTGATAGCACCTTCACCGTTTACAAGCACATTTGCAACACCTTTATAAGCAATTGCAACAACAGGTGTTCCACTTGCAAGAGACTCAAGTACAACTAAGCCTTGCGTCTCTGTTAAAGAAGCAAAGACAAACAAATCAGAAGCTTTATAATAATCTTTTATCTTTTGATGTGGCACGTATCCTGTAAAAACAACCCTGTTTTTGATTCCTATATCTTCAGAGTATTGTTCCAATTCTTTTCTCTCAGGGCCATCACCTACAACCATAAACCATACGTCTTGATGGTTATTCATATATTTCCCAACGACTTTAAATAGGAACTCTAAATTCTTTTCCTTCGCAAGCCTTCCTGCGTACATTAATAAAATAGCATCTTTTGGAATGTTAAATAATTTTCTTACATCCTCTTCAGCAGGTTTAGAAAACTCGATAGTATCTATACCTGTTGGTATAACTTCTATAGGCCTTTCAACTTTGTACTTCAATAATTCTTCTTCTATTTCTTTCGTTGGTGCAATAACAAAATTAACTTTATTGCAGAACCATCGTGAAAATTCTTCAACAGTCTTTCGATCAGGTGTAAAAGGGGGTGGAACATAATGACGATATTCGGTTAGTAAAGTATGGTATGTATGGATGTGTGGAATTTTTAAATCTTTTTGGACCTTCAAAGCTCTCATCCCTAAAGCGAACGGATCATGACTATGAATAATTTCAATATTATTATTCTTAGCAAATTCCAATATTTTCAAATGATTTGCAAAAACTATCCTATGTTGCTTTTCCAAAAGAAAAGGTACCCCAGGAATAACTAATACTTTTTTATCGTTATCTGGTGAAACTGGGGCAACAACAAAAACCTCGTGCCCTTTCATTTCAAGGTATTTTTTAGACAAATATATCGATGTCGCAACACCGTTTATCTGTGGTAAATACGTATCTGACACCATCAGTATATTCATTTTTTATCAACCTTTCTCTTAAATCCAAAATGTGGATCAACAATATTCAAATACCAAAAGATTGAAATAAACAGTGCTCCAAGCAAACCTGCCGATGTTACAAAACCAAATTCTCTTAGCAACTGTCCACCAGCAATTAAAAAACTTGCGAAAGATACTACTGTCGTGAGTATAGACATTATAATTGCCTTCTCAGTTTTTATAATACTTTCTCGACCAAATTTAATGCTGTGATCGATCTCCACAAGGCTATCAACACCTATCCCAAGAAAGATTGGCAAGACGATGAAAGTAATAAACGTTGTTTTTATTCCAACAAGGTATGAAATTCCAAAAGCAGAAAGAGTATTTAAGACTGTTAAAACAATAATAGCAATTGACCTTTTGAAATTTTTAAAATCTATGTACAAAATTATAAGTTCTACAATAAACACTAGAACAAAAACCCAAATTGTGGAATTAATTAATTCTTCAATTATGTTGTAAAAAAGCGCTGTGTAGCCGTAAACTTTGTAATTTCCGACAGAATTAAAGAATTTCTTAATATTATTTCCTTCCCAAATATTAATTGATGGGGTTACATAGGCAAGCAGGTATCTATTACCGTTTATATCCTTATAGAATAAACTAGGAATGTCTTTCTCCATTAGATTAAATAAATCCTGAGTGGTGGAAATATTTTTTATAACATCGACTGTTGATACAAAACTTTCGTAAAGACCATATTTTTTGAAAATTACCTCAAGAATTGGTATATTGGTCAACTGAAGAACTTGGACATAGATATTCGATTTTTCCTTAGCTATTTTCTCTGGGTCTTGTATGAATGAAAGAATAGAAAAGTCTGCATTAATAATATTTTTTTCTTTCAATTTAGAAAGAGTCATGGTTAATTTTTGAACATCTGGTTCCGCTATAACAACGTCGCTTGCACCAACCGCTCCGAATTTCTTAGATATTAATTCGGAAGTTATTGTGGATTCTGAGTTTTTGGAAATTAAACTCGAAGCAGTATATGAGAAATTCATTACTGAATATATACCAACCAAAGCAAACAAAATAGTAGCAAAGATTGTAAAAATGTATATTATTCTGCTTCTTCTTATTAAATCAACAACGCGTATATAAGTTTCTCGTTCTCTTCTTTTGAATTTGTTTAAAAGCTTGTAATGAGCTATAGGAACAAATGTATTGAAAGTAAAGAAATATATAGCTATACCTACAGATACTGATATACCCATTTGTTTTATAGCATTTGAAGGGCTTAAAACCATAATAGCAAAAGCTATTGCAGTTGTTAACATGGAAATGAATGATGGTCTAAAATTCTCTATAAACGCATCTACTATGCTTTTCTCACTAACTCCCTCTACACTAAATCTCTCCTGAATCCTTGTAACTATGTACATCGCATAATCAATTCCTAATCCAAGCAACATAGCATTAACAAAGGTAGTTACTATATTTAATTCCCGCAAGAGCAGTGCTATCACACCTAAACTTATAGCCATGGACATCAGAAGACCGACGAAAAGCAAGATCAATTCCAAAAGATTTCCAAAACCTAAAATAAGCACAATTACAATTCCAATGATTGAAATAATACTTGTGATAGTAAAGTCTTTGGATGCTTGTTTATTCGCCTCATACGTCCCCATTACTCCACCAGAAAATTTTATCTCTACACCGTATTTTTTCTCTATTTTTTTAACTTCATTCTTTAAATTTTCCACACATTCAGTAACGAACTTCACATCGGACATAGGCTTTGAAATAGAAAAATTCATAACTAAAAGATCGTTATTTGGTGATGTCAAATAATATTTTTTGATACCACTTTTTTTCACAAGTTCTTCAAGATAACTGTTTAAATCGTAAAGCGCATTACCTATGTTTCTCCAAAATCTAAAATCAACAAGTGTGCGTGGCTCAATTTTCGCTAAACTTTGGTAATAATTCAAACTTTCTGAGATAGAACCTTCGCTTATCGATAGCATACCGTATTTAACTAACGTTTCTGGATTATCAAAAGCTTCAGCTTGATGAATATAAGGTGTGCTTTCAAATAATCTTTTTAAATCTGAAGCTATAGCATCAAAATTTTTATTTTCAACATTTAAAATTGCAACAAGCAGAGTATTGGAAGTCACTTTTTCATTGGTGTACTTCACAAGATCTTTAAATCTCGGATCATCTTTTGGAGCCAGTCCTGTTATATCAGCATTAATTTTTAACCCAAAAAGAGAGTAAAGTCCTAATAAAATGGATAGTATAACTAATATTAATAAAACTCTATTAGAATTTTTTAATATAAATTCCACGTATTTTTTTGAGAACTTTTCCAATTTTCATACCCTCCATATTAAAAATAGTATTATAGCTGATCCATTAAATATTATTACAGGGTATCTTTTTTTGAAATTTGGAAGTATAAGATTAGAAATTGCATAGCATATAACAAACGAGGAATAAAATGAGCGACCATATCACCCTACCAAAAACGCTATAATCGGCACAAGAGAATACAATATCGTTCTCTGGACTTCTTTAAAAACATCCTCAAGATTGAGAAACATGCTCGAAAAAAATACAAGAGAAGGAATATACAACAAAAAAAAGTTGAAAACATAATTGTCGAGCAAAAATATCTCAAGATGAAGTTTTTTTGCAGACCATGAATAAAGAAAAATCAAAAATAATATCGAAGTTATAGATTTCAACATTTCTACAAATGATTTACTTTTCAGGTTCAATACACCTCGCAATCATCTAATGTATTATCTAAGTAGCTTTTAATAATAAATTAGCACTTTGTATTTTTCTGAAATATTTTTAATTATATCTTTATCGGCTTTACCTGGATAAAAATAAGACTCTTCACCATTAAGTGCTTTATAAAGTGCTTCCCCAAAAGTTATTTGAGCTGCTTTGGAGAAATGAATTTTTGGATACCACCTTATCTCTATGTGTTTTATTTTAAAGGTGATTTCTTCTACACCATACCCCCACCAATACTTCCAAATGCGCTTGACTGCAATTTTTTTCGCTCTCGGATCATTTATGCTAAAAATTATATTCTCAAGTTCTTTTGAATTCAAATTTTTTTGAGGTATTCTTACATCATATTCTAAAAACAAGAGTTGCCTATTGATTTCATTAATGCGGTCTTTAATAACATTAGCATAAGGATTTTTCTGAAAAAGATAGGGAGAAGGAAAAACCTCCTCCTCTATCGATGTTTTTTTTTCTATAGCAAGGAAAAAAACTAATACAACGGAAACTAGAAACAAAACTAACGCAAAAAGCTCGAGCTTCATTTTGAATTATAACTATTTTCCGGTATTTTTAAAGATGCTCTCAATAGCGGTCTTTATAACCGGATCATTTACATCAACTTCTATTTCAGTGAGCGTGTAAACCTTTGCATCAACTTTCCTTGATGTAGACGTGGCTTCTTCTACTGTTATATTAGGTTGAATTCCAACTTTGTGTATATCTTTACCAGCAGGTGTAAGATAATGAGCAATAGTAAGAAACACAGTTCCACCATTGCTAAGTGGAAAGCCCCTTTGTACAGAACCCTTACCAAATGTTTTCTGGCCAACAAGTATAGCTCTTCCATTTTCTTTCAAAGCTGCGGCAACAATTTCTGATGCAGATGCCGAACCATTGTTTACAAGTACCGCCATTGGAACTTTTGGATAGTTGTTGCCTTGACTAATGTACCTATCTGTAATTTTTCCATTCCTATCTTTTACCGACACTATTATCTTTCCAGCGTCTAAAAAGTAATTAGAAACTTGTATTGCAACATCAAGCAAACCGCCAGGATTGTTTCTTAGGTCGAGAAGCAAAGCATCTATTTTTTGATCGTACAACTTTCTTAGTGCCTTTTGAAGTTCTGCCGGAACAGGTTCATTGAATTTTGTTAATAATATGTAACCAATTTTCTTTCCATTGTACATAGTTGTTCCAGATTTTACTGGAATTATTTGTATAATCTCTCTAACTACCTTTACTTCATATTCCATTTCGCTAACAGGCTGATCATCGATACCTATTATTAAATCTCCAGCCTGTAAACCTACTCTCCATGCAGGTGTCCCATACATTGGGCTTATTATTTTTACGGCGCGGTTTTCATTATCATACGTAACCTCTATACCAAGACCTCCATACTGTCCTTCCATTTCAATTTGCTGCTCAGTCATTTGTTTTGCTGGATAATAATAACTGAAATCATCTCCAAGGCCTTTTACCATACCATCGATAGCGGAATCAATAAGGTCATCAAAATTAACCTTGTTTATCTCGTAATAGTTTTCATTTATCCTGTAAAGTGTTTCATAAAGCGGAGATATGTAATTAAGCAACTTTGTATTTGTTGCTCCAGAAAGTATCACGCTAGAAGCTACTACGACCAAAGCTACAAACAAGTACGATAATAATCCTTTCCAAAAATTTTTCATACTTTTCACCCCTCTCTGTAAAAAACAACTTATTTTATATTTTATACTACTCAATTTTTAGATTTTCGTTTTGCCCATTCTGTTCAATAACTTGCGATTCATCCTGCTGATCCATCTGAGTTGGAAGAAACTTGTTGACTTTTCTAGCGAAAATCATAAATGTTGTATGCGCTACCATCCTATCTACAGGTCTCAATCTATTTGGATAAGGTTTGTATTGTCTCATCAACGATTCCCACACCTCAACATTTATAAAAGGATACTCGTAAAGCTTCTCAAGTACAGCTGACACCTGATTAACTGTGGGACATATCACTCCCAGTCTTCCACCACCACCGAGAGCTTCCCAACACAAATGAATATAATTTTCCGGATCAGGAACATCAAGTAATAAAGCATCAACATTGGAATGGTCAAAACCCATAGATATATCCTTTAATCTAAGTTCTACTCTATCAGCTAACCCCCATTCTGTTAAATTATTTAATGCTAAATTGTAGAATTCCTCTCGCCTTTCGTAAGCGTATACTTTCCCATTTTCACTCACAAGCCTCGCCATAGCAGCACACATTGCTCCACTTCCAACACCGGTCTCTATAACACGCGTTCCAGGCTTAATATCCAATTTCATCAAAATATAGCTCGAATCTTTTGGATAAATAATCTGTGTTTTTCTCTTCATTGAAAAAACATCGTCTATATAAGTTGGCGGAAGTATGTAATAAGACTTTTGCGTTTTACCAATCGTTACTATGTCACCAAACTCCTTACCGATTATCTCATCAAATTCTATTACACCTAAATGTGTACCCTTTTTCCCACCGCTTTCAACCTTTACTATAAATTTTTTGCCGTCTTCGCCGTAAAGTACTACTCTATCACCTGATTTTACCAAAATGTTCACCTCACAAGTATCAATTTATCGCTTCTCAAGAATAAGAGTTGAAAATAGAATAATAGAATAAACCAAACTTGCATTTTGAACACCTACAATGTCTAATATAAAACTAAGAACAATAATAAGTATAAACGAAAGAAAGAAAAATTTCAATTTTTTTGTATCTGGCTTTAAAGAATCGTCTTCAATAACCACTGAGTAAATTATAAATCTTTCTGACTTCCCAGGAACAATATATCCTAATTGACTTAATAGAATTACTCCCCAAAGAAAGCCAACGAAAAACTGTAATCCCAAAATTATTTTTATATTAGCATAATTGAAAACCAAATAAGCTATAGAGAGAATTATAATCGCTAAATTTTGAACTTTTTTCTCTCCTACAATTTTCCTGAAATTATCGGAAAACAAAGAAATAAAGTAAGCGAATATAGTTCCTAATAAAAATAATAAAAGATTAATTGAAAGAACCTTAAAGGATGAATCTTTCAAAAAATTTAGTATGAAAAATTCATAAATATATATGAGAGAAAATATCATAGATTCCTTTATATCTTTTACTTCCAAATTGTAAAATCTAAACGTATCAATAACATTGTAATTATAAGAAGGTTTTTCCGCTCTGGATAATGGTACTTTGTATTTTTTGTCTTCGACAATAAAGAAAGCTACTGTTAAAGCCGAGATAAGAAAAAGAAAACCTCCAACCGGAGTTTCAATTCCTAACTGAACTTTATCAGAGTTAAGCATATATAAATAAGCGGTTATACTTCCTACAATTTCCCATAATTTTATATGTAAAATCATTATGTTTCTAAAGTGATATACAATTTTATCCTTTACCATTCCGAAAAAAGCTAATGTGTACAAGAAAAGCCAAAAGTTGAAAAGTGCAATGACCATTAGTAATGGAAAAAGAGAAATATAAGACAACTTTTGTATAAGCGTGAGGTTAAAAGATGACAAAATACCAAAGATTATAAGATACGGTGTGCGTCTTCCTATTGCGCTCCTGGTTATATCGTAAAGATAAGTAAAAAACGGATAAGTAAAAGCAAAAATTATGAGTTCAGAAAACAAAAACACAGAAGAAAGCGTTACAGAGGCAGACCTTTCGATAAGCAATCTTGAAGTTGTTAATATGTAAACTAAAAGCATGAAATTTAGGCCAAATGACCCAAAAGAAAGAATAACAATATTCTTAACATTTTCAAAAAAATTCTTGTTATTTTCTTTCCCATTAACTCTCACACCGCTCACCCAACTTTTTATTATTAACTTTACTTAACTCATCGGTATCTTTCGACGGTGAATTTAAATATTTCAAAATTATCATCAAATATTCCCGCTTTAATCTTTGCAATTCTTATTTGCTCTTCTACTGTATCAACTCCTTCAATATCAGGAAGAAGAAGTCCTCGCTTCCAGCCTTTCTGTACAATTACTCCATATTTTTTCGGATCAAGTTCAGTAATACTACTAACTGGCTCAAACGGATTTAAAATATCAACGTTGACAACAATATTATTTAATTCTTCAGGACTAACGGGTTCAAATCTTGGGTCTCTTGTAGCAGCTGCAATCGCGTTATCACGAATTTCAAGTGCCAAATTTTCCCTTACAGGCATAATTGTACCAATGCATCCCCTCAGAGAACCATCAAGCTTATGGAGCGTAACAAACGCTCCTGCACGTCTTTCAAAGAGTTCTTTTGGCAAACTTTCGTGTGGTTCGATTACTTTGCTGTGTTTAATGTAATTTTCTATAACTTCGATAGCCCATTTTACATAAGGGTGTTCACCTATCATAAAATTCACCCCCGTTGCTGTCTACTCATGAGGTCAATTATTAACTGGACCTCACCAACTCCCATTTTCAAATTTTTCGCAATCTCAATAGGCTCCATACCATTAAGGTACATTTCATATATTCTCTTTTCAACGTTATTTTCATCATTATTTTCTGAGTTATTCGATGTGTATTTTTCTTCAAAAGAATTTTCATAAAGATTTTCTAAAATTTCGATATTCTTTTTGGAGTCCACAGAACTCCTTGTTTTCTCATTGTTGAAAGTTACCGAATTATCTTCAAATTCTATTTTTTGTCCTTCAGTCTTATCAATTTTCTCTAAAGACATCGCAGAGAAAGTTATATATTGGTCGTTCAAAGCCTTTATAAGCTCTCTTACCTCGTCCATTTTTCTATCAAGCTGTTCAATTTTGGAATCAACAAAAACCCTAACTCTCCCCATAAGTTCTATAAGTCTTTCTTCCTCTTCGTCGATTGCTGATTTTTCGTGTTTTTTATTAAACGTTTGAACTATAAATAATGACCACAAAAGCAACAATGAACCAATAGCAGAAAAAACAACAAGCCAATTTAGTATTCCCATCTTTATTCGCCACCTTTATATTTTATCTCAGGGAAATACAATATATCATTTCCAGACCATACAACAAAATTCGCACTTTGCGTCGTTGGAGTTGGTTCTACAGTAATTAGAACCGCATCACCAGGTAAATGAACCTTTAAATTTGCGTTGCCAATTGCATTCATCTTTACCTTTCCCATATCAAGGATATATATTTCTTTACCATCCATTATTTGATTTTGAACCAAACCAGATAATGTAACTTTTTCTGTGATTTCAAGTATTCCTTCCCTTTTTCTCCAAGAAAAATCTACATCTAAGACCTTAATATCTTTACCTATCTCTTTGGAAACTTGAGAAAAATACTTTTCGAAAGTTTCCTTAGATGTTTCTTTATAAGTATTTATATATTCACTTTCTTTTTTCTCAGATTTGAACTTAAGTCCACTGACCGTAGTTATCGTCGCAATTTTTGAATAATCCGAGAAAATGTCGGAATCATAGTAAACTACGTCAAAATTAGGTCCTCTCATTAATAAAGTGATAATATCAACAGCCAAGAAAAATAAAACTACAAAAATCAATACGTATAAAACTGTACGATTAGGCAACAACATCTCTCCTTTTTTTTGTTTTTTTGAATGTCATCCTAAAATCACTAGCCAACTTAGATATAGCGTATATAATAATTAAAAACTCAAATCTTCCAGTAAACATACCAATTGTAAGCGTCCACATTGCCGTTAAAGGCATATTTGGCGATGTTATCCCAACAGATAATCCAACACCATCCATTGCGGAAGCAAATTCAAATAAAGAAAGTTCCAAGTCATAGCCATGTAATGTTAATGCAAAAGAGCCTATTATAAAAGCTATAATGTACAAAAATAATATAATAAGTGCTTCCCTAACATTTTCATTAGACAAAACGATCTGCTGCTCTCCTTTGTAAATTATACGTGTTTTAACCCTATTTTTAGGTAACAAAAAGCCTTTTATAGACTCCAAAATTGTGTTTAGGATAACCCATACACGGAATTGTTTAATACCACCTGATGTAGAATCCATATCGCCACCAGCTATCATTAAAACTATAAGCGACAATATCAAAGGTGAAAATGAAAACCACTTCTCTTCACTAAGTGGTAACGTTTGGAAACCAGTACCACTGATTGCAGACATTATTTGGAATGTCGTATACCTAATTGCCTGGTTGAAATCTTTAAAGTACTTTCCAATACCATTCACAGCTGTAATTATACTAAAAACAGTTATCGAAATTATCATCAACCACGGTTCGCCGTTTTTTACAACGGCCTTCCAATTCCTTTTCCAAAATGCATAATGTATAGCAAAACCCGTTGCACCAAGAAACATAAGTACCATGATTATTATTTCAACAGCAAGGTTGTTAAACTCTCCAACACTACCATTTCTCGTGGAAAATCCACCTGTCGCAAGGGCCGTCATAGTATGATTCAAAGCCTCAAACCAGTTTAATCCAGCTAATTTCAATGCAAGTGTACCAGCGATTGTATAAGCCACATAAATCTGTAAAATTATCTGTGTTGAGCGTCTTATGTTTGGCACAAGATTATCCACCCTACCTTCAGCTTTGTAAAAGCCAACTCCTTTAGGACCTATAACCATCGAAAGCATCAAAAGAGCAAAACCTGCACCACCAACATACTGCGTGAAAGAACGCCAAAATAGAATTAGTTTTGAAATTTTTGTAACATCAGTATACATAGTTAGCCCCGTTGTTGTTAAACCACTTACGGATTCAAATACCGCTTGAGAAAAATTCAAATGCCCCTCCAACATATGGGGAATAGCAGAGAGTAATGCAACCATAATCCAAGTAAAAATAGTTAATACGGCGTCCTCTTTATAATTTATACTGCCAATATCTTCTCCTTTGATTAAGTAGCCAGACAAATATAAACAAAGAGCTGTAATTGCAGTAACAATAAAGCCGTTAATATGATTCAATTCCTCCGGATAGAAAAAACAAAAGATAAGTGGTACTAAAGCCATAAATGCGTATTGTATCATAATTATAGAAAAAGCTTTATAAATTTTTGTGTATCTTTTTAGCAATTTTATTCCCTCCGTTAATTAAATAAAAATCAAAAACTGAACAATTCCAAAGCTTGTTCTTTTTTTTCTTTGTTGCAAACAATTATTAGTTTATCCCCAGGTTCAATTGTAGTTTCGCCACGTGGGATAATAAATTCACTACCTCTAACAATTCCAACAACGATTATACCTTCTGGTACATTTATGTCACGGATGTTTTTCCTCAATATTTTGGCTTCCCAATCTATATCAATTTTTAAAACTATTGCTCCTTTTGAAGAAACCTCGCTTTCCAAAGATTCCACAACTTCGTTTTCAAAAAGCAGAGGTTCGATATTGCTCATTATTAAATCTGTTACTTTTAATATTCTTATACCATATTTCTCGAATAAATCTTCGTTCTCGGTGTTATTCAACAACGTGACAACATTTTTCACACCATAATACTCTTGAACCATTCTTGCTATAAAGAAATTCTTTCTATCTCTTTCCATTAAAAGTACTACTATGTCATCTTCCTCAATTTGTAGCTGGTCAAGGACCGCTTTGCTTGTTCCATCACCATTTATGATTTCCGCATTCAACGTTCTTGAATATTCTTTACAAAGTTCGATGTTTTTGTTTACGAAAAATACATCATATCCTTGAGCTATTAGTTTTTTTGCGAGAAAATAAGGAACTCGTTCGCCACCTATAATTATAACTTTCACCTTTTTTCACCTACCATAAAATCTGAAAGGTGCTCAATACCTTCAAGGATACTCCTTTCAAAGCTTTCAATTGCAAGGCTAACTGGTGAGATAACATTTATCCCACTTTTTTCAAAAAGATTAACATTTTCCCTGTTATTGACAAGTGAAAGAACGTTTGGTATGCCAAATATTTTTGCTCCGACAAGGCAAACAAAATAATTCGTTGTGTCATCGTCAGTAGTTGCTATCAATATATCAGCCTTATCAGCTTTAGCTCGTTCCATTGTTTCACGTTCTGTAGCATCACCAACAATTACAAACCCACCATAATCTTCGGGTAGATTTTCCGTCATTTCAGGGTTCTTGTCTACAATAGTCACATTAAATCCTATATTGGATAATCTATAAGCAACTTCCAAACCAACTCGACCACAACCAACAACTATCACGTAGAATTTATAATTAATCGTTCTCAACGTTTTCACCTCTTCTGTAACCTTTTTTATTAACGTCAAGAGCTAGTCCTGCTTCTCTGTGCCTTTGAGCAAGTTCGGTATTTCCTCTCTTTTCCAAGATTTCAGCCATAAGATAGTGTGGCATAGGTGAAGATGGCATTATAGAAAACATATGTCTCACAATCTGCTCAGCTTTTTCTAAATCTCCAGGGAAATTAGAATGGATAAATCCTTCCGCTTCTCTCAAATATCTTTCGAAACTATCCTTTCTTACTTCCAACAAACCTCTTATTTTTTTCTTTAGTTCATCCTGTGTAAAAGGCTTGGAAAGATAATCTATAGGGAAATATCTGCAAACTTCTACTATCTTTTCAGCAGTAGCGTAAGCTGAAACGATAAGAACGGGGGTAAAAATTCCACGAAGTCTAAGTCTTTTAATGAACTCTATACCGTCCAATTCCTCATTATCCCCAAATTTTATGTCAGTTGTAATCAAATCGAACTTCTTTTTCTCACACACTTGGAGAGCCTCTTCCACATTTTCGGCTTCATCAGGAGTACATTCGAAAGATATTGAAATCATTTTAGAAATTAAATTTCTAACATGCTTTTCATCATCAACTACCAATACTTCTATCATTTTTTTATCGCCTCCCTTTGGAAATTATACCACAATTTTAATTTTCTTGTTCAGATTCATTGTATAATTGAAAAGCTAACCTATCTGTGAAAAGGAGGAGAAAGATTTATGCGGCTTAAAAGTTCACATTTGCGATTTTTAGTGATTATTCTTTTAACTTTAGTAATTCTTTCATTTGCGGATGTAGCAACATACATGAAAGGTGGGTGGGCAGACAAGGTTCTCTATATGATTATGATAGACCGATTTAACGACGGTGACCCATCGAACAATAACCAAGCAAACGTTGAATATAACCCAAAAGATGGCGCAAAGTACAGTGGTGGTGATTTGAAAGGTATAATCGATAAAATCGATTACATTAAAGGTTTAGGTGTCGATGGTATTTGGATTACACCTCCTATCGCTAACCAATGGTGGGATCCATGGGTAAATTACGGTGGTTACCATGGTTACTGGGCAAGGGACTTTAAGAAAGTTGATGAACACTTTGGCACACTAGATGATTATAAAAAACTAGCTGAAGTACTCCATAAGAGCAATATGTACCTCATTCAAGATATCGTAGTAAATCACGTCGGAAATTATTTTAGATTTAAAAACGGAAATTTCGAATTAAATACTGGGAGTATACCAACTTCAGCTCCAACACAATATCCTTTTAATCTAAACAATTACAACGACCCAGAACAACAGAAACGTGCAATTTATCATTGGACACCTGATATAAATAACTACAGTGACCCTGTTCAAAAATTGAACTATCAAATGAGTGGCCTTGATGACTTAAATACGGAAAATCCGGAAGTTATACAAGCTCTTAAAGATTCTTACAAATACTGGGTTCAAGAAGTTGGTGTCGATGGATTCAGAGTTGATACAGCCATGTACGTACCAAAATCCTTCTTTGACGAATTTTTCAACGCTCCAGATGGAATATTCAGCTTAAAAAAGAATTTTATAGCTTTTGGGGAAACCTGGCTCTCTTCTAAACCATATGAGTCGGAATCTGATAAAGAAATCGCTTCATTCTTTGACCACGGATTTAACTCTATGCTTGATTTTACACTTATGGAAGAATTAAGAAGGGTTATAAAAGGAGGACAACCCACGGATTTCCTTGCATACAGACTCGAACTAAGAAACGAGATATTGAAAAAAGGATTGCTTGTTACATTTATAGATAACCATGATATGGAAAGGTTTGGAAAGGGTGTTACCCCGAATATCACTCAACAAGCTTTGGGGTTAATATTAACATTACCAGGATTACCCGTGATATATTACGGAACAGAACAGTACTTTGAGGAAACACGCGCGTCGATGTTCAAAAATGGCTGGGGTTCTTTCGGAGAAGATCATTTCAATCAAAATAGCGATATGTATAAATTTATACAAGAAGCAATCAAATTCAGAAAAAATCATCCGGCAACACGTTATGGCGAGGTAAAGGTTCTTCTATCTGAAAAACGCTCATCTGGATTGTTAGTTTACACATTAAAATGTTCTGAAGAAGAATTATTCGTTGTACTTAACACATCTAACGAGCCAAGGATAACTAATTTTAAATCACCATATGAATCAGGCACCACACTTGAACCAATTTACAACATAGTGGGTGGAACAAGCACTCCTATAGTTGTTAAAGAAGGTGGATACATAACTCTAAGAATACCCGGAAGAAGTTTGACTTTATTCTCAATATCACCTGAAAAAAGCGATGTGTACACACCTAACGTTAAAGTCGAACTTGAAATGAAATCTGGCGAATCAATCTCGCAACTTAGAGAAATAAAAGGTGAAACAAACGCAAGAACTGTCTACTTATACATTGATAGAAAAGTTGAGAGCGAGCAGAAAATTGAGCCAAAAGACGGAAAGTTCTCATTCACAATTGACCCTATGAAATTCGACCCTGGCGAGCACATATTACTTGTCAGAGCGGTTGGAAAAACATTAAAAGATACTGTGTACACGGAAGAAATAAAAATAAATATAACCTTAGAAAAGAAAGTCCTTGCGGAAGTAAAAGACCCTATGGACGATGATTCAGGTCTAAATTATTCTTACGTTTACCCAACAGATGCAACATTTAAAAGGCAAATGGACATACTTGAGACAAAAGCTGAGAGTATAGGCAGTACTTTGGTTATCTCAATAAAACCAAGAGATCTCACAAAGAGCTGGGGACCTCCTTACGGTTTTGACCATGTAACTTATCAGATATTCATAGACGACCCAAATAAGAAAGGCGTAAGTTATCTCCCGTTGCAGAATTACGAATTTTCTGATTGGGATTGGGATTACGAAATCTTCGCAACAGGTTGGCTTAGTGCCATTTATACTGCAAAAGGCTCTTCGAAAGATAAATTTGGAACACAAATCGGTTCACCAGAAGTGTTCGTTGAAGATGGCTGGGTAAAGATAATTGTAAAAGGCGATTGGATCGGTAATCCATCTGATTTCACCAATTGGACAATATACATAACAAGTTGGGACTACGATGGAATTGAAAGTAAATTCAGACCATTACAACAAGAACCAAAGGCGTACATTATGGGTGGTGGAAATCCAAACGATCCACTGATTATGGACGATTGCTGGTTAGAAATTAAATAATAAAATAATCAAAACAAAAGCAAAGGCTGCTTAAAAGCAGCCTTTGTTTTTATTTCGCCTTCTTGTAAACTTTTGGAATTGTCGTTAAAGTAAGAACATAATCTCCTTTAACAATTCCAACTTCCACAAGCATCGCTATATTCGTATTTATTGAATTTATAAAAGATTTTGAAAAGAATGAAGTTATTATACCATCTTGATTATGGAATTCTAAATCAACACTTTCCCATTTAGATTTTCTAAAATCCAAACTTTCTGAAGTAGCATACCAACCTTTAACGTACTCAACTTCATCGTGTGTAACTATCTTTACACCATCATCGAGCATCTCCCAACTGAAATCTGGTAATTTTCTTTCAACGCAAAGTATAAAGAATGTTCTTATCGCGCTAAAAACTTCCATAGTATTCTTTAAGTTATGAACATCGTTTGGTATGAATCTGACATATTTAGGCTCAGACAAATCGTAAAAGTATAACTCAGAAGAATCTATAACCCAGTACGGATCATTTGTACCAGCGATTATTAATTTCGGAACATTTATTTCATAGTAATATGGGTCAACCAATTTCACCAATTCAGGAACTTCTTCAGATTTTGCAACCATTTCGGTAAATCCATATTTTGTATAATCCCTTATCTGTTCACTAAAAGTTCCATAGTATTCAAGTTGTTTTTTCATTTGCTCCCTCATGTTTAAATTATCATACACTATAGGAACTATTCCCAAAACTCTGTTGTCAACTGCACCAGTTAAATATGTTGTCCACCCTCTCTTAGAAGCACCAGTTACAAGAAATTTTTCTATTTTAATCCCTTGAGATTTCAAAAAATCTTGTGTACAATCCATAGTGGATATCACACTTTTGACCATTGGTAAAAGTAATGGCCAGTCCTCTTCTTGAGTTTCAAAGTATTTCGCAAAAGTGTACGCAATAAGAGCGTCTTCACGCAAACCGAAGAGTGGTTGATTGGGTATATCAAATAAAATTATCAACGGCGCACCAACCAATTCTGCTATACCTAAGTATTTGTTAGCTTCACCAATTATATTTTTTGGCGCAGACCCGGAAACAAAAAGTATCGCTTCAGATTTATACAAAAGTTTTTTTGGTACATATATAACTACTTTGTGATTCCATTCGATACCTCGCCAAATCTGGCTTTTCATATCCAAAATAAATAATTTACCACCCACAATACTATTGGTAGAGGTGGTTAACTCATAAGATGGCTGCCCTGAACTTAGTATATATTCAGAGAGAGTTATTCCAAATATTACCGAAAAAACCGAGGCACTTATCAAAATAACTATCAATTTTCTCATGTATTATCACCTCCGCAAAAATTATATCACTAAATTATGGTATAATTGTGATAAAGAATCACATTAGAGGAGGTGCCTAAGATGAACAATTTCGTGTTTCATAACCCGACAAAGCTTGTTTTTGGAAAAGGTACGGTCGAGAAAATAGGCGAGTATTTAAAAAAAGATGGTATAAAGAAAGTACTTTTGCTGTACGGTGGTGGCTCAATAAAGAAAAATGGTGTATACGAAAAAGTTGTTAGATCTCTCACAGAACATGGCATTGAAAAAGTAGAAGTTTCTGGTGTAAGACCAAATCCGGTTTTATCAAAGGTACACGAGGCAATTGAAGTGGCACGAAAAGAACAGGTACAGGCTATTTTAGCTGTGGGTGGCGGGAGTGTAGTTGACAGTGCAAAAGCAGTTGCAGCAGGTTTTTATTATGAAGGCGATATATGGGACGCTTTTATCGGTAAATATAACATCAAAAAGGCTCTTCCTTTGTATGCTATATTAACAATGTCAGCAACAGGTACAGAAATGAACGGAAATGCGGTTGTTACAAATGAAAAAACAGGTGAAAAATTTTACTTTGGTTCAAAGTACACATACCCTGTACTTTCGATAGTCGACCCAACGACTCAATTTTCCCTTCCAAAAGAGCAAGTTGTTTATGGTGCTATTGATGCGATAAGCCACGTAATGGAATACTATTTCGATACTGTTGGCAGCTCTTTAATCGATAGAATTGACGAGGGAATAATAAAAACGCTCATTGAAACTACAGAAATCATATTGAAAGAACCAGAAAATTATGAAGCAAGGACGAATTATTGTTTGGCAACAACACTTGCGTTGAATGGTTTAACAGGCATGGGAACAAACGGTGGAGATTGGTCATCTCACGAACTCGAGCATTCTATCAGCGCATTGAAGCCAGAAGTTGCGCACGGTGCCGGACTCGCAATTATATTCCCTGCATGGTTAACTTATGTTAAAGATAAAATTTCTGACAAACTTATATCATTTGGAAAGCACATATTAAATCTTAAAGATGAAATTACACCGGAAAGAACCATCAAAGAATTGAAAAATTGGTACTCTTCAATTGGTGCTCCTATAAGTTTAAAAGAAGTTGGTATAAAAAAAGATGATATCGATTTTCTTGTTGAACACGCTACTAAACATGCGCCATTTGGTACTGTTATTTCGTTAAATAAAGAAGATATTAGAAAGATTTACGAAATAGCGCTTGAATAAAAATTAAACTGAAATATTTAAGACATGGAGGGATTATAGTGACAGACCATTTAGAAAAACTCAAGGAGATATCAAAACAGTGTCGTGGCGACATACTCAAGATGACTTACGTTGCGAATTCCGGTCATCCCGGAGGTTCGATGTCTTCCATCGATATTTTAGTAACGCTCTATTCTTTTGCAAATGTCTTTCCAAAAGATCCTTGGAATGAGAATAGAGACCGAATAGTCATTAGCCATGGCCATATCTCACCAGGTGTTTATTCGACACTCGCAGCGTATGGTTTTGTAAACAGGGAAGAAGTAATCGCAGGTTTCAGACATCCAGCCTCAATATTTGAAGGACACATAACGCGTGGTATACCAGGTGTCGAGTGGACAACTGGAAATTTAGGACAAGGGCTTAGCGCCGGTGTAGGGTTTGCGTTAGCTGCAAAATACAAAAATAAAGACTATCACGTCTTTGTGGTCATGAGTGATGGTGAAAGTGCAAAGGGACAAGTGCAAGAGGCAAGAAGAACAGCAAGAAAGTACAATCTTGACAATCTAACAGTCATGGTAGATTACAACGATATCCAAATTAGTGGCCATGCTCATGAAGTAATGTACGTTGATATAAAGTCGGAATTTGAAGCAGCTGGATGGAGAGTAATAGAAATAGATGGGCACGACCACGAACAAATTCTTTCCGCTCTTAAAATAGCGAAAAACGATGGACAACCAACTGCTATAATTGCTCATACAACCATCGGAAAAGGCGTTGATTTTATGGAAGACAAACCTGACTACCATGGAAAACCATTAAGTAAAGATGAACTTGAGAAAGCATTACAACAATTAGGTATAGAAAACGACGTAGAAAAATATATAGAATTGAGAAAGAAATTGCCTGTTAAAGCTCATGAAAAAGTTAAACTTTCTTATGAGATAAATATAAATAACGGAGTTCCAAGGATATATGACAAATCAACAGATAATAGGAGTACACTTGGAAGGGCTATCGCTGACCTTGCAACGATAAACGATAACGTTGTTGCAGTCGATTGCGACCTCAAAGGTTCTGTAAAATTAGATTTTCTTGATAAGGAAAGACCAGATAGAATCGTTGAACTTGGCGTTCAAGAGCATAACGCAGCAGCACTTGCGGGAGCCTTATCAGCTGATGGCATAGTTACTTTCTTTGCAGATTTTGGCGTATTTGGCGTAGATGAAACATTCAATCAACACAGATTAAATGCAATTAACAATACAAACTTAAAGGTTGTTGTAACACACTGTGGAATAGATGTCGGAGAAGATGGAAAAACACACCACGCACTTAATTATATAGGTGCCCCATTGGCATGGTATGGCTTTAAAGTCATCGTTCCAGCAGATCCAAACCAAACAGATAGAGCTGTTAGATATGTCGCAAGTCAATACGGCAATTATGTAATAGCGATGGGAAGAAGTAAACTTGAACCGATTAGAAAAGAAGACGGTAAAATTTTCTTCGATGAAAATTATAAATTTGAGTACGGTAAGATGGACGTTTTACGTGAAGGCAATGATGGAGTAATTTACTGTCTTGGGTCCGTCGTCCCAAACGTGCTAAAAGCTCATGATATTCTTAAATCAAAAGGCATAAATTTTGCAGTAATAAATGTTAGTTGCCCATATGATTTAGACGAAAATATTTTGAAAAAATATTCAAATTTCGTAGTTACTGTCGAAGACCATAACGTACTCAATGGATTGGGCAGTTTAATTGCTCAAAAATATTTTGAGCTTGGTATACTGCCAGGTAAATTCATAAAACTTGGACTTTCGGAATTCCCTGTTTCAGGCGACTCTAAATTGTTATTTGAAATTTATGGTTTGAGTGGAGAAAAAATTGCTGAAACAATTCTCGACAAACTAAGTTGTAAATAATAGAATAAATGTGCAGAAGGGTAACTTCTGCACATATTTTTAATTTTTTGTGAAATACTTGGATTTTTTGGAATTATCGTGTATAATATTAAATACAAAGATTAAATCTCTGGAATTTACGAATTTTGGAGGAAAATACATGCCTAAAAGTATGACTGGATATTCAAAAATCCAAACAATTGTTGATGATTATAAGATTACGTGTGAAATTAAGTCTCTCAATTCTAAGGGACTAAATATAGACGTCTCGTTGCCGTATTTTTTAAATTCCAAAGAACTTGACATTTTCTCAAAGGTCAAAGAGTACATAAATAGGGGTAAAGTTTCCGTTCGAATATGGTTAAGGTTCATTAAACCTATTCAAATCTCAGTTGACCATACATTAGTCAGAACTTACTATGACTTATTATCTGAAATTAGGGAAAACCTTAGTATACCCGTTCCAGTTGAATTGAGTCATTTATTAAGCTTTAGAGATATTTTTCAATTTGAGCTTTCAAACGAGGAAATTGAATCTGCATGGAATGCTGTCATTAAAGTACTTGACGATGCGTTGATTAAACTCATAGAAGAACGGAAAATAGAAGGGCAAAAAATTACAGCCGACTTGGTTAAAATGGTCAAAGAGATGGAAGAACTGGTTGAAAAAATCTCTGAAAAAGCAGATGATGTACCAAAATACGTTGCCGAAAAAATTCGCAACAACATGAAAGAAATACTTCCGGATGATGTTGAAATAAACAGAGAATTATTCGAGAACGCTGTAGCAATAATAGCAGATAGGGCTGATATTCGTGAGGAACTGACAAGACTAAAAAGTCACCTGCAACGTGTCGGAGAACTTCTGAAAAAAGATGAGCCAGTTGGAGATATGCTTAACTTTTTATCTCAAGAGATACAAAGGGAGTTTAATACTATCCTTTCAAAAAGCAGGTCATTAGAAATAAGTAATTTCGCGCTCCAAGGCAAATATGTAATATCTCAATTCAAAGAACAAATAATGAATATAGAATAATTTCTTCTAATAAACTTTAGAAATAGTAAAAACCCACAATACTTAGGAGGTGTTACCTATGTTTGGTTTAATCAACATCGGTTTTGGTAACGTAATTGCAGGTGACAGGGTCATCGCAATCGTTAATCCAGAAAGCGCTCCATTAAAGAGATTAAAGGAAGATGCAAAAGAAGAAGGTAAACTTATAGATGCAACATATGGTAGAAAGACAAGGTCAATACTCATAACAGACTCGAACCATATAATCCTAAGCGCAATTCAACCAGAAACAATTGCACAAAGATTCATTGAATCAATGGTTGAAATTGAAAAACAGCTCGAAAAAATAAGAAAGGGCTAAAGTATGTTCAGCAGTTCGATTGAACAAATTGAACAAGCTGAAATTTCAGAAGGCATATTATTTGTGATAAGCGGACCTAGTGGCGTTGGAAAAACGAGTATCATAAGGTCAGTTTTGGAAAGAGTTGACCGTGTTGTTTTTTCTATATCTTGTACAACACGGAAGCAACGTCCTGGAGAGGTCCATGGTGTTGATTATTTCTTTGTATCACATGAAGAGTTTCAGAAAATGATCGAGGAGAACAAATTCATTGAATGGGCAAGAGTACATGATAATTATTATGGAACCCCCGCTCAATTTGTTACCGAGAATATAAAGAAAGGCTTTGATGTTATACTTGATATAGATGTTCAAGGTGCATTAACAGTTAAAAAAAATTGGCAAGGTGCAAAATTTATATTTATCGCTCCTCCAAGTTATGGGATACTAAGTGAAAGACTTAAAAAAAGAGGTACAGAAACGGAAGACAAAATAAAAAGAAGATTGGAAACGGCAAAGAATGAATTAAAATTCATACCAGAATTTGAATACCTCATTGTAAACGAAGATCTTGAAGAATCCATACATAATCTCTCTTCGATAATATATGCTGAAAGGTTAAGGTATGAACGACAAAAAAACTTAACAAAAGTAAAAAAATTAATTAGCATTGATTAGTATTGATAAACATCGTTTAATATAATATAATCGTTTATGAAATATGTTAATATGAACCTGCGGAGGTGAGTAAACTTGAGTAAACTCGTTATACAATACGATAAATTACTTGAGAAAATTCCATATAAATACGCAATTCCTATCGTTGTTGCTAAGAGAGCCGAGGCAATAAATGACTTCGCTAAGCCTTTTGTTGAAACTCCGGATGGATACTCTGTAAGCATAGCCTTTAAAGAGCTTCAAGAAGGGTATTTAAGGATTAAAAATGAAGATATACTAAAAATACTCATACCAAATGTGAAATGAAATTTAGCAGAGGGACCAATGGGGTCCCTCTGCAGTTTTAAAAAAACCTAAAACAATAAAAAATTACAAATAAAGAATAAAAATCAAAAATTCCGTGGGGGTAAAAATTATGTGTGGTATAGCAGGGACATGGAACGTTGAAGATTCTTACAACGTTGTTCATGATTTATTATTAGCATTACAGCACAGAGGCCAGCAATCGGCTGGTATAGTAGTGAATGGATTCAAAAGCATCAAAGGCGAAGGACTTGTCGAAAATGTAATAACAGATGAAAAATTTATCCCTGGAAGTTGCGCTATAGGTCATGTCAGATATTCTACATACGGTTCTATAGACGAAATCCAACCACTTATCGCTCATACCTTCAAAGGAAGAGTTGCCTTAGCACACAACGGAAATATCGTCGATGCTGACGAAAGACGGAAATTTGTAATGGAAAATGGCGGTATATTCTCTACTACATTAGATTCGGAAATATTTATCCATTACTTTTCAATAGCCCCATACCGTAGTCCAAAAGATTCTCTCCAATGGACCCTATCCAGAATCAAAGCTGCATACTCTATTGTAATGCTCCACGATACTTTTCTTGCCGCAGCAAGGGATACATTTGGTATAAGACCTCTCTTCTATGGTAAATTCAACAACGGTTACGTTGTTGCCTCGGAAGATTCTGCGTTAAGTTCAATAGGATGCACAGACATCATAGAAATAGAGCCGGGGAGTATAGTTTTCTTCACAGATGGAAATTCTCCGGAAATAATTTATTTTGGTCAAAGAAACGATAGATTTTGCTCTTTTGAATTTGTTTATTTCGCACGTCCAGATAGTAATTTTTACGGTGTAAATGTACATGAGATTAGAAAAAAGCTTGGAATGAAACTTTTTGAAGAACATAAAGTGATTGGTGATGTTATCGTGCCTGTTTTGGATAGCGGATTTTCAGGAGCACTTGGATACAGCACGGCTTCAAAAATTCCGATAGATTATGGACTTATCAGGAATCATTACATCGGTAGAAGTTTCATTATGCCAAAAAACAGACAAGATATCGTTAGAAGAAAACTTTCTCCGCTTTCATCGGTTGTTCAAGACAAAGAAGTTATACTAATAGACGATTCCATTGTAAGAGGTACCACTATGAAAGTAATCGTAGAAATGGTAAGAGAAGCCGGAGCAAAGAAAGTTTACGTCGGCATCCATTCGCCAGCTGTTGTTGGACCATGTAATTACGGAATCGACACGTCAAGACGAAGTGAGCTAATAGCTTCCCAAAGAGATATAGAAAATCTTAAAGCGTATGTTGGAGCTGATAAATTATTCTACCTTTCTGTTGAGAATTACAAAAAAGTATTTGAAGAAAGCGGGGTGAAAGGGATATGCATGGGCTGTTTCGATCTGAACTACCCCGCATAGTTGTATGTGCTTCTGGAAGTGGAAGTAACTTTGAAGCGTTAGTAAAAGCAAGCCTAGAAAACAAACTTAAAGCAAAAATAGAATTATTAATTGCCGATAAAGAATGCTACGCAATAGAGCGGGCAAAACGACTTGATATACCATTTGTAAAGCTAAATAAACCTTGGTATGTTCATTTCGAAGAAGTGTTGGATAACGTTAAACCGGATTTGATTGTTCTTTCAGGTTTTATGAGAATAATACCGGAAGATATAGTAAAAAAATACTTTCCTAAAATTGTTAACATACACCCATCGTTACTTCCATCTTTTCCCGGTAAAGAAGGTATCAAACAAGCGTATGAGTACGGAGTTAAGGTTACTGGCATAACAATTCATTTTGTCGATAGTGGTGTTGATACAGGTCCAATAATTTTCCAAAAAGCTATAGAAGTTAAAGATGAATGGTCCTTTGAGCAATTTGAAGAAGAAATCCATAAGCTTGAACATGAATATTATTGGCAAGTTATTGAAAAACTACTTTACTCGGATTACAGAATAGAAAATAGGAAGGTTCTTTTTAATAAAAACTATTAAAAACATTAAAACGTGGGGGGAAGTAAAGATGGATGAATTAAGAGAACAAAAAACATTGGTAAATCTTGGAAATGTAGAATTAGGAAAAGATAAGATTGAACTTCACAAAAATAGTGTTGAGTTACGCTACGGAGAAAACTCACACGAAAGAGCATACGTTTACGGAGAGTTATCATTTGAAGTTTTACACGAAGGTAAACAGCTATCCTACAACAACATATTGGATGCGGAAGCTGCTTGGGTACTCGCAAAGAACTTAAAACTTGTGGGTGGTGGTGCTTGTGTTATCAAACACCAAACACCGTGTGGTGCCGCGTATTTAAAGAGCTTTGATGAAGCAGATAAGATAGAATGCATTAAAAAAGCTATAGAAGCTGATAGCGAATCAGCTTATGGTGGGATATTAGCAACAAGTTTTGAATTCACATTGGAGATGGCAAAATCTATTAAAACATACCTTGAAGTTATCGTTGCACCTGATTTCACAACTGATGCAATTGAATATCTCAGCAATAAAAAGGTACGACTTATAAAACCAAAAGAGTATACACCCTACGCTGGCAAAGTGGCATTTGGTGGGCTTGTCGTTTCTGAAAGAAAGTTTGAAGGCGAACCTGAATTGTTATTTGGTGAACCATTCAATTTAAACGAAGTAAAATTCACTCTCATTGTTGCCGAAGCAGTTAAATCAAACGCAATAGTCCTTGTTAAAGATGGTGTTACAGTAGGCATAGGCGGTGGGCAACCATCGAGAAAAAGATCTTGCCGGATAGCAACCACTTTAGCAGGTGAAAAAGCATATGGTTCAATAGCGGCTTCTGATGCGTTCTTTCCGTTTACAGACGGGCTTGAGATACTTATAAACGCAGGAGTTAAATGTGTTGTTGCTCCGCTTGGCTCTATACGTGATGAAGAAGTATTGGAATTTGCAAAAAGTAAAGGGATAACGTATTATAAATCACCTATCAGAGTTTTTAGGCATTGAAACTAAATGAAAAATCGAAGAGGGGTAATAACAATGGAGAATTTAAAGGAGAAAGTAAAGAGGATTTGCATACTTGGAAGCGGTGGTAGGGAATACGCAATAGGATGGGCATTTAAAAAATTTGGATTTGATGTGTATTTTTATCCCGGTAATGCTGGAACAAAAAATATAGGAAAAAATATTCAAATAAATAACTTTGACGAATTGAGCAATTTTGATATGGTCATTCCTGGCTCTGAAGAGTTCTTAGTTAAAGGCATAGCGGATGGAAAAGCAAATGTTTTTGGACCTGATTCAAAAGGTGCGCGATTAGAAGGTTCAAAGTGCTTTGCAAAGACGTTTATGAAAAAACACGGCATTCTAACCGCAAATTTTCAAATAGCAACTGACGAAATATCTCTATATGACGCTCTAAAAGCATTCAAACCGCCTTACGTGATAAAAGCCGATGGCCTTGCACAAGGTAAAGGTGTCGTAATCTGCGACACTTTCGATGAAGCTATGGATATTGGGCAAAAACTAATCAAAGGGCAACTGATACCGAATGTAAAAGGTCCAGTAGTTGTGGATGAATTTTTAAAAGGTTGGGAACTTTCGGCAATAGCAATTGTAAATGGTACAGATTTTGCTTTGCTACCATTTACAAGAGATTATAAACGCGCGTTTACAAACAACGAAGGGCCCAATACAGGTGGTATGGGGGCATTTGGTCCTGTTGAAATTGATAGCAAGTTGAAAGAGAAAATCAAAAATCTATTTTCAAAAACCCTTAACGGTTTAAAAGAAGATGGCATATATTACCGTGGTTTTCTCTACATAGGCTTGATGATTGTAAATGATGAACCTTATGTCTTAGAATACAATGTTAGATTAGGCGATCCGGAAACTGAAGTAATTGTCGCAATGGATCCAGGAAAATTTGTTGAAAATATATTAAAAGCATTTAATAATGAAAGATTCGAAGAATACACACCAAATAATTATTCTGTAGATGTTGTTCTGGCATCGCAAGGATATCCTGAAAATCCTATGAAAGGTCAGGAAATCTATATAGAACACGATGAATGCGAAGACTGGATGATATTTTACGCAGGAGTTACTGAAAAAGATGGAAAATTACTCGTTAATGGTGGAAGAGTCTTGCATTCAATTGGCATTGGAAAAACACTTTCCCAGGCACGTGAGAAAGCATATAGAAATATAGAAAAAGTGAAATTCGAAGGAATGTTTTACAGAAACGATATAGCGCTTTATCAAGGAGAGTGAGTACAATGAAATACACTTATTCATCTTCAGGTGTAGACGTTACAAGAAACGACGAGTTTACAGATTACATAAAATCGATTATTAACTTTCCAGACTGGGTTATGAAAGAACCAACCGGTTACGCAACGATACTTAATTTTACAAATCCACCAGTCGTTTTAACAGCTGATGGAGTTGGTTCAAAACTCCTGCTCCATATAGAACATCAAAGATGGAACGATGCAGCAAAAGATTTGATTGGAATGAATTACAACGATATAATTTGCACAGGTGCTATTCCTAAGGCTTTTGTAGATTACTTAGGTGTACACCACATAGACAAACCTCACTATGAGTTCATAAAGTCCCTCAAAGAAGAACTCGAAAGACTAGATATGGCTTTAGTTGCGGGAGAGACTGCAGAAATACCTTCAATTTATACCGAAAAAGATTGGGATGTCGCAGGTTTCTGCGTTGGTGTACTTCAAAGAAGAATTCCTGTAGAAAGCGTAGAATTCGGTGATGTCATAATAGGCCTCAAAGCAAGTGGATTTCATTCAAATGGGTGGTCTTTGATAAGAAAGATACTGTCAGATGAAAATATAGATATAAGCAATTTACCATTTGATTTATTAGCTGGAACAAAAATATACAAAGAAGTACCAAAAGTATTCGACAAAGTTAAAGCTATAGCGCACGTAACCGGAGGAGGAATACTAAGAGCGCTTAGAAGAATAATCAAAGATAAAGGCTGGAGTATTTCAATTAAATTACCAGAATACATAAAATGGATATTAAAATACGTAGAAACTGAAGAAGCGTTAAAAACATTCAACATGGGCTATGGAATGATATTAGTTACAGATGAAAAAAATGCAGAAGAAGTTGCTAGCGAGTGCTTTGGAGATATAATAGGAAGAGTTGATGAAAAAAGGGAAATAACATTATTTTAGTAAAAAAACATAAGTTGTGGTATAATCTTTAGTGTACATAACTATACTGCACTTAGGGGGCGATTTTTTGAAAAAAGGTGTTTTGGTAATTTTAGGTATTGTTGTTGTTATCTTAATTATAGTGTTTTGGATAATCGGTGCGTATAACAAAATGGTCGCTTTGGAACAAAATGTTAATGAAAAGTACAGTCAAATTCAAAATCAACTCCAACGTCGGCTTGACTTGATTCCAAACCTTGTCGAAACGGTCAAAGGTTACGCAGCTCAGGAAAGAGAAATCTTTGAAGCCATAGCAAACGCAAGAGCAAAACTTGCCGGTGCGCAAACACCTCAAGAACAAGCAACAGCAGATGCCGAACTTTCGAATGTGCTATCGAGATTACTTGTTATCGTTGAAAATTATCCAACGTTAAAATCAGATGCAAATTTCAGACAGCTCATGGACGAACTTGCTGGGACAGAGAATAGAATAGCAGTTGCAAGAAAAGATTACAACGAAGCGGTTAAAGAATACAACACATTGATCAAAAAATTCCCATATTTCTTAATTGCCGGTAGTAGATTTACAGAAAAACAGTACTTTGAAGCAAAACCAGGTGCAGAAAACGCACCAGAAGTAAAATTCTAATAGATAGCGAAAATTACCAAATTATAAAATCAAAGCCCAGGGTTAACCTGGGCTTTATGTTTTTAGCTTGTTTTTAGCTATACAAGTTTAACTTATAATTGTTATAACATTTGGTATGAAATATTCTTCAATAACTGCATAAAGCGCACCATATAAGTAAGTATCATGTGTAAAGGTTGCTGGCAGAACTTTTAATATACTTGCTGAATGTTCAAGCACTTTCGACTTCAATTTGTATTCCAAATCTTTGTAAAAATCCAAAGGCAGTCCCGACAATTCACCACCAACTATAAGGTACTCTGGATTTATAGAATTCACTATATTCATAAGTGCTTTAGCTAATAGTTCGATGTATTCTTGCATTCTTTTATCCTTTCTTAAGTACAAATCGCTCAGGTATTTTCCCCAATCTTTTTGCAACTTACCAAAGTATGAGGTGATAGAAACGTAACCTTCCATGCAACCGTTGTTCCCACAACGGCACTTGATATTACTACTTAAATCAAATATCGTGTGACCAAATTCACCAGCTGTAAAAGACGGACCACGGAATATATTTCCATTTATCCACAAACCTGTACCAAGTCCCTCTCTAATTGTTACAAAGACAGAACTTTTTGATTTTCTCACTTCTTCTCTTTGAAACGCTTCCGCTATCATCGCAAGATTTGCTTCGTTATCTGCGTAAATTACCTTTTCTGGAATCTCTATTTTTATGTTTTTCCACCCTTTGCTTGGTACAAATAGAATAGTATCGTTATCTGTATCAACCATACCGGGTATGGAAAACGCAACTACCTCAACATCGTTATAACTTTTTGTTAATGAATTAACGTTATCAATTATCTCATCAAAACTATTTGGTGTCTTCCCCGATTCAAGTTTTACAAATTCTCCATTCGCCATTCCAAGAGCATAATTTGTATTTTGAGCGCCAATATCAACTAATAAAACTTTTAGTGCATCTGGATTTATTGCTAATCCTATTGATTTCCTTCCAACACCAGTTTTTTCTTCTAAACGACTTGTTTCAGTTATCACGCCTCTTTCGAGAAGTTGAGTAACGCACCTTGTAACAGTACTCGGAGATAGCCCTGTTATTTTCGTAAGACTAACACGATCTATCGTTTTGTTGTGAAATATCGTTCTTAATATAAGAAAGTAATTGTTTTCTTTCATTGTTGAGTGTAGTATTTTTTCAGAAATAATTCCTCCCAAAGAAATATATTTATCTTTCAGCTAATTTTAGCTAACTTTGCTTCTTGTCTTGATATCAAAGACAACAGCAAATACCAATACAAGTCCTCTAATTATGTATTGTAAAGATATACCAACACCTAACAAATTCATACCGTTGATAAGTGAAGCCATAACTAATGCACCGATAAGTGAGTTCGCTACTTTACCAACTCCACCAGCAGCAGAAACACCACCAACATAAGCAGCAGCAATTGCATCAAGTTCAAACAAAGTACCAGCGTCTGGGGTTGCTGATTGCAATCTTGACGTGTACAAAATCCCAGATATTGCAGTCAAAAATCCCATTGAACCGAACACAAAAAGTGTGATTTTTTTAACATCTATGCCACTAAGTTTTGCCGCTTCTGGATTTCCACCAACTGCGTATATGTGCCTACCAAGTACAGTCTTAGTCGTCATAATATGGTACACAAAAGTTATTAGGAGTGTTATAACAAATGTCCAAGAAAGACCATTATAATTTGCCAATACCCAAAATACATAAAATATTATTGCGCTAACAAAAAGTATTTTCAAAATAAACATTCTCATCGAAAGTACTTCAAAGTTATATTTTAACTTGTTATTTCTAACTTTTATTTCATTCAAAATGTACAAAGTAACTATAGCCAAACCCACAACTATCGTTAAACCATGCAATTCACCAATTTTAAACAATTCCGGTATGTATCCATTACCTATTTGGTTAAAATTATCGTTCATTACAATAATTGTACCTGTACTTTGCGTAAATAACAAGAGAGCACCTCTGAAAATCATCATACCTGCAAGAGTAGCAACAAATGCAGGCAATCCTACATTTGCAACTAAAAATCCATTCATAAGCCCAAAGATAGTTCCAAGTCCAATTACAATAAGAATTGTGGGTATAACAGGCAAACCATCTCTAAGCAACCTTGCAGCTATTGCACCTAAAAAACCTGCCATAAATCCAACTGATAAATCGATATGGCGTATAACTATAACAAGTGTCATACCTACAGCAAGAACAGCTATATACCCCATTTGATTGAAAAGGTTACTTATATTTCTTGAAGAAAAGAACAAACCATTTGTAAGAATAGTAAATATTGCCATTATAAAACCAAGTGCAATGTACATCCCGTACTCACGTATATTCTTTTTCAAAAGCACTTTTAGTTCACCAAAAAATCCCATACTGCATCCTCCTTTTTTATTTTTAATCAATAAAATTAATATTCAACAGCCATTGCCATTATCTTCTCCTGAGTTGCCTCCGTTCTGTCAAGTTCACCAACTATTTTTCCTCCAGACATAACGTATATCCTATCACTCATACCGAGAACTTCTGGTAATTCAGATGAAATCATTACGATACTCATTCCTTCTTCCTCAACTAATTTATTCATCAGTGCGTATATTTCATATTTGGCACCAACATCTATACCCCTTGTTGGTTCATCAAGGATAAGTAATTTTGGCTTAACAAACAGCCATTTTGAAATTGCGACTTTCTGTTGATTTCCACCGCTCAAATTCATAACCTTTTGTTCAACTGTCGGCGTTTTAATCCTTAGTGATTCCTTATATTTTTCAGCAATGATTATTTCTTCGTTTTCGTCTATAAATAAGCCTTTCTTTAACTTATTTAACCCTGCAAGTGTAGTATTTGTCTTAACATCGAAATCTAGAATCAACCCAAGTACTTTTCTATCTTCTGAAAGGTATGTAAAACCTGATTTTATAGCTTCGCTCGGTGATTTGAATCTTCTCCACTGACCATCAAAGTACATCTCACCCTCAACTTTGTAATCTTTTGCATTTCCAAATAAACTTAAAGCAAGCTCTGTACGTCCTGCTCCCATAAGACCTGCAATACCGACAATCTCACCTTTTCTAACGTACATGTTAGCATCTTTAACAACATATCTATCAAGCTTTGGATCAAAAGCCTTCCAATTCCTTATCTCAAAAATTTTCTCACCAAATTCTCTTTTCTTTCTCTTCGGATAAATATCTTCAATTTCTCTACCAACCATGTATTTAATTATATTTGCTTCTGTAAATTCTTCTTTTTTATCAAGGTATGCAACCATTTTTCCATCTCTGAGTACAGTTATACTGTCGGCAACTTCTATAACCTCTTTAAGCTTATGGGATATTAATATAGATGTTACCCCATGGTTTTTCAGATCTTTTATTATTTTTAAAAGATTTTCGCTGTCGTCTTCATTAAGCGAAGAAGTAGGTTCATCTAAAATCAGCAATTTAACATTTTTAGTAAGCGCTTTAGCTATTTCCACTATCTGCTGGTGGCCAACTCCAAGGTCTTTAACTTTTCTTGAAGTATCTAAATCTGGCTTTATTTTCTGGAGCACATCAATTGCTGATTTGATTGTTTTGTTCCAATCTATAAAGAGTTTATCTTTTATCTCATGACCAAGGAAGATATTCTCATATACAGTAAGTTCTGGAATCAACGCAAGCTCTTGATAAATAGTTACAATACCGACTTTTTCGCTATCATGGATATGCTTGAATTTTTGGACTTTACCATCAAAGATTATTTCACCATCGTATTCACCATAAGGATAGAAACCACTAAGAATTTTCATAAGTGTTGATTTTCCCGAACCATTTTCACCAACAAGGCAATGAATCTCTCCACGTTTCACTTTGAAATCAACATTATCAAGGGCTTTCACACCCGGAAAAGTTTTTGTTATCTTTTTCATTTCAAGTATGTACTCACTCATCCCCTAACTTCACCTCACATGTCAAATTTTTCAATATCTTCGATATAAAAAGTTTCTTATTAAATTTCTAAGAACAAGGTGGCGGTGTTTCACGCCACCTTGCTCAAATTATGAATTATAGCAAATTTTTATTACCATTTGAAATCTGAAGATTTGTAGTACCCTGAATCGATAAGTATTTTCTTAACGTTGTCCTTTGTAACAACTTGAATTTCTGATTGGATTGCTGGTACTTTAATTTTTCCGTTGTCATATGTTGCCGTTGTTGTTGGTTTCTTACCTTCTAAGAGAAGTTGAGCAACTTTTATTGCGTCGCCAGCAAGTACTCTTGTATCTTTGAATACTGTCATCGATTGTTTTCCATCGATTATGTATTGTACTGATGCTTTTTCTGCGTCTTGACCCGTGATGTAATATGCCTTAACATCTTTATCTGTTCTGAAGGCATCGGCTATAGCCCTTGCTGTACCATCATTTGGTGCAAGAATGTAGACTGTTCCTTTATCCGTTGCTTTTGCTCTTGTAAGATCATCCTCAGCTTTCTTCTTCGCAACGTTAAAGTCCCAGTTTGTTGTAACTTGACCTATAATTCTTGCCATTTCATCTCTCGTTAAATCTTTCTTATTTTTAACCTTTTCTGCTTCACTGGAGTTTATAATTCTAAAAGTACCCTTTGCAATTTCTGGTTGGAGAATTTCCCAAGCGCCCTGGAAGAATAAGAATGAATTGTTATCCGAAAGTGCCCCTGCGTAGAGATACAATGGATTATTCTTTGTCCCTGATTTTACATTTTGAACAAGGAATCTACCCATTGCTCTACCAACTTCAACACTATCAAATGTTACATAGTAATCGACTGCTGATGTGTTCATGATAAGTCTGTCATAAGAAATAACGTAGGCTCCTGATTTCTTTGCAAGTTCTGCCGTTGCTGCTGCCGCAACCGCGTCGTGTGGACAAATAATTATAACTTTCGCACCTTTTGAAAGTAAGGCTTCAACGTTTTCTCTTTCCTTAGCTGGTGAACCTTGGCTGAATAAAATTTCAACAGAGTACTTCGTGTTTTTCAAAAGTTCTTTAAACCTTGTTTCGTCTTGAATCCATCTTGGTTCGACGTTAGTTGGAAGAACTATACCAACATCAACTGCAAAGTTTAAAACCGCAGAAAGTAACAATACTGAAAGAATACCTAATAGCCAAAACTTTTTCATAACTTCTACCTCCCTGTTTTTAGTGTGGGTATATCACAATTTCGTTGTCAAAAATATACCATATAAAATCTGTGAAACAAAATACAGCATACCTGAAAATATTTCTTTCAGAAAGAAATAAATTATCCAAAATTAAATAAATCTTCAAATCTCTATTTTTTTCATGATTTTTCATAGTATTCAATATATTCATGGTATTTAAAACAACTATGATGAGTTACTTTACGTAAAATTTCATTCGAAAAATTTGTTTATAAGGTGTATAATTGTATTGGATAAATTATTTAAAATCGTTAAAGAAAGGGAGATAGGTATGAAAACTGAGAAAGTTGATTTGCTATTTGCCGAAATAGGTTCAACAACAACTGTTTTAACAGCTTTCCATTTTGGAATTAAACCTAAAGTAATTGCACAAGCCGAACATTGGACAACTGTGAACGAAGGCGATGTAACAATAGGTATAGAAACTGCGTTGAAGAAGATGGAAGAGAAAATAGGTAGTAAAATTTCGTGGGAAAAATTTGCTGCAACAAGTAGTGCAGCTGGTGGGTTAAAGATGACCGTTCACGGTCTTGTGTACGATATGACTGTTCGGGCTGCACGTGAAGCTGCGCTTGGTGCTGGTGCGGTAATAAAGTACGTTACTGCCGGAAAGATGGACGATTTTCATTTGAAGAAAATTCTATCTATCCAACCAAAGCTCATCTTATTAGCCGGTGGCGTAGATTATGGTGAAAGCGAGACTGTGGTTCATAACGCAAAAATGCTTGCAAAACTTGATTTAGATGTTCCGATAATTTACGCAGGTAATGTTGCAGCAGCTGAGCATGTAGAGTATATATTATCAAGCGCCGGTAAGAAAGTTTACATCACAGAGAATGTTTACCCAAGGATAGATTACTTAAACGTTGAACCAACTAGGAACGTTATAAAAGAGGTCTTCGCAGAGCATATAATCAAAGCACCGGGAATGGAAAAAATAAAAGATATGGTCAATTACGAAATTATCCCAACCCCTGCAGCTGTTATGAAAACAACAGAACTTGCATACGAACATTTCGGTGATTGTTTAACAATAGATATCGGTGGGGCCACAACAGATGTCGATTCAGTCACAGAAGGTTCTCCAGAAATTCAGGAGATGATGATTTCACCTGAACCGTTTGCAAAAAGAACTGTTGAAGGTGATTTGGGCTTGTATGTAAACGCACATAACGTCATAGAAATGATGGGAGAAGAAAATTTGAGAAAGCAATTTGAAGATTATGATGAACTATTAAGTAGAATTAGTCCATATCCACAAGGTGACAGGGATGAATATTTTATAAGTAAACTTGCAACATTCTGCGTGCAACAAGGTATAAGAAGACACGCGGGAAGTAAAAAACATCTTTACACACCAACAGGAAGAAAAACAATAGCAGAAGGAAAAGATTTAACGGCAGTTAAATATGTCTTTGGTACTGGTGGATTTCTTTCAAGGTCAAAATATGCAAAAGAAGCCCTTGAAAGTATCAGACATCTTTCTAGGTTGCATCCAATGGAGCTACTTCCGTCAGAAAATATTAAATTATTTAGGGATGAAAGGTATATATTTGCCGCAATTGGTTTAATAGCAAGCAAAATAGACAAAGATATCGCTAAAGAATTGTTGATAAACGATGTAAAAGAATACTAAAAAGAATACTAATCTCATGGAGGTTGCAGTTATGGGAAATATGGATGAAAAAGTCTTAGTAATTAAAACGACTGATGTTGAGAGATTATGTGATGGAAAAACGGGAGTTGTCAAAGTACCAGAAGACGAATTTTTAAAGGTCTTAAAAAATGGTTTTTTCGTTGAGCGTTCAATTGCAGAATACGATGAATCCACAAGGCAAGTAATTCCATACATTGTTTTGAAAGAAAATGATGAATATATATTTTTTAAAAGAACAACTAATCAAACGGAAAAACGGCTCCATAACTTAATAACTTTGGGTGTTGGTGGTCATTTAAACGTGGAAGATTCAACTGACCCTGTAGAATGTTTGAAAAATGGTCTATGGAGAGAATTAAAGGAAGAAGTGAATGTTTCCGTGGAAAACATCGAATATATTGGATTGATAAATGAAATTGAAAATCCTGTAAGCCGTGTCCACGTTGGTGTTTTGTATATAGCGCATGTTAAATACCATGGTCTTGCCGAACCTGAGAATTTTATAGAAATTCGTTCGAGAAAACTATCCGATTACTTAGAGGAGATGGAAGGATGGGCGAAAGTTACCGCATTGTACTTAGAACATATGCAAAGTTAAATCTGTGCCTTGATGTTTTAGGAAAAAGGCAAGATGGATATCATGAGATAAATTCTCTTTTTCAAAACATTTCACTATTTGATGAGATGGATATAACGTTATCCGATGGCAAAGGTAAGTTATTAATTAACTCAAATGTTAATATAGGAAACAACATTCTCAATTCCGTATGGGAACTAGTAAATTGCGATAACAAAAATGTTTATGTAAATTTACAAAAAAATATTCCTATGGGTGGTGGACTTGGCGGAGGCAGTAGCAACGCAGCAGGTTTTATAATAGCACTTGAAAAAGTTGGAATAATATCAAAAGAGCAGTCACTAAAAATTGCACAAAAAGTTGGAAGTGACGTACCATTTTTCTTGTTTGGAGGTACAGCTATCGTTAAAGGAAGGGGAGAAGTTATTCTTCCAGTTGAGCCTTTGACAAATTTTGGTAAATTCAAAGTCGATTTGCACTTACCAAATTTTTCTATCTCTACAAAAGAAGCGTACAGTAAACTCAAAGCGGAATGGTTTGGAAAAGCACCAATTACACCAGAAGAATTGTACGATTTTTACAAAACACGAAATTTCGAAATGATTAAAAAAGGTACATATAATATCTTTGAGAGAGTAATACCAATGGACTTGCTTGAAAAAATCGAATCCTTGAGAAGAGATTTTCCAGCAGCACTTACGGGTTCTGGAAGTACTTATTTTGCTTTAAAAGAAGATGGGAAGTATTCTTTTGTTCCAAAGGGGGTCGAGATAAATGCCTTTGAGAAAAGTTAGAGTTGAAGAACTAGCTGTTGATAGCAATATGTTGGGAAACATAAATTCGACTGAGGACATAAAAGAAGTTCAGTCATTTATTGGTCGTGAGAAGGCAGTTAAAGCTCTAAGATTTGGACTTGATATGGAAAGAGAAGGTTACAATATCTTCGTTGTTGGACCTTCTGGAACAGGAAGAAAGACTTTCGTTAGGCATTTTGTAAATGAATATGCACAGAGAAAACCAGTTCCACCTGACGTAGCTTACGTTATGGATTTTGAAAATCCGATGAGAGCAAAAGTGATATTCTTACCATCAGGAAAAGGAATAGATTTAAAAAAGGATATGGAAAAACTTGTTGAAACACTCACTGAGAAGATAACAAAAATATTTGAAAGCGAAGATTATAAAGCAAGGCGGAGGGAAATAGATTACGATTTTGAGCAACAACAGGAAATATTCACCCAAGAATTGATGCAAAAAGCATCGGCTCTTGGATTTGCAATAAAAATAACATCAACAGGTATTAACTATTACCCTGTTAAAGATGGGAAGATATTAAAAGATGAAGAATTTGAAATATTAAGTGATAATGAAAAAAGATATTACCAAGAAAATGAAAAAAAGGTTGAACTCCTGATAGATGCAGCAATTGAAAATGTTCGAAAGCTTGAAATTAAATACAAAGAAAGGATAAGAGACTTAAACCGATACGCCCTATTATTTGCAACAGAGGAACTTTTTTCTAATATCGAAAAGAAATATCCATACAGTGATGTAATTGAATTTATCCATAGAATAAAAGAAGATATAATTGAAAAAGTTACTTCATCAAAGAAAATCCAAGATTTAGAATACTATTTCAAACGTGCATATTCAATTAACTTGATAGTCGATAACTCCGCTTTGAACTCAGCGCCTGTCGTCTTTGAAGATACACCCACTTATCACAATCTTTTTGGAAAAATAGAATACATAGAACGAGATGGTATGTTATATACAGATTTTGGTCTTATAAAACCGGGAGCACTACACATTGCAAATGGTGGGTATATAATAATCGATGCTCAAGAACTTCTTGTTCATCCATTCGTTTGGGATAGACTGAAAAAGGTGCTCTTTTCGAAACAATTAGAAATAGAAAATATAGATACGGCATACGGCTATTCAGTTATCGCATCTCTGCAAACTGACCCTGTTCCGTTAAAATTAAAGGTCATTTTAATAGGTACTCCTGAAATTTACGAAATTCTATACGAATATGACCCAGATTTTGAAAAACTCTTTAAAGTAAAAGTGGAACTCGATTGGGAAATCGATACAACTGTAGAGAATGTTAAAGATTTACTTTCTTTTGTTGCAGATTATGTGAAATCAAAAGAAATATTGCCATTAAAGAAGAGCGCACTTGAGAAAACAGTTTGGTATTCGATGAGACTCTCAGGTGATAAAACAAAACTTTCGATGAGATTAGGTTCTATAATTGATTTGATAGAAGAAGCCAATTATTTTGCAAACGAAAGAAATTCCAAATATATAGACCATGAAGACGTAAAAAAAGCATTAAAAGAACGAGAAGAACGAATGAAATTAATTGTTGAAAAATACGACGAGATGTTTAAAAAGGAAGATATAATGATAGATGTCTCAGGTAGAGTCGTTGGCCAAGTAAATGGACTCACCGTTGTAAACTTTGGCGATTACGAATTTGGATTGCCTGTAAGGATAACCGCCAAAACGTACCTTGGTACGTCTGGAATATTAGACATACAAAGAGAAGCAGATTTAAGCGGGCAAATTCACAGTAAAGCGGTTATGATACTAACTGGTTACCTTGGAAGTAAGTATGCAAGAAAAGTCCCATTTTCTGTAGGGGTTTCCATATCCTTCGAACAAGTTTACAGTTATGTAGAAGGCGACAGTGCATCACTAGCCGAGGTTTTAGCGATAATTTCCGCACTTTCAAAAGTCCCATTAAAACAAAATATAGCAGTCACTGGTTCAATTAATCAACATGGTCACGTTCAACCTGTTGGCGGTACAACACAAAAAGTTGAAGGATTTTACAGAATTTGTAAACTCAAAGGTTTAACAGGAACACAGGGAGTTATAATTCCTAAGGCAAATGTTAGAAATCTTGTGCTCGATGATGAAGTGATTGAAGCTATAAGGGAAGGTAAATTCCACATATGGACAGTTGACGAAGTAGACGAAGCAATAGAAATTATGACAGACAAACCCGCAGGCGAGATGAATAAAAATTACGAATATCCACGCGGTACTGTGAACTACTACGTTGTGCAAACATTAAAACATTCACACAATCTTTCGGAAGGAAAAGAAAGAGTGAGAAAGAAAAAGAAATAGCAAGCGATAGTAGACTAATCCAATAAAACGTGTTATAATTCATTAATGGCGCTTATTTATTTGACTGAAGCTCAACTAAAGGAGGCGATTGACTTGAAGAGAATAGCTGTTATGACAAGTGGTGGAGATTCTCCCGGAATGAATGCCGCTATACGTGCAGTTGTTAGGTATGGTATTAAGCAAGGACTTGAGGTTTATGGTATAAAAAGAGGTTACGCAGGTCTTTTAGACGAAGACATAGAAGAAATGACATTTGCTTCCGTTGGTGGCATCATGGAAAAAGGTGGAACGATTCTTAGGTCGAGCAGATGTCCGGAATTCGTTAGAAAAGAAACAAGAGCAGAGGCTGCAAAGATTTTGAAAAAACACGGCATTGAAGGACTTGTCGTAATTGGCGGAGAAGGTAGTTTACATGGTGCTATGTTTCTTGAAGAAGAACAAAAAATCCCAGTTGTTGGTATCCCAGGAACTATCGACAACGATATCGCAATGACAGATATGAGTGTTGGTGTAGATACCTGTTTAAACACTGTTGTTGATGCTATTCAAAAACTTAAAGACACTGCAACATCGCATGAAAGAGCTTTCATTATAGAAGTTATGGGTAGACATTCTGGATATATAGCAACTGTTAGTGGTCTTGTCACAGGTGCAGAAGCGATTATTATACCAGAAGTACCTGTAAACTACGAGGAGTTAGGCAACAAGCTTTTGCAAGAAAGAGAAAGAGGCAAGATAAATTGTATTGTTGTGGTCGCTGAAGGTGCCGCAAGCGCTTACACAGTTGCAAGACATCTCGAGCACAGAATTGGCTATGAAACAAGAATAACGATCCTTGGACATATCCAGAGAGGTGGTTCTCCAACCGCATTTGATAGATTATTAGCTTCAAGAATGGGAGTAGCCGCAGTCGATGCCCTTATGAACGGAGAAAGTTACGTGATGACAGCTTTACAAGGTGGAAAAATTGTTACCGTCAAGCTCGATGAGGTTCTGAAAGAAAAGAAAAGATTGGATATGGACTTAGTAAAATTAGCTGGCTTGTTGTCTTAATATCTTTAAGTTAAGACTTTGCAAGCCAGGTGATGAAAAATGATAGTAAAAAATGGATTGGTTTGGAACGGGAGATCTTTTGAAAAAAAAGATTTATTTATACAAAATGGGCAATTCGTGAATGCTAATAATTACACGGAAGCTGGACCTGTGGTTGACGCCACAGGTCTGTTTGTCTTACCCGGTTTTGTTGACTCCCACGCACATATCATTGGCACAGGTATGAAGATTCTAACACATGATATGTCAAAAGAAAAAATAGAAGACATATTAAGCCCTAATGTCAAAGAAAATTTTATCATTGCACGTGGTTGGGAAGAGTTACCTGAAAATTATTATTTACAACTAGCAAATATTATTCAAAAACCTATAATATTAGTTCGAAAATGTGGTCATGTAGCTTGGATAAATAACTACCTCAAAAGTAAGTTAAATTACAAAGAGAATTTAATATACGAAAGTGCTATCGACCAAGTATGGAAATATTTTGGTGATGAGTTTTACGAAAATGCTTTCAGAATTGGTCAAAAAGAATTTCTGAAATATGGTGTAACACAAGTACATTCGGATGATTTCCACGGAATATCCTTTGAATCTCTGAAAAAACTTTTGGAAAAAAGCCAGATAAGGGTTTTTGAAAAACTTTGTACAAACGAACCTTGGAAATACAAATTCGGAGAATTTGGAATTTCAAAAGTCAAAGGAATAAAAATTTACGCGGATGGTTCACTTGGTGCCAGAACTGCTTATATGTTTGAACCATACGTTGATACTAATGATTTTGGGCTTTTCACTGTGCCTGAAAATATCGATGAGATTATAAACTACGCTGAAAAAAATAATTTGCAATTGAACATACACGCCATTGGTGACAAGGCTTTACACAAAATTATCACAATTCTTGAAAAGCACGATGTTAAGCAAAAACACAGACTCATACATCTTCAATTTGTAAAAATGGACGATTTTGGAAAATTGAAAAAATTTTATTTATCTGTCCAACCACACTTTTATTACGAAGACTTAGATATGCTAATATACGTTCGCTATGAATTGGCTTATCCATTCTTAAAAATGTACCAATCTGGTTACGATATCGCATTTTCAACAGATTCGCCTGTTTCACCAGTTGATCCAAGGTATGTTTTGGAAAGTGCACTGAAAATGGGTTTTTCAAAAGCAGATGCGATAAAACTCTACACCGAAAACGGAGCTAGGATGGCTGATATAAAAGCTGGAAAAATAGAAGAGGGATATTTAGCTGATTTTTGCTTATATGAAGATGATCCATTTACCAATTTACCGATATCCGTCTTCATTGGAGGCAAAGAGACAAAGGAGGAATAATATGAATTTTTTTACACGTCCAGATGATGATTATAGATTTGAAGTAATAGTTGTTGGTGGTGGACATGCTGGTATAGAAGCTGCGTTTGCAAGTGCGCGCATGGGTTTTAAAACACTACTTATAACAGGTAACCCAGACAACATTGGATGGGCGTCATGTAATCCAGCCATTGGTGGCTCGGCTAAAGGTATCGTTGTTCGAGAAATAGACGCACTTGGTGGAGAAATGGCAAAGACTACTGATGAAACAATGATAAATGTAAGAATGCTAAATACAAGCAAAGGACCCGCTGTGCAAGCACTCAGAGCTCAAATCGATAAATATTCTTACTCAAGAACCATGAAAAGAAAATTGGAAGAACAAGAAAATTTATTAATAAGATACGGAATTGTTGAGGAAATACTTGTTGAAAATGGTAAGGTGAAAGGTGTTGTCGATAGCTTCGGAATAGATTATATGGCTAAAGCTGTCATATTAACGACTGGTACTTTTCTTAGGGGAAAGATATTTATTGGTCGAGAAACGATGGAAGCTGGACGAATGGGGGACTTTTCGGCACGCGGCTTGACGAATTCTTTGATTAAACTTGGATTTACGGTTGGAAGATTTAAAACAGGCACGCCTGCTCGTGTGCTTAAGAAGAGTATAGATTTTTCAAAAATGGTAAGACAAGATACTGACGATAAACCGTGGGCATTTTCTCATTTCAATGAGCCTAAAGTATTAGAAAAAGACTATCCTTGCTGGCTAACCCACACTACACCTGAATCTCACAAGATAATAAGAGACTATTTAATCTTTTCCCCGTTATACGGTGAAGTAAAACTCATACAGGCAAAAGGGCCAAGATATTGTCCTTCGATAGAAGATAAAGTTGTAAAATTTGAGCGGGAAAGTCATCAAATATTTGTCGAACCAGAAGGTAAAGACACTCAAGAATACTACCTTAACGGATTATCTACCAGTTTGCCTTATGCTGCCCAAATAAAGATGCTCAGAACAATCCCAGGCCTAGAAAATGTTAAAATCGTAAGGCCAGCATACGCAGTTGAGTACGATTACATCGACCCAACTCAACTTTACCCTACACTCGAATCAAAAATCATTGAAAATCTTTATTTTGCAGGGCAAATCAATGGAACAAGCGGATACGAAGAAGCGGCAGCACAAGGATTAATAGCAGGAATAAATGCGGGATTAAAATTAAGAGGTGAAAAGCCTATTGTTCTAAAGCGCTCAGAAAGTTATATCGGAGTAATGATAGATGACTTAGTCACAAAGGGAGTAGATGAGCCTTACAGATTACTCTCTTCCAGAGCAGAATATAGATTGCTATTAAGACATGACAACGCGCATTTAAGACTTGCAAAATACGGCTACCAAGTTGGGCTGATTCCAAGATGGTTCTATGACAAAATTATAAACTTAGAAAATAACATCAAATACCATATCGAAAGACTCGAAAACGTAAAAGTACCAGCATCATCCAGTGTAAATGAATTACTACAGTCTTTGGGGACAACACCATTAACAGAAGGTACAAGGCTTGCAAAATTACTTAGACGTCCGGAAGTTAGTTACAACGCTTTGAAACATTTAGATCCTGAACCAATAAGCGATACGGATGTAATTGAACAAATAGAAATACAACTAAAGTACGAAGGTTATATAAACTCCATGCTAGAGCAAGTTCAGATATTTGAGGAATACGAAAATTTACCTATTGTTAACGTAATTTTTTCAGAAGTGCCTAATCTATCAACAGAAGCGCGCGAAAAGCTTGAAAAAATCAAGCCTTTATCCATAGGTCAAGCTTCAAGGATACCCGGAGTAACCCCGGCTGATATTCTTGCATTATTGACTTATATCAAGAAAAAATAAGGATTTCGACAACTTTTCTTCATTTTTTACAAGATTAAGCCTTGATTTTGACAAAGAAAATTTTTATGGTAAAATATAACAGGATTTTTTGTAACAAATAAACTAAGGGGTGGGAGAAATGCGAAAAATATTAGCTTTAGCGCTGATATCAATAGTAGCAACAATCTTTCCTTTCTATATAAACTATCAAGTTCAGAAGGGGGATACTCTTTATAGTATTTCAAAGGGGTTTGGTATACCAATTCCTATACTTCTTGATTGGAATACAGGGTTAGCGCCATCAAATTTAAGAGCCGGGAGTTCAATTAAAGTACCTGTTGTCCCAGGTATAATGTTCAAAAGCACTAAGAGTATTAGTTTATCAGAACTTGCTAAGTATTTTTTCATTGATCCTGAAGAGATAGTCACAGTTAATCCATCTATTGGTTCAACAATACCAGCAAATAAAGAAGTTTTTGTACCATTGGGAAAAACAAATACATCTTTTGCTCAAATATCTGATTTCATATGGTCCGTTTATGGAAGAATAACTTCAGAGTTTGGTTGGAGAATACATCCAATATACGGCAAGAACCTTTTCCATACAGGAGTAGATATTTCCGTGCCAACAGGTACACCGGTCTTTGCTTCGAAGTCTGGTGTCGTAAAATATGCAGGTTGGATGAGCGGCTATGGCAATTTAATAATAATCGATCATGGAAGTTTTGAAACGTATTATGCGCACCTTTCCAAGATAAACGTTTACGTTGGATTGCAAGTTGAGAAGGGTGATTTCATAGCAAGGTCCGGAAGTACTGGTACGTCAACAGGTCCACATCTACACTTTGAAGTTAGAAAATATGGAGAAGCAAATGACCCCGTTGCGTATCTCCCAAGAACAACAACGTACGTTATGAGGAGGGTTATATCTGAATAAAAGTTTTAAAGAGTGGATATTTAATATAAAAGATGAACAGTTAGAATTTGTGGACGATCTACTTTATGGCGAATACGATTATTACATAATAGATAGCAGCGAGGGAAAATTCCTCGCTGTTGTTTCACCATATATGGACGATTTAAGTTCCTTGAAAAATCAATTATTAGAAATTGGTTTATCTTTTGTTGGTACACGCGAGAGTAAACCAGAAGATTGGTTGAAAAATATAATTACTGAGCCTTTTGAGATGATTGAAGATGTTTGGATTGACCCTTTAGAACACGATTTATCTCATCTTAAAGATAAAATTGTTCTGCGCATCCCTCAAGGACTCGCATTTGGAACAGGTCTTCACCAAACGACAAAAATGTCAGCGATGTACTTAAAGAGATACCTGAAACCCGGTATGGATGTCCTAGACCTTGGCTGTGGTAGCGGAATATTAGGCATACTCGCAAAAAAACTTGGTGCAAATAGGGTTTTAGCTGTTGACAACGACCCGTTAGCTGTCGAGGTTGCGATGGAAAATGCAGAAAGAAATAAAGTAGACATAGAAGTTAGGCTCTCTGACCTATTTTCTAATGTTGACGGAAAATTCGATATAATTGTATCTAATATAATCGCCGAAATACTTGTAGAAATGTTGAAAAATGCAGGAAATTACCTTAAGGAAGGCGGTATATTGATTCTTTCTGGAATAATTTTACCAAAAGTGAATTTATTTGACCAATATAACGTTATAGAAAAAATGGTGATGGACGAGTGGAACGCATTAGTGATAAAGATTTAAAAGTTATCCAAAAGCAACTTGGAAGAGAAATTAACAATGTTATAGCCGTTTGCAAGTACTGTTCTTACGGATTTCCGGTTGTTATTTTAAGCTATCCTATCAGAAATGGTACACCTTTCCCAACAATTCATTACCTCACTTGCCCACATTTAGTAAAAGAAGTCTCGCGTCTTGAAGAAAAAGGCTATATCTCTAAATTTGAAATTAAAATAAAAGAAGATTCTGAGTTTTCAAGGGCATATGAAAATGCCCATTTTAGTGTTATTCAAAAACGTCTTAACTTACTCATGGAAGAAGATAAAAAGTGGGCAAAACATCTTGAAAGTGTGGGAACGGGTGGTATAAAAGATTTTAAAAATGTGAAATGCCTTCACTTGCATCTTGCAGATTATCTTGCCGGTATCGAAAATCCAATAGGTAAAGAAGTTTACGATTTAATTGAAAAAAAAGAGTGTGATACGGGGGGATGTGGTGGTGAAGTATGAAAATCATGAGAATAATATCTTCATTATGTTCGACTTTCAAAATCAACCCGTAGACGTCCAACTTGTTTATAACGAAGCCCAAAAATACGGTCGAATTGTCGGTGGAAAAGCTTACGGTTCATGGTCTAAGCATAAGATGCCTTCGTTTGTATTATACAACTACGGAATTGAATTAATAGAAATTCCTGAAGCAGAGTTCTTGCCAAATAAGAAAGGTAACGATATAAGGCTTGCAGTTGATTGCGTTGAAATAGCTCTACATAATAACGTAATAGACACCTTTTTTCTTGTAACAGGAGATGCGGATTTTACCGCTTTGGTGTATAAGCTTAAATCTTATGGAAAAAAAGTAATCGCATTGGCACGGACAAAGTCAGCAAGTTATGAGTTAGTATCAGCTGTTGATTTATTTATACCATACGAAGATATCGTAAAAAACGAAAAACTTGCCGATCCAATAGATAGGATTTCTGAAGAATTAGAGATTTTTCTAAAAAGGTCCGGAAAAGACTTCACATTGGAAAACCTTTCAAGGTTTTTATCTTCTTTCAATATAAATCCCAATAAATACGGCGTAAACTCATTACATGAACTTGGAGAAATAATATATGAAAGAAAAGTCCAAAGACCAGAACGGTTAAAAAACTTAAAAATAGATTTGATAAAAGCTATAATATTTGAAAACTTGCGTGAAGAGAGCCTATTTGAATTTGCTCAATCACATAATTTTGACATTAGCGATGTAAAAACCGCAATTGACTCTTTGATTCATGACAATGTTATCTATATAAAAGATAGAACTTTTGAAATAAATAGAAACAAAAGTTTCTTTTCCACAATACTTGATAAGTACCCAATCGTATATACTCATCTTGTTGAATTCATTGAAAAAACATACAAAGCGTTTAACTCAGGAAAAGTAAAAGCCTTAAATCAATTATTACAGTCTGAATTTAAAATCCCAACCTCAGAATTTAAAACATACCTTGAAGCAATTAAAAGAAGCGGTTGTCTTAAAGGTATAGATGATAGTGATTACATATCTTATTCAACTCCTTCAAAAATTGTTACGGATCTAGAAACTCTTAAATTTTCAACTTTCGCTTATTATCTAAAGAGAATTCTCGCTATAACATTCATATTTAAAGAGGAATTAGAATACATAAAGGAACTTGTTTTCTCAAATGATGAAAACTTGTTTAATAAATGTTTGGAAAAATTAATTTCGAACGGTGAAATAACAGAAATTGGAGGAGTTTACTTTTATACACCTGTCAATGGATAAATAATTAGTTAAAAATGAAGGTGATAAAAATTGAAGATAGAATTAATTGTTCCTGGCAAATTATCCAAACACTTGCAACCAGCATTTGATTACTATGTTGAAAAATTAAATCGCTTTGCAAAAATTAGTGTTCATTTTGTTGAGCTTGGTGGAGATTTAAATACGGAAGATGAAAAAACTATTCTAAAAAAAGAGGCAGAACACATTAAAAAAAGATTGAAAGATAGAAAATTCATATTGCTCGATTTATGGGGGAAAGAATTAACAAGTATTGAGTACGCAAGATTTCTGGAAAATACCATAAATAAATTGTCAGAAATTGTTTTTGTGATAGGTGGACCTTTAGGTATCGACGATTCACTTAGAGAAAATGCATTGGCAAAAATATCACTCTCAAAAATGACATTCACGCACGAAATGTGCGTGATTCTATTTTTGGAACAAACTTTTAGAGCTTTTAAAATACTGAAAAATGAAAAATATCATTATTAATTCAACTATTTTAAATTTTAGCAATCGAAAAAATAGACGATAATTATGTATGAAAAAAACAGAAAGGAGGAAAAGGTATGATAGACAAAATCAATAAGCTCAACCAATTGCTTGGAAATCAAAATATCCAAGAAACGAAGAAAATAGGAAAGGAAGAGAAGAATGTAGAAAAATCAAAAGTGGAGACTCAAAAATCGGACTCTTTGGTTATAGAAGAAGGTAAAAAAGTTGCAGAATATATTGAAATGGCAAAGAATTACCCGGAAGTTCGAAGCGAACTTGTTCAGCAGATAAAACAGGCTATTGAGAATGGCACTTTCGTTGTTGATGCGGAGAAGATAGCTAAAAAAATCTTGGAGGGATGATTTTTGCTTAAAGAAAACCTCAAAAAGCAAATAACAGTTTTGGATGAAATGATTCAAGCTTTCAAAGGGCTTGAGGGTTCTGTGGTATCAAAAAACCTCGAACAAATTTCACAGTATGCTGTGACAATAGAAGAAAAAAGTTTAGAATTATTAAAAATTGAAGAAGAAAGAGAAAAGATACTTAATGAGTATAAAGTCAAAACTGTAAGAGAATACTTGGAAAAAGATGATACTCCGGAAAAACCGGAGATTGCTTTTCTTTCCGCAGAGATTGTTGAGAAGCTCAACGAATTGACAATTGTAATGGATGGAATAAGACAGATTATTGAATTCGAAAATCAATACGCTGGGCTTCTCAACAATCTTATTAAGGGCGTCCAAGCCCCAACTTACAATTTTTCGAAAAATTCGCAAAGTTCTCAGGAGAAAAATTATGCTAAGAATTATACTCAGATGGAAAGTCAATCAAGATACGATAAATTAAAGTGAGAAATATAACTTGGAGCAAGTAAGTGAGGTGCGAAAATGCCAGATATTAGCCTCTTTGGAACATTAAATACTGGATTATTAGGTGTTTACGCGAGTAAACTTGCGATGAATGTCGTTGCTCATAATATAGCTAACGCGAATACTCCAGGCTTTTCAAGGCAAAGACCGGAATTACTTACAATGCCTCCAATCCCTATAACCTCACTTACTCAACCTGCAGTACCACTTCAAATAGGAACTGGAGTATATGTCAGAGATATCAAAAGGGTAAGAGATGCGTTCTTAGATATTCAGTACCGCCAAACAAATAACAAATACAATTACTGGGATACAATCACTTCAAACCTTCATTTCGTTGAACAGCTCTTCGCAGAACCATCAGAAGCTGGTATACGTTACTTATTTGACTCTTTTTGGTCAGGTATCGAAGAGGTTATAACCGATCCAACGAATACTGCCGCCAAAAGAGGATTAGTTAGCAGAACCGAAGAACTTGTACAGCATATGCAAGACTTATACACAAGACTTGAACAGCTAAGAACAGATATAGACAATGAAATTGCACAAAGAACCCAACAAATAAATGCAATGGTCAAAAGACTAGCCGATATAAATGCAAAAGTAAGAACTGCTGTTAGTCTTAAATATACACCGAATGATTTACTTGACGAAAGAGATAGGATATTAGATGAATTATCAGACCTTGCTGATATTTACTATTACGAAGATGCAGCAGGTCAAATCACTTTACGTTTGGGAAATCAAATTGTGCTAACAGGTCAGAATGTTGTTGATCTCAGAGCCCTTGAAAGACCGTTTGGAAAAGGATTCAAAGAAATATTTGCAGGTAATTCTATAGTCTCAATAAACGACGGAAAGTTAAAAAGTTTGTTTGACTTGAGAGACGAAGTACTTGTTAGGTACATGAATAGGTTAGATGAATTTGCCCTTTCGCTTTCAGATGAGTTCAATCTCATTCATCAAGACGGTTTCAATGGAGATGGAAGTGTTACCGGTTTAAAATTCTTTAACGACATTGAAGCGGAAAGAATTAAGGATTCAGTTCTTTATAGGCTTGCCGGCGCGAAGCGCGTTGAAAATGGTCCGATAAACAGGATATCCGGAATGAGCGACAGAATAGAGATTTCCGATATAACCACAAAACCATTCATAGAAAAGGGAGCAATTGTATTTTTCAACGGTACTAACAAAGTATTTTCTGCAAACGTTAACCCATACGATAATGTTGAAGATTTCCAAAACACTCTCTCTACAATCACAGATAGATGGTTCGATTTGAAAATCGGCGCGCACGGTGACGGTGGTTATAGATTGTATTTCGAATCATCTGAAAATTTAAGAAACACGTTGGCACTGGATTTCAATGGTAATATGTTCAACACAATGGGATTTGCAACTAAAAATATTGATGTGTTTACTATAGATAGAAGAGATTTTAAAGTTATGCCTGGGCAGTACAAAGTATCAATTAATGGTACAGAAGAAGTAATTAACATTACAAATAGCACTACACTTGAAGACCTTGCCACACAATTAAATACACATTTTGGTTCACATATAACCGCCTATGTCCATGAAGATAAGTTGCTTATACTACCAACCAAATCCAACGAATTTAACATCAAGAACTTAAAAATATCAGATTCCGGAGGATTGTTCACCCAATCAAATCTCCATATCGAAACGTACAAAGCACTCGATACAGGCAAAGAAACGCTTGAAAATATACTTCAAAGAAGCGAAGCCTTCTCAATAAGAATAGGTGCGACTGAGATAAGAATCGATCCGACAAAAATGACTATAAGAGATCTTGCCGATAAAATAAATGAAGCAAATACAGGTATAATTGCTGAAGTCACGCCACACAGTAAATTTGTTTTAAGAGGTTCACGTTCGTTAGGCTTCGAACTAAAAAAAGTTATTCAAGGTCCAGAAGCGCTTTGGACAGCTCTTGGCTTTATTGATCCAGACGGTAATCCACTAAACGATTGGGATGAAGGATTTGTGTTCGTGAATCCTTTCGAAAAACCTGAAGACCAAAGGATAAGGTATATAAAAGCCGACGCGCTCTTTATAGACAAACAATTACCAAAGGAACCTTACAGATTTGTCGAAAAATTAAAGGTTAATTCAACTATTCAAAGCAACCCTGAAACTATCGCTGTTGATATAGGTTACACAGAAGAGAACCCAAATTGGGATGCGAAAGTATTTAAACCTTCTGGAAGAGCTAACACAAAGATAGTTGAGATGCTCTCAGCGTTAAGAAACAAAAAATTACTAAATGACGGATTGGAATCTTTCAACGAATACCTTGGCAGTGTCGTTGCAGAACTGGGTGTTGAAAGTGAAACAGCTATGAAGATAAAGAGCAATACAGACTTGATGAAAAAAGAAATTGATGGAGAACGGGAACGCGTTAAAGGGGTTTCACTCGATGAAGAAATGGCAAATATGATTAAATACCAACAAGCATTCAACGCAGCGGCACGTGTGATGACAGCTGTAGATGACATGATATCAAGAGTTATAGATAAACTCGGACTTGTTGGAAGATAATCGAGAGATTAATAAAAAGGAGGGGCACAAATGCGTATAACAAACAATATGATTAATGAAAGATCGCTTTTTAATATACAACAAAGTTTATACAGAATTGCTCGGATGCATGATAAGTTATCTTCCGGAAAAGAAGTTCAATATCCAAGCGATGACGCAGTTATCGCAACACGAGCTTCAAATATATCAAGCAGGCTCAGAGAACTTGAACAATTCAAAAGGAATGTCGATCATATAAACAACTTTGTCCAATCTTACGATACCACTCTACAAGAATTGTCAGACTTATATCACCGTGTTCGTGAATTGATGGTAAGAGGTGCAAATGGGACAAATACAGTAGATGAAAGAAACGCAATTGCTGCTGAGTTAAAAGCCATTAAAGAACATTTGATAGAAGTATCAAATACACGTGTTGGTGATGAGTTCATATTCGGCGGCGCAAGATCCGAGTTAAAACCTGTAGACGAAAATGGAAATATAGTAACACCTATTGAAGCAAATGTTCGAAGAAAAGCAAACGTGTTAGGATACAGTATAACTTACGGTGTAACTGTATACGACGTATTCACATTGAATAATGGAAAGACTGTTTTTTCAACAATCGATGATGCAATTCAAGCTTTGCAAGAAGGTGACGAAAAAAAGCTTTCAAATATTTCTCTGAAAGAAATAGATATTTTGGAAAAATCCGTTATGGAACACTTCGCAAACGTCGGTTCCACATCAAGAATGGCGGAAATGGTTTCATCAAGAATAGAGGATTTAAAATTGTTTAACACCGAATATCTTTCCAAAGAACAAGATGCTGATTTAACAAAAGTGTTGACAGATCTATCAATGCAACAATCCGTTCTTGAAGCTGCGCTTAAGTCTGCCGCTATGGCTATCCAAAAATCATTAGTTGACTTTGTGGGTGGATAATAAATGAACATTAAACAACCAGAAAAATTCTCAGCAGAAATTCTAAGAAATATTAAAACAATCGATATACCTTCACATAAGCCGACGCATGCGTCGGCTTTTTTAGTTTGGTATTCAAAACCAACAAGTGATATAAAAAACGTAATCGAATTGGGAAGCGGAACAGGGATAGTTGCATTTGCATTAGCCAAGCTGTATAATCTTTATGTAACCGGAATAGAAATCCAACATGAATTGTACGAATTGGCAATTGAAGGTATCCATGTAAATAATCTTGAAGATAAAGTTAAATTCCTTCACTGTGATGTTAGAGATGTGGAAAATTATTTCAAAGCCGAAAGCTTTGACATGGTCGTTTCAAACTTCCCCTTTCATGTTGGTAAAAAGAGTCCTGATAAAATTAGAAATATGTCTCGAAGTGCTGGCTTAGAACTGATTAATGACTTTATCAAATCATCATCATACCTTCTTAGAAATAAAGGCACTTTTGTATTCGTTATGTCACCTAAGTTACTTGTGCCTGTTATCAATATTCTATCAGAGCACAAATTGATAGTTCAAAGGATGTGTTTTTTCCACGGTACACTTGAAAAAAATGCGAAATTAGTGGCAATTAGAGGAAAGAAAAATGGTGGGTACGAGGTGATAATTGATCCACCACAGTGGGGGGTGTAGTTGAAATGGTAGAAAGATACGCACTTGAACCTTTGAAAAGCTTATGGACATTGAAGACACAGTACGAAAGATGGTTAGAAGTAGAGCTTGCTGTTGTGGAAGCTTACGAAGAAAAAAACATCGCTCCAAAAGGTACCGCTCAAAAGATAAGAGAAAGTGCATCCATCGATGTAGACGATATTCTTGAAACAGAAAAGATAGTTGACCATGATGTTATAGCGTTTATCAAGTCTGTTACGAAAAATATGGGTGATGAGGCAAGATATTTTCACTATGGATTAACTTCATCTGATATCGTAGATACAGCAAATTCACTGGCGTTAGTTCGATGTTTAGATACAATTATAAATTCCTGTGAAAAATTAGGCGAATCGTTGTATAAAAAGGCCATTGAGTACAAAAAACTTCCAACGATTGGTAGAACACATGGAGTACACGCAGAACCGACATCGTTTGGTTTAAAATTTCTTTCTTGGTATGCTGAATTGACAAGAAATATAGAAAGACTAAAATACGTTAAAGAAGAAATAGCAGTTGGAAAATTAAGCGGTGCCGTTGGAAACTATGCGAATATAGACCCTGAAATCGAAAAAATAGCACTCCAAAAACTTGGCTTAAAACCTACGCCAGTAGCCACACAAGTTATATCCAGAGATTATATAGCACACATGCTCTCTGTATTTGCTGTATTAGCAGGTTTGATTGAGAGAATAGCGATAGAAATAAGGCATCTACAGAAAACTGAAGTACTTGAGGCAATGGAACCATTCAAAGAAGGACAAAGAGGATCATCGGCGATGCCACATAAAAAAAACCCAATTCTGTGCGAAAGACTAACAGGTATGGCAAGATTAATAAGAAGTTATGCGCAGGTTGGTTTCGAAAATATGGCTCTTTGGCATGAAAGAGATATTTCTCATTCATCAGCTGAGAGATACATACTTCCAGATTCAACTATGACAATATATTATATGATAGAAAAAACAAGACACATAATTGAAAACATAAAAATTTTCGACAAGAATATCGTAAAAAACATAGATATAACCAACGGTTTAGTTTACTCACAAAGAGTAATGCTCGCGCTTGTAGATGTTGGAATGAGTAGAGAAGAAGCCTATACAATAGTTCAAAAATATGCATTAGAATGTTGGGAAACAGGTAAAAGTTTCAAGGAAATGTTGAAAAAAGATGAGAACATTTCTAAATTGTTAGCAGACAAAATTGATGAAATATTCAAACCAGATTACTATTTAAGAAATATTGAAGAAATTTATAAACGATTCGGAAGACAAGAATAAAAAATGCGGGCTGAACGCCCGCATATTTTTTCCGTTATGAACAAATAAAAATTAGTATGTTGCTTCTGTTGCTTCTTCTGTTGTTGTTTCTTCTGTTGGCATTTCTTCTGTTGTTGTTTCTTCTGTTGTTACTTCTTCAGCTGGCATTTCTTCTGTTGTTGTTTCTTCTGTTGTTACTTCTTCTGTTGTTGTTGCTTCTTCTGTTGTTGCAGCTGCTTTACTCTTGTTTGCTGCTACTGCCCAAATGATAGCTACAACGATAATAGCGATAACTATAAGTGTTACTGTCAAACCTTTTTTGGATGCCATAGCTCCAACCTCCCTGTAAGTGTAATTGAGTTGCACGATTTTATTTTTTAACTTCTTTCGCCTTTATTATATCATTTGCTGTGTTACTTTCAATGGTCTATTAGTGAAAATTGTTTGTTACATTAAAATTAATTATTATGTTTATCATCTATTTTAAATGGTTATCGATAATCACCTCTTTTCAAAAAATATTTTTTTAGACTGTATCAAAATCATTATTTCTGGTAAAGGAGCAAAGAAAAAATTAACTAAAGAGAGTATACTTAAGCAAAAAAGTGGGAAAAAGAGTATAAAAGTGATACATGCTCTCTATTCGTATTATATTGTAATTGCTTGTAAGGTGGAAATTTGGAAATAGACATGTATAAAAGTTAAAATTTATATAGGGAAGGCATTATTGTAAAAAAAAAAAGGAGGTTTTAGAATGCGTATAGTTACTTGGGGATTTGGTGCGATGGGTAGAGGTATCGCAAAGAATGTTATTGAAAGCAAGTTTATGAAATTGGTTGGTGTCATCGATAAAAATCCAGAGTTCATAGGAAAAGATGTTGGAGAACTCCTCGGTTTAGGTAAATATGGCGTAAGAGTGAGAGATTCCATAGATGTTATAGAAGAAACAAATCCTGATTTAGTTGTTATAGCAACTAGCTCTTTCGTTAGAGATGTCCTTCCACAAATCGAGTATGCTGTTAAGAATCACGCAAACGTAATTACTATAGCGGAAGAAATGGCATTTCCTTTTGATTCACACCCTGAAGAATCACTTTACATGGACAGTCTCGCAAGAAGGTACGGAGTCACCATACTTGGGACAGGTGTCAATCCAGGCTTCGTTCTTGATACGCTTATCATATCTCTCACTGGTGTATGCACAAAAGTTAATAAAATTATAGCAAAGAGAATAAATGACCTTTCACCATTTGGAAAAACAGTTATGGAAACACAGGGCGTTGGTACAACACCTGAACAATTTGAAGAAGGCTTAAAGAAAGGAAATATAGTTGGACACATCGGTTTTCCACAAAGCATAGCTATGATTTCAAGAGCGTTAGGCTGGAGCATAACAAAAATCGAAGAAGAAAGAAAACCAATAATTTCGAATGTATACAGAGAAACACCTGTCGTGAAGGTGCAACCTGGTATGGTTGCTGGATGTAATCACTCAGCAAAAGCATATGTTGGCGATAAATGTGTTATAGAACTTTACCACCCACAACAAATTCATCCACAATTGGAAGGTGTCGAAACAGGTGATTACATAGAGATTTACGGAGATATAAACATCAACCTTTCGATAAAACCCGAAATCCCTGGTGGGAAGGCAACTATAGCTATAGCAACCAACATGATACCTATAGTAATTGGTGCGCAACCCGGACTTAAATGTATGGCAGATTTGCCAGTTCCAAGGTCAATCCTTTCTCAAATGGAATGATGATTAACTAAAATCAAAGATGAAAGGTGGTATTTTAAAATGCTTGCACGTAAAGGCGATTGGGTCCAAATAGAAGTGACCATCTTATCGCCGGAAGAAAGAGCTCCACAAGTACCTGAAGATACAAAAAAAGTTCCTCTTCAAATGCGCGTAAAAGGTTTCCTTATAAATGAAATAGCTTCACTTGACGCAACCGTAAGCATTCAAACAATGACTGGGCGAATAGTCACGGGGAGATTGGTTGCAATTAATCCAAAATACGAACATGATTTTGGAGAGCCAATTCCAGAATTAATAACCATTGGAAAAGAATTGAGAGAGATTTTAGAATCCCCTGAAGGAAATAGTAAGCAAAATGGCGGTGATCAAAAATGACACCAACAAGAGATTATTCATACAACGCGGTTATGGCCCGTCGAGCCGAAATAATGAAAAAAGCTGTTGGCATAGATTACGAAAAGTTCATAATTCAAAATTTTGCATTCGATTACGAACGCATGATGCAAGAAGTAGGGTACACAATAGAAGAAGTTAGAAAGATACAAGCCGAAACATGCGTTGGAAACACACCTCTTGTCGAACTCAAGAATATAAACAGACTCATCAAAAAATTAGCACCTAAGGGCAAAGGAGCAAGAATATTCTTGAAAGATGAAGCAACAAATCCTTCGGGAAGTTTCAAAGATAGGCGAGCAGCCGTTAGTGTTTATCACGCGCAAAAGTTAGGTTACAAAGGAGTTATTGCAGCAACAAGTGGAAATTATGGTGCAGCGGTCGCGTCTCAAGCAGCTAAAAGAGGTTTGAAATGCATTATCGTCCAAGAATGTTACGACAGCCACTGGAGAGGCCAACCGGAAATTTTGGAGAAAGGTAGAGCGTGTGAAGCTTATGGTGCTGAAGTTGTTCAACTTACCGTCGGTCCAGAACTTTTTTACTACACACTAAGACTTTTGGAAGAAACAGGTTATTTTAACGCGTCACTTTATTCTCCGTACGCAATAGCCGGGATAGAGACGTTAGGATACGAAATTGCGGAACAGATGAAAGAACTCACAGGAAAATTCCCAGATGCAGTTGTAGTTACACACGCAGGTGGTGGGCTAATTACTGGAACTGCAAGAGGATTGAAAAAAGCTGGAGCAACAGAAACAAAGATAATTGGCGCAAGCGTTGATTTGAGAGGACTGCATATGGCAAGTGACAACGATTTTAATAAAAAGTACTTCACAACTGGCCATACTGGTTTTGGCATACCATTTGCCGTATTCCCAGACAGATCGGATGTCCCAAAAAATGCCGCAAGACCTCTCAGATACATGGATAGATATGTTTTAGTTACCCAAGGCGAAGTATTTTACGTTACAGAAATGCTTGCAAACTTGGAAGGCCTACAAAGAGGGCCTGCGGGTAACACATCTTTAACTGCGGCAATAGCTCTTGCTTTAGAAATGGACGAAGACCAAACAATTGTTGTTAACGAAACAGAATACACAGGCGCTGGAAAATTACCATCTGCTCAATTAACTTTTGCCAAAAAGATGGGAATGGTAGTAAAAAGAGGAGATCCAATAAAGGAGGATAAACCAGGTAAAGTAATCGCAATACCTGAGCACCCATCTCAGATAGGATACATAGAATATCCTGTTGAAGAAATGAAAAAAAGTTACTTGAAAGAACTTATAAAACGTGAAGGAAGGAACCAATTTACAGAAAAAGAATTGGAATTTCTCAAAGAAGATTTGAGAGCCACTGAAGAAGAAATTAAAAAATGGATTTCAGAAATTTCGGAGGTGTTATGATGAAACCAAGGCCGGACGATTTTGTAGAAAGGTCAAAACACTTGCAAAACATGACAGACGAAGAATTAAACGCATATTTTTGGAGTCTTGTTGAAAAAATTGTCGATCCATTAGTTGAACTCGCTAGAACACATACTTCACCATCGATTGAAAGGTCAGTACTTTTGAGAATGGGATTTAACAGTATCGAAGCTAAGAAACTAGTTGATATGATTTTCGAAAAAGGACTTCTTGGCAAAGGTGCTGGCCATATTGTTTGGCGAATTGCAAAGGAGCATAACATCGATTATATAGAAGCAGGTAGAAGAATGATTAACGGTCAATACTGGGATGATGTGGATAGAATATTCAAAGGTATTAATAAAGGGGCGGTGAGTAAATAATGGACAAACTCGACCCAAGAAAACAAATCGACGTTGAAGAAATATTAAAAGACTTAGATAAATATAGACCTAAGAGAAGAGGTTGGACTTGGAGAAAGAAATTGCCAGAAGGGACAAAAATAGACAGATACGATTATCACCAAATAAGTGAGCTTTTGAAAAACAGTATACCACTACCTGCTGCTCACTATTTCAACAACATAGATCCTCAACCAGATGTTGTTATAACTTCCGAAATCGCTTCAGGAAGGTTTGAAGACGATATTAGGCGTATGAGAATGGCGGCATGGCATGGTGCTGACCATATTATGGTTATCCGCACACTTGGTCAATCACACTTCGATGGTCTTATAGAAGGGACACCAGAAGGTGTAGGTGGAATCCCTATAACAAGAAAACAAGTTAGAGCAACAAGAAAAGCCCTTGATTTAATCGAAGAAGAAGTTGGAAGACCGATAAATTTCCACAGCTACGTTTCGGGCGTCGCAGGTCCAGAAATTGCAGTTTTATTCGCTGAAGAAGGAGTTAACGGCGCACACCAAGACCCACAGTACAATGTCTTATACAGGGGTGTCAATCCAGTCAGGTCATTTGTAGATGCTGCAGTTGCAAAAAAGATAATGGCATGGGCAAATATGCTCCAAATAGATGGTGCACATAACGCCAATGCATCAGCAAAATTGGCATGGACCGTTATGCCAGAATTACTGGTCCAGCATGGTATCAATTGTATGTATTCTGTCAAAGTTGGTATGCCAAAAGAAAACATCGCACTTTCAACAGTCCCACCAGTAATTGCTCCACTTCCAGAAATGCGTATCGATTTACCATACGCTGTCGCACTTAGAGAACTTTTCCAAGGCTACAGATTTAGAGCGCAGATGAATACACGATACATTGAATCTGACTTATTCGACGCAACAAGAGCGCATGTTCTCAACGCAGTACTTTCAAGACTAACAAGCGCGGATTTACAATCAACAATTACACCAGACGAAGGAAGAAACGTTCCATGGCATATAAATTCCATACGTGGTGTGGAAACTGCAAAGCATACATTGCTTGCAATGGACGGAATTAAAAAATACGTAAAGATAGACCAAGAAGCGATAAGGGAAAAAGTTAGAGAACTAAAAATGCGAGCTATACTAATGCTCGAAGAGATAATCGAAATGGGAGGCTATTTCGAAGCTCTTGAAGCTGGAATGTTCGTTGACAATGGATATTATCCAGAAAGATTCGGCGATGGAATAGCGAGAAAAAAAGATGGAGAATTAGCCGCCGGTACGGTTGTACCAAGAGACCACGATTACATGGCACCAGTTTGTGAACACTTTGGTTACAATAACTTACCTGAAGGGTTGGAAAAACCATGCGACTTAATTAACGGATGTACGTTCCATAATCCTGATAAAATACAGTTCATTGATGAGCTTGATGAAACAGATAACGTTAATTTAAGACTTGAAAAAATTAAAGATATGAAAAAACGAAACGTGATAAAACCTGAAGTTGAATGGTTTGCCGATGGTTGGATACAGCTAGATATGACTTTCTCATTGCCCGAAGAATACGCAGAAGCCGCGGCACTTGCCGTATGTGAAAAACTTGGTCTTGAGGAACCAACAATTATAGCTAAGACAGTACTTCACCCATCTGAAGGTACATACGTTGAAGTAAAAGCAAAAGTGCCATTTGAAATTAAAATCGATGAACTTGAACTTCCTAAGAAACCAGAAACTTTACCTGAAGAAGAACTTTTCAGCTTCGTCGAAAAACGCCCAATTAAAGTTGTAGCTGCCACTGTTGGTGAAGACGAGCATTCAGTTGGCTTAAGGGAAGTACTTGACATAAAACACGGTGGTATAGAAAAGTATGGTATAAAATATGTTTACCTCGGTACAAGCGTGCCACCAGAAAAATTAATTGATGCTGCCATAGAAACCGGAGCAGACGCTATTTTGGCATCGATGATAATTACACATAACGATGTGCACATCAAAAATATGAGAAGATTAAACGAACTGGCGATAGAAAAAGGAATAAGGGATAAAGTACTCATCATAGTCGGAGGAACACAGATAAATAACGACATGGCAATAGAAAATGGAGTAGACGCAGGTTTTGGCAGAGGGACGAAAGGTATCCATGTAGCATCGTTTATTGTCAAAAAACTAAAAGAAAGAGAATCTCAAAAATAATAAAACTCAAATTCAAAAAAAGGGGGGAGCGTTGTGGGGTACGAAGTAACAGATTGGACAATTATTCCACCATTTAAAAATGAGCCAGTAACAGATTTTTCCAAACCAGAAAATGAAACAAAGATGAAAGAAGCTCTTGAAAAAGTCTACAAAGAATTTGGAAAAGAGTACGATATTTTTATAGGGGGAAAACCTTACAAAACAGAGAAAAAGATTAAATCGATAAATCCTAGTAAATTTGATGAAATCGTTGGTTATGTGAACAGCGCAAACGAGGAACTTGCAGAAAAAGCTTTGGAAAATGCATGGGAAGCGTTTAAAACGTGGAGCAGAACTCCTGCCCATGTTCGTGCAGAGTATTTGTTAAAAGCTGCCAAAAAAATAAGAGAAAGGAAATTTGAATTCGATGCTTGGCTTGTGTACGAAGTTGGAAAGAATTGGGTAGAAGCCGATGCAGATGTTTCTGAAGCAATCGATTTCTTAGAATTTTACGCGAGAGAAATGGTAAGGTACGCTTCAGAACAACCATTGGTAAGAATAACTGGTGAATACAACGAACTTAGATATATACCTTTAGGTGTAGGTATAGTTATACCACCTTGGAACTTCCCACTTGCCATTTTGGTAGGAATGACAAGTGCAGCGGTTGTTACTGGAAATACTGTCGTTTTAAAACCTGCAAGCGATAGTCCTGTAATTGCGGCTAAGTTCTTTGAAGTGCTCCAAGAAGTTGGTTTACCAGATGGCGTTGTTAACTTCTTACCAGGAAGTGGTGCACTCGCCGGTGAATTTCTCGTTAAACATCCAAAAACAAGGTTTATAAGTTTTACGGGTTCAAAAGATGTTGGACTAAGAATACACGAACTTGCGGCTAAACCTCAACCTGGTCAGATATGGATAAAACGTACAGTCCTTGAAATGGGTGGAAAAGATGCCGTAGTTGTTGATGAAACAGCGGATTTAGATGCTGCTGCTGAAGGAATAGTTGTAAGCGCGTTCGGTTATCAAGGTCAAAAATGTAGCGCAGGTAGCAGGGCAGTTATAGTAAAAGAAGTATACGATAAAGTTATCGAAAAAGTTATCGAACGAATATCAAAGATAAAAATGGGAGATGTTAGATACAAAGAAAATTGGCTTGGTCCAGTTGTAAATAAAAGCTCAATGGAAAAAATACTTGCGTATATAGAAATAGGGAAGAAGGAAGGGCAACTCATATACGGTGGAAACGGTAGAGAAGACCTTGGTGGCTATTTCATTGAACCAACTATATTTAAAGATGTTCCATGGGACGCAAGGATTGCCCAGGAAGAAATATTCGGCCCTGTTCTTGCTATTATAAAGGCAGAGGATTTTGACGACGCTCTAAGAATAGCAAATGCAACAGAATACGGTCTAACTGGTTCGCTTTACAGCAAAGATAGAAACAGAATAGAACGCGCAAAAGAGGAATTCCACGTTGGAAACCTTTACTTCAACAGAAAGTCTACAGGAGCGCTTGTTGGAGTACATCCATTTGGTGGATTTAACATGTCTGGTACTGACAGCAAGGCTGGTGGAAGAGATTACCTCGGTTTGTTCTTGCAAGCAAAAGCGATAAGCGAAAAGATATAATTTTCCAAAAAACTAAAAAACAATATCGCAGCTCGTAGCAATGGGCTGCGATATTGTTTTGTTGAAAAATTAACATAAGAACTTGAAAATAAATTTTGAGAATTTAAAAAAACAGAGTAAAATTATAGTATGGTAATATGTAAAATTATGCTATTGATTGGGGGGATTGTTTTGGAATTTCTCATCTTTCCAACACCGGAGGATATAAAGTTCGATATCTTAGCTGGAAAATTCAAACGTGCCGAACATAAAATAAAAGAAAGAATCGAACATAAGATTCCTAAAGGCTTAAACAAAAAATTGCACTTCGAACTTTACCGGATAGTTTTATTAAAAAAAGCATACAGCATCTCAGAAAAAGAGGCGTATAACATTTTAAAAAAGAAAGTAAAAAATCTTACTAAAGGTGAATTCAAACAATTGATGAAAAACGGTATTCTCGATTGGATGTATGTAAATGATACCCCATACTTTGAAAAAAGATTCGATAGTAATTTATTCTTCAATTATCCACATTTTAAGGAACGTCAAAAAATAGATAAAAATACGAAGTTAACTCAAAAAAGAAGAAATATTATAAACAAAGCAATTACAAGGTTAATAGATGGTGGAAAACCTAAAACATACGAAATCCAAGCTAAGATAACTCTAAAAAGAGAGCATCCCTCCGATACAAAAGTCAGAGTTTGGTTACCGTTTCCAAAAGAAGAATTTCAGCAATCTGATGTAAAATTGATATCCGCAAGTCACGATGTAAAAATAGCCCCAAACTCAGTTGGACAAAGAACAGTTTACATGGAAGGAAAAGATAACGAAGAATTTTACGTTGAGTTTTCTTATAAAATCCACGAGTGGATTGGTTTCGATGGGCTATATAAAAACAAACCGTCCAGCGAAGACCTCTCGGAAAAACTTCCACATATAAGATTCACTCCATACCTTTGGAACCTCATCGATTTGATTTTTCACGATGAAAACATAGAAAATGTCAGTGATATAGCAAAGGCAAGAAGGATATACGATTTTGTAACGCTAAATGTTAATTATTCATATGTGCTACCGTATGCTATCTATGATAATATACCAGAGTATGTTGCAACTGTTTTCAAAGGTGATTGTGGTTTTCAAGCTTTGCTATTTATAACTTTGTGCCGAATGGTTGGAGTTCCAGCAAAATGGCAATCTGGATGGAGTATTACGTCAATTGGCGCTTCATCGCATGATTGGGCAATAATTTATTTGGAAGATTATGGTTGGGTACCGGTTGATTTATCGTTCGGTGGAGGAAGAAAGGATAACGAGGACCTTAGATTATTTTATTTCACAAACCTTGATGGTTTCAGAATGTTTGCGAATACAGAGTTCCAAGGTGATTTTGAACCACGAAAGATCTCTTGGAGACTTGACCCTTACGATAATCAAACAGGTGAAATGGAAATCATTACAAAAGAAGAAGATGGATACGTTATTGACCTCGAAAGTAAAATAGAAGTACTTAAATTTCAGCCTTGTAAAAAATAAATAAACAAAAGGGGGAATGCGAATTGGCAAAGATTAAATCCGTAAAATTTAAGCTCAATCGATTTGAATACGTTAAACCATTTCACATTACAAACAACATTTCATATGAGACACAAAATATCGAAGTGATTTTAGAACTTGAGAATGGAGTTGTAGGTTACGGTGAAGCATCACCATCTTTTAGAGTTAACGGTGAGAAAATCTCAGCTTTGATGGGATTTGAAAACGCTGTTCAAGAAATGATTGTTGGAATGGATGTAAGAGAGTACAGGAAAATTTTCGATATTACCGACTCACTAAAAGGCGTTCCAAGCATAAAAGCTGCTGTACAATACGCCGTACTCGATGCGTTTAGTGAAGAAATAGGCGTTCCGGTTTATCAAATATTAGGCGGGGCAAAAAGAGAAATAGAAACAGATTACACTGTGAGTATAGGTACAATCGAAGAAAGGTTAGAAGATGTAAAAAAGATAATTTCGCAAGGGCACAGAGTTATAAAAATAAAAGTTGGCGAAAACTTAGAGGAAGATATACAAGCTATATTAGCGATACATGAAGTAAGTAAAGGTTGCAAATACATAGTTGATGCAAACACAGGTTACACTCCAAAACAAGCTGTAAGATTTGTAACGGAAGTGTACCGCGCAGGGGTGGATATATCGGTATTTGAACAACCAGTCGCGATAACCGATATCGATGGTTTAAAATACGTTAGATGGAACTCCCCATTCCCAGTTGCAGCAGATGAAAGTGCAAGAACGAAATATGACGTCTTAAGACTTATCAAAGAAGAAGCGGTTGATTATATAAATATCAAACTAATGAAATCTGGCATAAGCGATGCGCTTGCAATCGTCGAAATTGCAAAAGCCGCCAATATAAGATTGATGCTAGGTTGCATGGCTGAGTCGAGCCTTGGAGTAAATCAAAGCGTACACTTCGCACTCGGCACAGGAGCTTTTGATTTCCATGACCTTGATAGTTCTTTGATGCTTAAAGAACCAAATTTCAGAGGAAAGTATAAAATAAGTTTACCATTTTATAGTGTATAATATTCTCAATCCAAAAAACAGGAGTCAACTATGTAAAATTAAATTTTGAGTAGAAGACGAAAATGTATGATCGATGTTGAATTTCTCGCGCTTTTTCATCATAGCAACTATGAGGAAAGTCTTGGCTTTGCTTGTTGTGATTTTGACCACATTTTTTGTTTTTGCAGCAAATTATGTAAATGCTTACACAACTCTTGAAGAACCATTAGCAAAAGTTTTATTTGCAGAGTTTGAGAAAGAAACAGGAATAAAAGTCAACTGAGTAAGGCTCTCAACTGGTGAAGTCATAGCGAGATTGGAAGCGGAAAAACAAAACCCACAAGCTTCGATATGGGTTGGTGGAGTTGGTGTCTTTCACGTTGAAGCAAAATTAAAAGGTTTAACCACGCCATACAGAGCTCCCTACAGTCAATTCATTGATGAAAAATTTAAAGATCCAGATGGTTACTGGATAGGACTTTACGTGGGGCCATTAGCTTTTGCAACAAACAAGAACAAAGCAAAAGAGCTCGGAATTAATCCTCCAATAAGTTGGGCAGATTTACTCAAACCTGAGTACAAAGGATTAATTAGAATGGCTAACCCAAACACATCTGGTACAGCTTACAACGTTATTACAACACTTGTAAACATCTACAAAAGAGATGAAGCTAAAGTTTTTGATTATTTGAAAAAGCTTGATGCAAACGTCAACATGTACACAAAATCAGGTTCAGCACCAGGAAAAGATTGTGCAATTGGTGAAACAACTATAGCTATTGGTTATTTACATGACTTAGTAAAACTACAAAAAGAAGGTGCACCGATTGTTATAACACTACCAAGAGAAGGAACCGGCTACGAAATAGCAGCTATGTCACTTATAAAAGGTGGAAAAGAACCTCTTGAAGCTAAAAAATTGTACAACTGGATACTTGGGGATAAGGCACAAGCAATTATCGCAAGTTGGTATGTTATACCACTTTCACCAAAAGCTCCAAAAAATAAATTAGTTTACAAACTTGAAGATATAAACCTAATTCAACAAGATTTACTCTGGGAAGCTCAAAATAGAGAGAGGTTAGTAGAAAAATGGAACAAAGAAATTGGAAAATAATAAAATTTTTAGCTGTTATAACCATAGTATTTATAATTCTTTTCTGGATTAGAACAACCATAAAGAACGAATTCTCCCGCATGGAGCGGGAGAATTTACTTAAACTTGCTAATTCAATCTCTATGACCGACTCAGAAAAAATTAAAGAGAATTATCAGGGCTTGGAATATTATGTTTATGACTTTGAAGGTAATTATGAGGAAAGCTTGGAGGGTTTAAATAATACTATAAAAAATCTACCAGATTTTTCTTATGGCGAAGAACACGCATTGTATGAAGAAATTTACATTTCTCCAAAAATAATAACGATTAATAATAAAAAGTATTTCGTTGTCTTTTCACCCATTGTAAAAGACTATGAAGTAGTTGCAATAATGGTGCAACTTCACAACGCAGAAGATACTATCAAATTGCTTAACACAATAGATATAATGTTTTTAATAGCACTTACAATATTTGTTATCGGATTTGCTATAGGGATATTCTCGACAAATCCTGTGACAACTTACGCAATTATTATTACGTTCGTCGTTGTATTAGTATTCATCGTCTACCCACTTTACGAAGCTGTTAAACTGACATTCACACGGACCGGAACATTTACATTTAATGTATGGAAGACCATTTTGACTGAAAAAAACTACTTAAAAGCATTTTTCAATAGTATATTGCTTGGTACATTGACTGCAACAGTTTCAACAATCATTGGATTTTTGTTCGCGTTCTTAGTTACAAGGACTAGCATCAAAGGCAAAAAATTTATATCAACTATGGCAACATTGCCAGTCATTTCTCCTCTTCAAAGAAATATTTTTGATTAGCCTCCTGAAATACGTTTTTTCTTATTTTTTCAAAAAATTCTTACTTCCCTTTCTTTTCCAAAAGAGTTTATCTAAAATCTTAATAATTTTAATTTTTTATCTTTAATGAATTAATTCATTATTTTTATGTCGCTTTATTCCTTCTTAGATTATTTTTTTTAACTACTTCCCCACCATTTTCCCTCAAACTAACCCTCTTATGCCCACCTGGTTTGTTCCACACTCTCACATTCCTTCGTCCTATTTGAGGTATGGTGAGTTTGCTTATTCTCGTATCCTGGTTACTTTCCTAATGGAGGTGACCGGCTTTCTCACCTATACATATACTCTCTCCGGTTCATATCTTGTCTTGCTTTTCACTAACTTGAATATTATCCTTATCATTTTCAATCCTATTGCTATCAATGCTTGTGTCTCTTTTAATGGATTTTTTTCTCTTTTCCTCAGTTTTAAATATTTTTCCATTATTTCACGGTTATGTCTTATCACCGTTTTTGCCATCAAGTATATTATTTTCCTCAGTAACGGCCGCCCTCTTTTTGTTATCCGCGTTTTTCCTTTGTGTTCTCCAGAACTTTCTTCGTACAGGTTCAATCCAGCTAATTTCCTTATTTGTTTCCAGCTTTTAAACCTGCTTAACCCTCCTGTCTCTCCTAATATCGTGGCTGTCATTACCGTTCCTATCCCTGGCACACTTTCTATATATTCCCCTTCTTCTGTTTCTTCTATCATTTTTTTCATCTCTTCTTCTAGCTCTTGAATTTGTCTTGTTAATAGCTCTATTTCTTCCAATAGCATCCTTAATTTCATTTTCGCACTTTTTTGCCCTGCTCTTACTCCTACCGATTCTCTCGCTGCTTCGTATATCTTCCGCGCCCTACTTTTCCAGTCTTTCCCCTTTGTCGATTCTTTCAATACACTTTCTATTTCTTCTACTCCAACTCTTAATATCTCTTCTGGAAATGGATAGGTCTTTAATAATTTCATCGAACCTTCCGAAAATATGTTTTTGTATATCTTCTTATACTCAGGAAAGTATTCGTCTATTATAGCTATTACAATATTTTTTGAATTTTTTCTCTTACTTACTAATTGTTCCCTTGTCGTGGTTAATACTTTTAACTCACTATACACATCATTTGATAAATGCATATCGAAATATCTTCCATCTTTGATTAATTTGGCTATTAATCCTGCATCTTTCTTGTCATTTTTACTAGGTGAGTTATCATCAAATTCTTTGCTTTTCTTCACATGATATGGATTTACTCCAACAAGATAATTTACTTGCTCGTTAGATTTCATTTGCCAAGCTAAAACCTTCCAATAATGCCCTGATGGTTCCATGCCTAAGATTACGTTGTTTAACCCTTCCTTTTGCTTAATAATTCTTATTTTTTCCTCTAACATTTTAATACCATCTATGGTATTATTAATCTTGAAAGGGCTAATCAAATCAATTCCACGATAATCAGTCATCCTAACCCAATGATTTCTTTTAGCAACATCAATACCGACAATTAGAGTGTCTTGAGAAATTCTTGAAACTTTTGGATTAACATACTTTTGTTCCATGGTATCGCCTCCTGATTTTAGTGTGATGGGGTAATTATATATTATCAGGAGGCGATACTTTTTTCAAAATCTATTTTTCCTTACAGGAATGCTCGTATAATAAGTTCGGTAAAAATTAAAATTGGTCTTTGAAAATTGAATGCATATTTTTTAACACCTCTGGTAAAATAGTTTCAGGTTGCCCCTCCTTGAGACTTTGTTCTCTTAAATAAGATTGCCTAACTAGAGTACAGCTTTTTACTTGCCGGAAAATGTTTTGCCTCGTTTTCTTATGTACCGCGAGGTTGTAAGGCTGTACTCAATCCGGAGGTGATTCCTTTGGCTATTTTAGCTATTGATGTCTCAAAGAACTATCTTTCTTTCTTTTCTGATTTCATCGGTAGTGGGACTGTTGAGAACTCTCCTCAAGGTATTGTTGAACTTTTTAACAAAGCTTTTGCTTCTTCTTCCGATTTTTCTCTTGTCCTTGAATCAACTGGTGTTTTTTCTTTTAATGTCGCTAACTTCTTCTTTCAAAACAACGTACCTGTCTTTTGGGTTAAAACTGATAACATTAAGCTCTATCGCAAAATTCTCAATCGTCCTAAAACTGACAAAATCGATGCTGAACTTATTTTCTCTATCGCTTCTAAATTTCCTGAGTCTTTAGTCCCTTTTGTCAATAACTCATATATCATCTCTGAGCTTCGTAATCTCACCAGACTTTATTTAAAGTTCAACGAAGATATCGCTCGATTGAAACTTAGGCTCTATTCGTATGTTTCTCTTTATTTCCCTAAACTTGACTTTAAACTAAATAAGACTTTCGAATGCCTGCTTAAAGATTATACAATCGAAGAAATCGCAAACATGCCAATTGAAGAGTTATTTGAATATATTGCGAAAATTTCCAGACACAATGTCTCTTCACAAGTCTTAGCAGAAAAACTCCAAACTCTTGCTAAAGATGCCTTGAGGTTGTCTGTTAATCCTTCAAACACTCTGAGAATATCTATTGTTTCCACTATCGATTTGATACAGCACTATGAAAAACAAATCGAACTAGTAAAGAAAGAAATAAGTAAATTACTTAAAGTAATTTCGAACACACTAACAACAGTCAAAGGGATAGGAGAAATAACTGCAGCTGGAATTATAGCCGAAATAGGAGACATCAATCGTTTCGAAAAAGCCTCAGCGTTAGCATCATACGCAGGGCTTGTATGGACAATCAATCAAAGTGGAAATTACAAATCAGAAAACAACCAACTAACGAAAAAAGGGAACAAGTATCTAAGAACATACCTAGTAATGGCAGCGAACGGAGTAAAGACATACGATCCTGTATACAAAGAATATTATCGCAAAAAGTACGCAGAAGCAACAACACACAAACACATGAGAGCGCTAATATTAACTGCAAGGAAATTAGTAAATTTAGTGTATTATTTACTAAAGAACAACGTACCGTATGTACCGATGAAATAGGTAAAAAGAACGAAATCAAGTATGTGAAGAATGAAAGTGAAATATTAAGTTATTGAAAGTCAAAGTGTTGACTAGGTTTTTTATTTTTCTATTTTTTCTCCTCTTGACTTATTACCGGAAATCTTTTTTGAGGTTGTTCCCAAGTTATATATGACATTAAATTTTTTCTAAGTAGTATGGCTGGTATTTTTCTTCGTCGCCTAATACGACTCTTGCATAATGTCGTGCTTGTTTTTCGAATATTGTACGTATGTAATTTTCTTCTGAATCTAAGTGGTATTTGAGTTTTTGTTTCATCATTTGTTCGTATTCAGTTATGTATTTTTTCATACCGTCTTTTGTGAAGTAGTAGATATCGTTTTCACGTTTTTCAAAGTCTTCCTTTTTTATTGTTTTTAGGTTGATTAGGTTCAAAACAAAGTTGTCGATTATCACACATCTGAATTCTTCAACTAAGTCAAATAATAGTGATTGTTTTGAAACATCTATTGTGTGTAGATTCCCAAAGTATGGATCAAGTCCAACTGCATTTATTGCTAATAACATTTCTACATACAGAAAGTAATATCCAAGTGAAAGCATTGCGTTTATTTCATCTTTCGGCGGATGTGCTGTTCTTCCATTGAATGTGAGTTCTTCTGTTCGTATGCATTTTTTGAAACCAGAGAAGTATATTTTTGAGCCTATTCCTTCATAACCTCTGACTTCATCGACTGTTTTCGCTTTGTTGACTTTTTCTATTACTGTTCTTATTCCAGCTCTTTCTTCACTTAATAATCCTTTTGGGAGGTTTTTGCTTTTCTGGGTTAGGAAGTTGTAGTAGTTTTGTAGTTTGCCTTGGACTATCGATTTGGATATTTCGAGTTGGAACTGTTTGTCGGTTGCTCTTTCGTATTGTTTAAGTCTTAGGAGTACGTTTCTGTATTCGTCTGTATAGAGTTTTCCCCTGTATCTTCCGTGTTGTGTCATGAAGATTACTTCGATTTTGTTATCGAGGCAGTAGTTAATCATTTGAGATGTTAGCGTGATGTTTCCAAGTAGGTTGATTCTTTCTATTTTTTTGAGTGGTATTTCGTCTAATACTTGTTTGGCTTTGGTTATAATCATTCTGCCATCTTTTTTAGCGAGTACTGTTCCTTGTTCTAAGACATATATTGTCATTTTTTCCACCTTCTTGTTAGGTTGTTAGAAAAACCCCGACTTGCGTCGGGGGAAGGGAGAGTAATTTACTAAGCTGACGCAAGTACTTCGTTTAGTTTTCTTCTTACAGCTCTATCGAGTCTGTTGTGTATTTCGTGGTAGTGTCCTTTTACTTTTTCAAAGAGTATCTTGCAACCTAAGGATTGTTGGAGTATTCTGAATTGTTCAACGTAGTTTCGTAAGTATCCGTTTCTTGCTTGTGCTCTTGGGTTGGTAAGTATGCTTTTAATTAGTTCAAGGTCATAACAGAGTATGATGGTGTAGTTGTTTAGTTCACCGTAATTTCTTTTAAGGTATTTGAGTGCTTCAAGGACGGCTTTGAGTTCAGCTTCAACGTTTTGAAGTGTAGTACCAGGTCTTGACGTTGAAACTTTTATTGTTCCGTCAAAACCAAAGCCGTAAAGCATGAATCCGTAGGAGATCATGCCGTTCTTGTAAGAGCCGTCAGTATAGACTCTTATTACTCCGTTCATACTTTACACCTCCAATTTTTAGGTTATTTTTGTTTTCCAAATTAAGATGGACATTAATTTGAAAAAGCATGGGTACCGGTTTGATCCTGTACCCAAAGTTTAGTATTTTAGTATGTAGTGAGAGTAGTGAAAGTGTAATTTGTTAGGGGGTTCCAAATTAGTTGGGACATTATTTATTCGGGGTGTGGGGGTAATAGTGTGGGTTTGTGTGGAGGTTCAATTTCAGAAGCGATAGCGCTCTTAATTTAGTAATCTAAATAATGTACAATTTCCCACTCGCATTCGTCTTGTATTGTTTGAAAAAAGTCTAAGTCTATACTGTAATCTTGGAAAGTAGTAATCGGTTCAGCATGTTGGTACTTTTCTTCGTTGAATTCACCGTAAATGTAGTATATGTTTCCATCTATTTCACCAACTTCGGGGACTGAGTCTAAGATTTCAAATAAAACGTAGTCTGGTTTCTGAGAGTCTTCTTCGCAATCTATCCAAATCCAGTTTGGTAGATTGTCTAATTCTTCAGCTTTGACAAGTATTGTCATCATGCCTACGTCACCTATGAATTTACCAAACAGTATTCTTTCCATTCTTTCCATGTTCTTCCTCCTTTCTTTTCTATATTCCAAATAAGAACGCAAAGTGCAGAACTACGAATGGTACATGTTTAAATATAGCTTTGAAATCTTCAAATGGTACGTTGTATTTGTCGTTTACAACTGCCGCAAATTGTAATGTGTTGATGCGTAATACAAATACGAAGAGAAATAAAGCTATTGTTAAAAGACCAACGTGAAACGCGGAGTTCAGTATGCTGTTTAGGGTTACTTTCAATTTTAGTTTTCTCGTACTTGCAAATTTTATTGCTATATATGTGTAATATATACCACCGTTAATGATGTAATTAGCTATCATGTAGGAAAAGTACGTTGCTAAAAGAAATTTGAGTATGCTACCACCGTAAATAGTAGCTATTATTACTGGATCGATAACAAACGAGATTAGAATTGATAAGCCAAATGCGATAATGTCGTTGTTGTTAATTAGAGTGAACATGAATTTTTTGTGTGATGCGTCGTTTTGGGTCATAATCTCAAGCATTTCTTTTACTTCAGGTTCTGTTAAAGGAATGAAACCAAACATATTTTCTACCTCCTTTTTTGATTATTTTCAGAGTTGGAGTCATAGTGATTGTAGTTTGTTTTTGAGTGAGGAGTTTAGTTTTTTCCTAATTTCTTCGTCAATATAATTGTGTATTGGGTTGTTTGTTACTTTCTTAAAGATCACTTCGCACTTAAGGTGTTCTTCAAGTGTTCTAAATTCCGTGGCGTAGTTTTCATAATATGGGTTTTTAAGCTGCAGTTTTCTGTTGTATATAATGTCCTTTATCAGGTTGAGGTCGTAGTATAGTATTATTTTTCCGGTATTTGTAGTCCAGTAGTTTCTGTAAATGTGTCTAAGTGCTTCAAGTACAGCTGTGATTTCGGCTTCTACGTTTTGAAAGTGCGTAGTTGGTCTTTTAACTTGTACGTCGATAGCTTTTGAGCAATCGCTGTTGTGAATTACATATCCGTATGCGATCAGTCCTCCTTTAAACGCACCATCAACGTAGATCTCTATTGGTCTGTCCAAAATAATACACCTCCTTGCTTTGAATTTCAGGATGGAATTTCCCAAATTAAACAGGACATTTGTTATGGTGGGAAAGTTGATAATTGACGTGATTGTAGAGGTTATCTTTGGGCGTAAGAAAGCTACTTTCTAATTGTGTTAGAAAGTAGCTTTTTTAGAGAGTGGATGGTTAGTTTGGTATGTTAACTTTGTATTTTTCAACTGTAGCGTAGAGCACGCTCATTGGTGAGAAATCCGATGCAAAGACGTATTTTAGTACTGATGGGCTGAAACCTGAGATTAGAACCGTATTTGGTGTGTTGACCGTTGCAGGGCTTCCTGCGTATCCTGCTGTGTTCCAGTAAACGATTTTCGGTGGTATGTATCCATTTTCTTGGAATTGTTTTAAGACTTTTTCAACTTCTGTTCCTTCCCCTTCCACACCCATGTGGAATTGCATATCTGAGACGATGAGTAAGACGTCTGGTAGTTGTTCTTGTCTTAGGTTGTAAAATCTTGCCGTATCAAGGATCAATTTCAATGCTTTATCTATCCTCGTGGCACCACAAGCACCATCGAAAATTTCTCTGTTCGTAACCGCTTCGCTGAATTTCATACCGTTCCAGTTCTTAAACTCACTTTCTGATTCGAAAGCTATGAATTTCTTGTGGAATGGGTTATCTTGTGGGATTTTTGCAGAGCAATACAGAGCAAGTCCTATGGAAATATCGACTGCCTGTATTGAACCACTAACAGGAACTGACATGCTTCCCGAGGTGTCGGAGATTACTATGACTTTGTAATTTTCCGGCATGAAGTTTGGTAAATTTTCAAATTGAAGGTCTGCTAATTCTTTATCGCCAAAGAAGACTGTTCTTACACAGTCGTGTGGATAGAGTGCTTGTGTATTTATCTTAGCTTCTCCGTTAGAAAGTTTGGATTTGTATGTTTCAAAGCCTTCTTTATCATGCCTTAAGAAGGCACGTGTGTATCTTGCCATTGCAACTGAAGGTACCTTTTCGTATTCGATTTCTTTCCACATGTCTTGGCACATTTTGTGCTCAACTATGTGTTGTTTTCTAATGTTAGCAAGTAATTTTCTTAAGCCTGCTTCGTTTAGACCAAGAGCACGTTGAACGGGTTTGTATTCTCTTTTCGCCCATTTAGCTGCAAGTACGTTTTTTTCAGTTATGGCTTCAGCCCAAAGTTTAGCTGCTTGGTCTTCAAGTGGTGTACCAAAGAGTATCTTAAGGTCGTCCCAACGACCGTATTCTGGGATTAAATGCATGTTTACTTCAAGCCATTTTGAGTCGTTTTTGGCAAGCCATCTGGCACATTTTCTAAAGCCACTGCGATTACCCGCCCCACCACGGCAGTCTCTAAGCCAGAAGAGTAGTTTCATGGCAAGTGCTCTATCTTCAATTCTATCGATTGCCCACATCTTCTGGAAAAGAGAAAGTGCGGATTCTTCTTGTCCGTAAAATGAGTATCTGCCTTCAAAGAGGCTTCCAGCTTTAGAGAAGAACTCAAGATGGTGATTGAGAGAGAATTCGTATGTATTTCCACCTTCGTTAGTTTTCATCATGCCAAGCACCCCCATCCTTGGGATTTTTTCCTTTTCATATATATAGACACCCAGGATGGAAATTTCTGACAAATGAAAAAAATATCGCAAAATGCGATATCGCATTTTGCGATATAACTATCTTTTTCTTGATTTACCAGATATGTGTTCGATTTCTATTTTTATAATGCTCACTCTCTGTATTGAATCTGCGATTTCACCTTTTATTTTCTCTAAGTTATTTGAATATTTCTTTCCTATCAGTTCAAGTGCATAGCGCTTTTCATCCACGAATGGGTATGGACATACTTACCAGATAGAAAAACAAAATAACATAAATGGAACTCTAAAAAGAATAGAGGCTGCCTCCATCCTGTTTGATATAATTAAAACATGTAACATCCCCTTTTATCGTATTACCAAATTCCTTCCAGGATGGGAGGTCAGCCTATGAATAATCATATCATGAACTAAGAAAACTGTCCCCTCAAAAAGCAAGAGAAGTTGTTCGTAAAGTTTTTGAAGCTAACAACCAGAATGTATCAAAGACAGCAAAGATATTAGGTATTGCAAGAGCAACAGTAAGAAGAGCTGTATACGATTGTTTGGAAGATAAGTCAAGAAGACCGAAAAACTCCCATTAGACAAAGAAAGCTTACCCAAAGAAGTATATCAGCACATGAAAAATTACAGATTGCCAAGATACGAATGGAATATGATAGACGTAGCAACCAGGACAAGATTTACAGCATACTCATATGAATTAAATTCAACGTTTGGATTTATGTTCATTTCGATAGTAGCGTTATGGTTAAGAGTGCACAATGTAAGATGGAGAATGAAAATACGGATGGATAACGGAATGGAGTTTTGCGCAGGAAGCGAAAGGAAATTGAACGAATGGAACGAGATATTTGAAAAGTTAGATTTACAGTTAAGTCCAATACCACCGAGAGCAAAACACTTGATGGGAGTAATAGAGAACAGCCATAGAGCGGATGATGAATACTTTTTGATGAACCATGCTGAAAGATGCAAGAATAAGGTTGAATTTTTAGACAAGGCACAAAGATGGCAAGACACGTGGAACAAAGCCAGACCAAGCAACGGAAAAGGGATGAAAGGGATGACGCCATATGAAAAATTTACAGAAAGCAAAATAATGGTATCAGGACATGTATACGAATATCCTGTGGTATTACTTGAGGAGGTATTCAGAAAAGTGGGGAGTTTGTATCATCTTTTCAATAAATTAACTGGTAAATATGTCTTCACCACCACCAGTTAATTAGCAGGCATCCTGGGAGACAGTAACTTTTGAAGAATTTGATGCAAGTTTTAAATACTTCAATGAAAAAATAAAAACCAGTATTGAAGAATAAATTACCCAAAAGTAAGCGTAAAAAATTTGAAATTCATCCCCACTGAACCTTGAAATAAGTGATGAAATTGTAAAAGCTAAAAAATTATACAACAAACCGTTTTCACGTACGAGAATTGCTACTAAAATTGCTACTGATAGAAGTATTACACTAAGTTTCATTTTCAAAACAATTTCGATTACTATTAATACAGTGCTTAGGCTTGGAATAAGAATGTATTCAAGCTTATGTATAATCTTTTGTTTTCTTAGGTGAACATAAAGAAATATGTATAAAATAGAAAAGTTTATAATGTTTTTTCCTTCTTTTACATTCAGAAAGAGGTTTAAAAATATGTACCAAAATGTTGTGTAAGTGTATGCCATAAACACCGAAAAGAAATTTTTGAATTTTTCAGAGAAGTAGAAAATAAAGATCGATACTGATGTTAAAACAAAAAGAACGCTCACGTACGTTTGAATATTGTTATACTTAGGATCAATAAATATCTCTTCTTTTTTTAAATCATACCCGTACAAAAACGGAATTGACAAAATAATGAGAAAATGCTGAGATTGAAGATAACACCATTGCAAAAAATCCATAAAATTGAGCTTTTTTCTTTCTTCTTTTTGAATAGGTAAAGTTGAATTTTTCTTATAATAAAAGTACAAAACTAAAAAGAACGAAACAAAAGATATAACTGCAGAATCTGAATAGGAAACTGATATAATAGGGAAAAATTGTTTTGGAATTTTTTGCCTAAATACATTTTCCAAAAAGTGCATTAAGGAAGTAAAAAGAACGGAATTCGTATAGTCAAATATTACACAATACTTTAACCCCAAAATGAAAATGTTAAATAACAAAAGAGGTGAAGAATAATATTGTGTGTGCGCAATTGAAAAGATAACTGACGAAAATATAGCGGCGATTATGGAATTTTTCCTTTTTCTTAAAAAACCATACAAAAATTTCCTGAATATAAGCTCTTCAAAAAATGCAATAACAAACATATAAAATACCCCACCATATGTGGGGACAAAGCTTTCTTGTGCTCCGTTTATTAAAGAAAAGAATATTACAAATAAGGTTACGAAAATTACATATTCAAAAATTCTACCACGATGGCTCAAAAATCGGTTTAAAAAACTATCCTTTGACTGTTTCATTTCACTCTCCATTTTCGGTTTTTTCAAAGTTATTCATTGTGAAGTAAGAGATTGGATATATTTGTTCTATAGTCAATGTACTTGAAATAACCTTTTTGTTATACTCCATCATCTCTTCCTCTTGAATTGCATTGTAAAGCTTCCATATAGCTTCTTCTGTAGTTTGCCCAATTGCTCTGACAGTCTTGATTCCAGTTTCTACTACACCTACGATATTAAAAAATTTATACACATACTTTGCTACCACTATAAATCCTTGCCAAGGTGAATTTAATTGATAATCAGAGAACGAATTATTGAACGAATTATTTTGCAATCTCAGAGTTTCCGCTTTTAGGACAGAGCCATTAATGAACAAAAAAAATAATGTTACCATTATCAAAAGAAATCTACTTCTTTCTTGAATCTTCATAATACTTCCTCCCCGTAATATTGATTTATATCCATCAAACCGGTTTGATGTTCTGACTAATTTTATTATAGTACAACTTCTTTTGATGACAATCGCGAGTAATTGTAAAAAAAAAAGAAATCTAATTAATTAATGCTCAATATATTTTCTAATCTTATGATTATTTATTATTTTGGCTTGTAGAAGGTTCTTGTTATAATACGATTCAAAAAATTCGGTGAAGAAAGTATCGAAGTTGTATTGGCAGCCATGGGAGAAGATAGAGAGCATTTGATATACAAATTAGCCGATTTGAAGTACCACCTCACGTTACTGTTGTCGGCGAAGGATATTGAATGGAGTGAATTTGTAAATGAACTGATTAGGAGGCATTAGCATCACAAAACAACATTTAATCGTCTAAAATTTGAGAATTCAAGAGTATGTTCGTTTTTCCTTGTGTATTTGACATTTTTCGAATTTAGTGTAAATTTTAAGATGGATTTTTGTTGGAAACGGTTCTGAAGTTTTAGAAAAGGGGTGCGGATGGTGGCAAGAAATAGCAAAAAACTAGACTTATCGACGCAATTTAAGTACCACATGCATCATTCCTTGGCGGAAAAAACGGAGTATTCCACGTTGCTACAGAAATTCTTTGCACTTTCCTACTCTGTTAGAGACCTGATTGCCGAAAAATGGCTCAACACAGAAGAGATAATCTACAAAAAGAAAGATCTGAAAATAGTCAATTATCTATCGATGGAATTTTTGATAGGTAGGTTGTTGTACAACAATATCTTGAACTTGAAAGCGGAAGATGAAGTTAAAGAACTTTTGAGTAAATACAACGTATCTCTCGATGAAATTGCGCTTTTGGAAGAAGATGCAGCGCTTGGTAACGGTGGACTTGGAAGACTTGCCGCCTGTTTTCTCGATTCCTTAGCCACCCTCGGTTGCCTTTCTTACGGATACACGATTAGGTATCAATACGGCCTGTTTAAACAAGCTATCGAAAATGGATTTCAAAAGGAACTCCCAGATGATTGGCTAAAGAATGGATATCCATGGGAATTTCCAAAGCCGGAAGAAGCGGTAAAGGTTAGATTTTTTGGCAGAAGTGAACCTTATACAGATGAAAAGGGTAATTTGAAATTTAGAGACTGTTCTAGACTGTTCGATAAAATTATGATAACCATCCGAATTCGTTGTATAATTCTTAAAGAGGGGTACACCCCCCTCCATCCTCACGAAAGTAGATTACCCTATGCCACGTAAATCCGACTTCTCCAATCGTCCTCGCTGTCCTTACTGCGATCATCCAACTAAAGTCTACATCAACGCTCACTATCATCGTCGTGCTCCCGATGGTTCTTTGGTTCAAGTTACCAGTTTCATCTGTTCTGAATGTAAACGCACTTTCTCTTTCCCTAAAGCTCAGCGTAAGAAACGCTTCGATTTCCCTTATCCTCGCTGCCCTCATTGTGATCGCCCCATGAAAATCTCCAAAGTCCGTCATTCTTACGTCCGTTTCCGTTGTCGCACTTGTGATTTCAAAACTAACGTTGACCTTTTTACTCTTTCTTTGGTTGAGTATTTCTCTTCTATCCGTTTTTCGCCTAAGTATCCTATTTCTGTCTGCTTGCATGCCTTTGAGCTTTTCTATTCTAATTTGTCTATCAGACAAATTAGAAATGTTTTAATTTCTCAAGGTTACTCTCCAAGTGTATCTACTATTTATCAGTGGATCATCAATCTTTCTAAAGCTATCGTATTTTCTCCTATCCTGTCTGATATTATCAACGTCGATGAGAAGTTTGAGAAAATCAAAATCGGTGATGAAAGACGTAATTTGTACATTTTCTTTGCCGTGAGTAAGTACAGAATCGTTAACTTTGTTGTTTCCACTAATCGTGATACTTTTGAAGCTTTGCAACTAATCTTTCCATGTAAACCTAAACTTGTTTACTCTGACGGTCTACCTTCCTATGCTGTAGCTTGCGAAAAACTCAATATCAAGCACAAAATCATCGATTCAAAGAAAAATCAACCAGCTGAATCAAGAAATAGTCTTCTTGCAATGTTTACTCAAGTTAGAAGAGGATTCAAAAAATTATCGAATGTGTTTTATTACATCAAAGCGTTTGTGGTAATGCACAATATCAAAAGAGAACTAAGAATAAAACATCAAGCAAAAAACTGGACAAAGATACAAAAACCGTTACTGAATTACTTGTTTGAACACCATCAAGAACTATTTGCACTACAGTAAAACAAACAAGTAAAGAAAAATCAAATCCAAGTAAAAAAGCAATGTGGAGACAGTGAAGATATTTTTTAGTGAAAAAAGCTTAGAAATTGACTATCAAAGAACGAAAATTACCAATTTCAAAAACCGACGAAGAAAAACGACAAAGGTTTTCAGAAACAAATCTTGATGAAGAACAAGAATTTTACTTTTTTGCCCTACTTTTTCATATCACCGAACAGTCTATTGGGATTTTTTCCTTTTCATATATATAGACACCCAGGATGGAAATTTCTGACAAATGAAAAAAATATCGCAAAATGCGATATCGCATTTTGCGATATACTATCTTTTTCTTGATTTACCAGATATGTGTTCGATTTCTATTTTTATAATGCTCACTCTCTGTATTGAATCTGCGATTTCGCCTTTTATTTTCTCTAAGTTATTTGAATATTTCTTTCCTATCAGTTCAAGTGCTCCGCGCTTTTCGTCTTCATTTTCAACTATTGAAGCTTTTCCAAAGGCAATTACGCTTTCATATGCAGTTGATAGTTCATCAGGCAAAATTTCGTAGCTTTTGACAATAGTAAAGCATACGTTTGAAAATTTTTTTATGTTTTCTATCTTATGACCTTCTTTAGCACAGTGAATATAGATATACTCTCCATCAAATGCATAGTTTACTGGTATCCCATATGGATATTCGCCGTTAAATGTTGCTAAGACACCATAATCACCGGATTTGAGTATTTCAAACGTTTGTTGTTCTGGTAATTCTCTATCTTTTCTACGCATAGGTGGAAATTTCTCCATCGTTATCAACCTCGCTTTTTACTTTGCCTCGATAACTTCGTAGGTCCATTCCTTTATGTTTTTTAACCGACTATCTATACTCACACCTATAAGATAACATTTCTTGCTTGTGAATCCTTCATAATATCTTCTTTCCTTTATCTGTTCAAGCGCTTCTTTTGCACTTTTGTCAACCTTCAGCTCAATTATATACGCAACCCCGTTGTTTTCTATCAGAATGTCTATTATCCCTCCCGGTTAAACCCCCTGTTTTTGGAGAATAATTAAGCGAGTCTCATTTTTTCACAACCACCACTCTGTTAATTGCGCCTTTCCTACTTTCTTGCTCGTTTAATAGTTCATCATATTCGCTCGGTGTCATATATCCTAATGATCCGTGCGGCCTTATCTCTTGGTAGAAGTATATGTATGCTTTGTATGCATTGTATACGTCTTCTATGTACTCAAATTCATTCATTTGTACGAATTCTCTCTCTACTACTGAATGATGTGACTCTATGTATGCTTGGCTGTTTGGATTGTTCTTGTATCCAAATTCATGCTCTATTCCCATTTCTTCCAGGTATCCTTCCGTTGCTTTTGATTTGAATTGTGGCCCATTGTCTGTCCTTATCGTCAGTTTCTTCGTATCTACTTTCCTGTATTCTATCGCTCTTTCTATGCATTCTATGAAGTTCTTCGATTTGCTCTTCTGTCCCAAATGTGTCCCTACTATCGTTTTGTCTCTCACGTCTATTATGTCAAGCATCGGTACGTATCCGTCTTTCTTTGTCGGTATGAATTTAATGTCTGCTTCCCAATATCTATTTGTCTCTCCTATTTCATGATCCTTTGGCCTTTTCTTTGGATGTTTTGCATGTTTCTTGTACTTACGTATTAGTCCGAGTTCTTTCCTCATTCTGTATATTTTCTTGTGATTTACTATTATTCCGTATCTTCTCTTCAGTACTTTCGAGAGCTTCTTGTCTCCAAGTGTCTTGATGTAGTATTCTGGATCATTACAGTTCTCATTCTCGTATATCGTAACTAAAAGTCCCTCTATTTCTTCGTCGCTGATTGTTTCCCCTGTTACCTTTGTTGAGTAGCCTTTGCATCTTCTTTTGCTCTTTCCCTTTATCCAATCTATTGAAAAGAACGTTCGTGTTGTTGCGTAAAATGTGCTTGAACTCATTTGAAACTTCCCTAAAAGATATCTTAGGCATACTCCAATTCTCTTGTACTTCAAACTTATTAACAATTCTCCAACATTTGTCGATTTTACTTTTGTTGATTCTCTTTCTTGCTGTTTGTTTTTTTTAATAACTCTATTTGGTCTAATGCTATCCTCAATTGTACTTCCTTCTCGAGCAGTATCTTCTCGTAGTATTCAAGTTTCCGTTTCAAGGCAATTGTGTCGTTCGGATTGGTTGAATCGTCTCTCCGAACACCTGCCGATTCAAAGATGAATGGCGGTATCTTTGAATAATCTGATATGATTGATCCCGGCCTTCCTCTGCTGACATTGAATACTGAATCATCGTATCCTGATTCCTTGTAATTCTTCAACCATCTGAAGAATATGCTGGGAGAGATTGAATATTTCTCACAAATCTGCGCTTGTGACTTATCACCGTTAAGATATTCCTTGACGACAGTAAGTTTGAACTCTGGAGAATACTCTTTCCTGCTCTGCATACGACTCACCCCTCTAAGATGAATTTTATCACTCTCCTAATTTCCCTCCAAATCCTTCATGGGGTGAATATGCTCATCTTACCAAGTATCTCTTTTAATCCACCTATCAACCCATCAACGTTTTCTTTTTTCACAGCATCCTTTATCTTTACTCCTATTCTGTTTAAATCATCTATATCCAATTCGTAATTCAATTCAAGTAACATCTGAGACAATGATTGCCCAGCGTCTATGTTTGGTATTTTTAACCCGTACAGTCCGCTGTCTATTTCCTTGTAAAATGTCAGATATCCTGCTTGAACAAGGAAAGATTTAGCAACGCTCTCTTCTATTTCTCTACTTGTCAATTCGATATATGAGATGAGTAAATCTTTTTTGAGGATATCTTCAAGCTTGACTTTCCTTGCACGTAGATAATCATGTAAAAACTTCGGTGCTCCTGAATCGTTCCAGTATACAAGAAAGCTTTTGTGAAAGAAAAACAAAAGTACCGCAAATGGATTGAACACAAAGTGTTTTCCATCGAAAGAAAAACCGCCATAGTATTTCTCAAGTTGCTCAAGTAAGTAATCCTTGCTCATATTTAACTTTTGACAAGCCATATCAATGTACTCAGGAAAATATTGAATGATTTCCTCTTGTGTATATCCAAGCATTTGAGAAAAATCTTCATGGAAAGATATATCAACAAGGTTGTTCAAAGTGGAGAACACACCAGCCTTGGTGTATTTGGTAATACCAGTGAGAAAGACAAAGCGAAGATATTGATCAAGACTTTTGATTTTTGTGTACAGTTGTCTGAGTATTTCTCTCATTTCGTGTGCCTTTTGTTTGTCTGAAATATGATCTAATATCGGCTTTTCGTATTCATCGATGAGTAAGACAACGGGTTTGTTGTATTTCCGACCTATATCCTGCACAAGATAATAGAATACATCGGAAATAGTGCCGTCAACACATGAAACATCGTAATCTTTGGCTATACGTTTTAATCTTAAGAAAAGAGAATTGTACGTATCTTCCGGTGAAGTTGTATCTATTTCGTTCATATCCAGCCTAACAACAGGAAAGCTTTCCCAATTCCATTTGTCGTATATCCATGTGCCTTCGAATAGTTTTTTCTCTCCTTTGAATAAATACTCAAGTACACTCACTGTCAAACTCTTCCCAAATCTCCTTGGTCGGGAAAGAAAATAGTATCCTTTTGCTCTTTTCACCAGTTCGTATATGTACTTTGTCTTATCCACGTATGTAAAATTTCCATTTATTAAATCTTTGAAATCTATTACACCTATCGGCAGTTCTTTCATTATTCTCACCTCTTTGTTTTGAAGTTTAAATCTCGAAAATATTATATCACTATCTCTTCTAATTCATCAAAAAAACAAAAACCTCGCTGGTTTTACACCAGCGAGGTTTTCAAATTATGTTTGCTTATGTCATTTTACCACGATTGGTATCAATGTTGCGTACGATTGTCCTGGAACATATGATTTAAGTATGTCTTCTTGTTTTTGACCTTCTGGAACTATTGTATCAAGTACGTATGGTGCAAAGTCTTTTGAATCAACGGGGTATCCACCGAGTGTCCATTGTGTTGGGTCTTTTGAAACAGGTCTGATGTGATCAGTACCATATCCGTCTTGGCTAAGTGATAAGATGTATGCTTTTATACCAGTTTTCACTTCAAGGTATTTCTTGAATACGATTATATGTATCACTTTATCTGCTGGATCGGCTTCGTATATTATAGCTTCTGGTATTTCTTTACCATCGGCTGTGGCAAAGACTATTCTATCATCTGGCCATCCTGCAACCTTTATGAAGTAATCCCAAGGTTCTTTGAATTGTACCCTTGCCCCTTCTTTGTATGTTGACGTCTTTCCACCAGCCTTTGTGTCAAGGTAAATGTTCACAAGTTGGTGTGAAAAGCCTTTTGGTGACGCCCATGGGTTGGTCATTTCAGCAAATTTGATGCTGAAAACGTACGCTTCGTCATTTTCAAGTACGGTAACTTCTGTTATGTCCCAAAGTCCTTTGTAAGGCGCAAAAGCTGGATCTTTTGGATAAACGTACGTACCAAAGCCGTAATCATCGCCAATTTTATCGGCGAATTTTGCTATCACATTTCCAGAAAGCATCGTAGGTGTCTTTATAGCTATGCCTTCTTGCGGCAGTACTTCATCTTTTCCATCAACAGAACATACGATGTAAATGTTGAAATTTTCCCCACTTTTGATTCCGAGTATATCGTATGGTATTTCAATCTCGACAACATCATCAACTGCTGATTTGAAGACATTTGCTTGGAGTATCCAAGAATCGTCTCCTGCAGCTGCGAAGAATGTACCACGTTTCCTTGTTTGCCATGTTCTCATGTTGAGTGAGAATCTGAAACCAACTGGTTTACTGAGTATTGTACCACCGGATGTTTTTCTGTTCGACGCTGTCATTTTTGGTGCGTCGGTGTAAACTTCAAAGAGAACATTTTGTCCAACGTAATCTCTAGCTGGTTTGTCAAGTACAACTGCCACATATGCTGCAGTTGATGTTCTTGCAACGTAAATTTCTTTCAATGTTGAACCTGTAAATATGGCAGTTGATTTTTCTTTTTCGGAAAGTTTCCCGTCTATTTCGTATTCAACACTTTTAACAGTATTTTCCTTTGGTAATTCTACTTTAGCTGGCTCTTCCTCCTGTTTGACTCTTGGTGCTCCAACTTTTAGTTGTCCATCTTCCTTCCAAACTTCAAATATCCCGTTCTTTCCACCAAATCCATCGTCAACAAATGCAGGTGCGTTTGGGTCAAAGAGCCAATCTTTTCCATCAACAACAAATTTGTATTGATACACACCAGGTGTGAGCTCCAAAACAGCTTCCCACCATCCATCTCCTGAGCTGTAGCATTCTGTATCGTTCATGCTCCAGTTGTTGAACGACCCCGCAATAAAAACGTACCTTGCTTCGGGTTTGTAAAATCTTATAACAACGTACGTGTTATCTTCTATATAAAAGTTTTCTTCTCTTTCCGTGTTGATTTCAACTTTTTCTTTAATTTCTGTAGCTGGAGCAACGATAACTAGTTGATCATCCTTGAGTGCAAGTGTAAAAACACCATTTTTCCCACCAAATCCGTCATCCGTGTAACCTGGAGCGTCTGGGTCTTCTTTCCACACTTTTCCACCATCGATAACAAATTTGTATTGGTATGTTCCTGGTTTAAGCTCAAGTTCGGTAACCCACAGATCCCCTTCTCTTCTCATTGGGTTAGCGTTTGTTGACCAATTGTTGAATGTACCGGCAAGATGCACCGTATTTGCCTGAGGATAGTTGAATGTAAAGACAACTTTGTTCCCTTCAATTTTCAATGCCGCAAGTGACAATACAGAAAGTATCAACACCATCAAAGCAAAAAACTTAATCTTTTTCATACCCTTCCCTCCCTCTTCAAAGAAATATTTTTGATTAGCCTCCTGAAATACGTTTTTTCTTATTTTTTCAAAAAATTCTTACTTCCCTTTCTTTTCCAAAAGAGTTTATCTAAAATCTTAATAATTTTAATTTTTTATCTTTAATGAATTAATTCATTATTTTTATGTCGCTTTATTCCTTCTTAGATTATTTTTTTTAACTACTTCCCCACCATTTTCCCTCAAACTAACCCTCTTATGCCCACCTGGTTTGTTCCACACTCTCACATTCCTTCGTCCTATTTGAGGTATGGTGAGTTTGCTTATTCTCGTATCCTGGTTACTTTCCTAATGGAGGTGACCGGCTTTCTCACCTATACATATACTCTCTCCGGTTCATATCTTGTCTTGCTTTTCACTAACTTGAATATTATCCTTATCATTTTCAATCCTATTGCTATCAATGCTTGTGTCTCTTTTAATGGATTTTTTTCTCTTTTCCTCAGTTTTAAATATTTTTCCATTATTTCACGGTTATGTCTTATCACCGTTTTTGCCATCAAGTATATTATTTTCCTCAGTAACGGCCGCCCTCTTTTTGTTATCCGCGTTTTTCCTTTGTGTTCTCCAGAACTTTCTTCGTACAGGTTCAATCCAGCTAATTTCCTTATTTGTTTCCAGCTTTTAAACCTGCTTAACCCTCCTGTCTCTCCTAATATCGTGGCTGTCATTACCGTTCCTATCCCTGGCACACTTTCTATATATTCCCCTTCTTCTGTTTCTTCTATCATTTTTTTCATCTCTTCTTCTAGCTCTTGAATTTGTCTTGTTAATAGCTCTATTTCTTCCAATAGCATCCTTAATTTCATTTTCGCACTTTTTTGCCCTGCTCTTACTCCTACCGATTCTCTCGCTGCTTCGTATATCTTCCGCGCCCTACTTTTCCAGTCTTTCCCCTTTGTCGATTCTTTCAATACACTTTCTATTTCTTCTACTCCAACTCTTAATATCTCTTCCGGAAATGGATAGGTCTTTAATAATTTCATCGAACCTTCCGAAAATATGTTTTTGTATATCTTCTCATACTCAGGAAAGTATTCGTCTATTATAGCTATTACAATATTTTTTGAATTTTTTCTCTTACTTACTAATTGTTCCCTTGTCGTGGTTAATACTTTTAACTCACTATACACATCATTTGATAAATGCATATCGAAATATCTTCCATCTTTGATTAATTTGGCTATTAATCCTGCATCTTTCTTGTCATTTTTACTAGGTGAGTTATCATCAAATTCTTTGCTTTTCTTCACATGATATGGATTTACTCCAACAAGATAATTTACTTGCTCGTTAGATTTCATTTGCCAAGCTAAAACCTTCCAATAATGCCCTGATGGTTCCATGCCTAAGATTACGTTGTTTAACCCTTCCTTTTGCTTAATAATTCTTATTTTTTCCTCTAACATTTTAATACCATCTATGGTATTATTAATCTTGAAAGGGCTAATCAAATCAATTCCACGATAATCAGTCATCCTAACCCAATGATTTCTTTTAGCAACATCAATACCGACAATTAGAGTGTCTTGAGAAATTCTTGAAACTTTTGGATTAACATACTTTTGTTCCATGGTATCGCCTCCTGATTTTAGTGTGATGGGGTAATTATATATTATCAGGAGGCGATACTTTTTTCAAAATCTATTTTTCCTTACAGGAATGCTCTTCATTATTTTCTTTTACGTTGGCCTTAGATGTATTCTCCTCAAAAATGACCTTTACATCTGGCTCTATTTTCTTTACTATGGCTTCAATCTTCTCATTTAACTCAGAGCGGTTGACTTTCGGACTTATTTCCAGTGTTAGTTTCTTCGAAACAAAATCTACTGCAGCAAATTCAACTCCTTCTAGACCGCTTATTTCTTTTTCTATTTTAGCTGCACAATTCGCGCAGCCAAGTCCTTCAAGTATTAATACTTTTTTATTGCTCTTGTTAACGGATTTTTCTTTCACTACCACATCCGGTTCGTGCTTGTGCACTATGGTTTTAACTTGCTGTAATATATTCTTATACTCTTGCTCTGATTCAATTTCTAAAGTCAATGTCTTGTTCATGAAGTTCATATAGGCTTTGACTCCATTTAATTTATTAACCTCATCTTCAATTTTAGCTGCACAATTTGCGCAATCTAAACCTTCTAAAATTACTTCCTTCTTTAACATTACTGACCCTCCTTTACTTACTTTCTTCTGAAATATGAATTAATCCCTGGTCAAATATTTGCTTTACATGTTCATCTTCAAGAGAGTAGAATACAATCTTTCCTTCTCTTCTGCTCTTTACTAGTCCAGCCTGCTTTAAGACTCTTAGCTGATGTGAAATTGCTGATTGGGTCATATTTAATAAGAATGCAATATCGCAAACGCACATCTCTGATTCATCTAATGCCCAGAGTATCTTAATTCTTGTTGAATCTCCAAAAACTTTAAATAGTTCTGCTAGATCATATAGAGTTTCTTCTTGAGGCATTTTTTCTCGCACTTTATTTACAATTTCCTCATGTATTACATCACAGTCGCATCTTTCAATTGGTTGAATTTTTTTTGCCATATTTATATCACCTCCTTATCATTCAATTGAACACTTGAATAAGCTTTCATATATATTATAAACCTCAATTCTCCGTTTGTCAATAAAAACATATGAGTAATTGTTCAAGTGTGTTTATCTTTTAGCTTTACGGTCAAGACCGCCACCTCTAAGCGCAGCGTAGGTGGGTTTTAATCAGGTGGAGTAGACTCTCCATCTGATTCCCCGATGTTTCAGCTTGCTGAAACGAGTTCACTTATTAGATTATCCCCAAGTATAAATAGAAAAGAACCGCCCATCAAGAAGTATTTCTCCTCAATCGGCGGTCAAATTCGTTTTATTTTTCTATATCAATTTCTACACCAGATTTAAATTCAATAGTTAGTTTGTCATCATAAACCGTTATTTTCTCTATAAGTCTCCTTACTAGTTGCTCATCATACTCCTCAAGGAGGGTGGATTGTTCATTTAGGAACTTTTCCATATCTTCTAGTCTTTGCTTGGAGCCTTTTTTGCCAGCTTCTTCTGCTAAAGCCTTATGTCTTTCCTCTCTGAGCCTGTAAATCTCATCGGCTATATCGTTATAATCCTCTTTGGAATTGGCCAGTCTCAAAAGGTCTTTTTGTAATTCCTCTAGCTTTTTATCTATCTCGGAAACAACATTATTGCCCGTTTCACTTATCACTGTTTCTATATTTTCCTTTAAGATAGTTAAAAAGCCATCCTTTTGCCCTATTAGTTTATTAATTGCCTCTACCGTAGCAATACCTATCATATCCTCCAGCACGGTTCGGGAATGACAAGTTAACCCTGTATTCTCAAGTCTACTGACGCATCTCCAAACAATCGATTTTTTACCTCGATTATTCCAATGAACTCTACGGTATATTTCGCCACACTCACCACAGAAGATAATTTGCGAAAATACATGATTTGAACTAAAGTTTCTTTTCTTTCCACTAGTACTTATATGTCCTCTACTTCTACGAACTAACTCTTCTTGTACCTGCATGAAAATTTCACGCGGGATAATGGCTTCATGGTTATTCTCTACATAATACTGAGGTACGATTCCGTTATTCACAACCCTCTTTTTTGTAAGAAAATCTACCGTATAAGTTTTTTGGAGCAATGCATCACCAATGTATTTTTCATTGCTTAATATTTTCCTTATAGTACTGGTATGCCACCTTTTTTTCCCCGCTCCCGTAAGTATGCCATCAGTTTCAAGTCCTTTTTTGATTTTATCCATACTGGAGCCTTCAAGATACTCTCGGTAAATCCTTTTAACAATTTCAGCTTCCTCCGGCACAATTACTAATCGCTTATTTTCATCTTTGGTATATCCTAAAAACCTAGAACAATTGACCATTACCTCTCCCTGTTGGTATCGGTATTGGTAACCAAGCTTTACATTCTGGCTTAGTGACTGGCTCTCTTGTTGCGCTAAGGATGCCATAATGGTAAGCATAATTTCACCTTTGGCATCCAGTGTATTGATATTTTCTTTCTCAAAATATACCGCAACATTTTTATCTTTAAGTTTTCTGATGTATTGTAGACAGTCCAAGGTATTTCTAGCAAATCGGCTTATTGATTTGGTAATAACCATATCAATTTTCCCAGCCATACACTCATCAATCATTCGATTAAATTCATCACGATTTTTTGTATTTGTACCGCTGATACCATCATCAGCAAAGATCCCTGCAAATTCCCACTCTGAATTTTTCTTAATAAATTCAGTATAATGTTCAATCTGCACTTCGTAACTACTAGCTTGTTCATCGCTGTCGGTAGAAACTCGACAATAAGCAGCAACCCGAAGTTTTGGTGTTTCATCTTCTTTTCGATTGTTGCCCATGCGTTTTATTGCAGGTATAATCATTACATTTTTACTAACTGCCATCTTACTGTCCCTCACTTTCTATTAAGCTATAAACATACTCCGCTTGTGTAAAAGGATTTGTATACTTCTGAATTACTTGTCCTATGGTAAACTTCTTAGAAATAGTAGGTTTGTCTTCTTTCTTGGGTTCAAAGATTCTACCTAGCTTTTTCGCTCTCTTTACCCTCTCTGCTTCTGCTTTTTCGTAGGTCTCTTTATCAATGATGGCAGGGTAATAATCATCACCAAGATAACGTTCGTTTCTTAGCATCCTTCCAGCAGTTCCATGATAAGCATCTATTCCAGCAGTCTTTGCTGCGACCGATAAAGAAAGGCCTGATAAGTATCCCCTATACAAACTCCTAACCTTTTCAGCTTTTTCTTCATCGATAACTGCTCTACCATTCTCTATCCTATAGCCGTAAGGCGTATGTGCCACTTTTCTCACATCCTTTCCCTTAGTGTGATTCCGCATTTTAAAATGAAACCTATCTCTACTCTTGAGAAGACAATTATTTTTTCAACATAATCATTAAAAAGTTGGTCGTTAAAGTCACTTAACATTTCAGCCTTATTTGTAAATTTTATTAAGTTACTGACTTCCTGCACCTTTGATAATTCTCCATTTAAGGCATGAATTAATGCTTCTTTTTGCTCCATATAGTTGTTTGCTTCCATTTGCAGTTCATTGTTTTCTCGATTAAAAAGGGCAGGTTCTAGATATCCCTTCGCCATAAGCTTTACAAGCAGTTCTCTCTGTTCCGCGTTTTTTTCAATTTGCTTCTCTAATTCCTGAATTCTTGAAAGGTTATCAGACTTGTTCATTCCACGTAAAGCCTCTAATAGTGGTTGTAGAATAAGTTTTCTGCCGAAAATCAGCTTATTCATCATCGTAACAAATGCCTTCTTTATATCCTCATCTCGAATAAACTGCATGGAACATTCTGTTATCTGCTTTAAGTGTTTGCTACAACACCAGGCTACGTATTTTCTTGCACCAGATGAATGAATTCGCCTTTTAAAGGTACTACCACATTCCGAGCAAATAATTTTTCCAGAGAAAGAATACCGGTTTTGGTATTTATTGTTACGCTTTTCTATGCCCTTTTCTTTTGCCCTTTGATTTAAGGCAGCTTCTACTGCTTCAAATACTTCATGGCTGATAATTGCCTCATGGTGATTTTCTATTAAATATTTATTTTTCTCACCATAATTGGTGCGCTTATTAAATCGGGAATCTGTATAAGTTTTTTGCAGTATAGCATCCCCAGTATATTTCTCATTTTTTAATATCCCTCGAATTGTAGTAGCAGTCCAACGAGCACCTCTTTTAGTAGGTATACCCATTTGATTAAGATCATCTGCAACTTTCTGTGTACCTTTGCCCGATAATACTTCTGCGAAAATATACTTCACGATTTCTGCCTGCTCAGGGTTTACCACCAAAGGTTGATTGACTTGTTCACACCGATAGGTAAAGGACAAAGGGGAATGATCGTCGCTCCACCGAAGACCGGTAAGACCACGATACTCAAAGAAATTGCCAACGGAATTGCAACTAACCATCCTGATACAATTAGAATCGTATTACTCATCGATGAACGACCTGAAGAAGTTACAGATATCAAAGAATCGGTAGATGCAAAGGTTATAGCAGCCCCGTTTGATATGCCTTCCGATAAGCAGATAAAAATTGCTGAACTTACGCTTGAAATGTGCAAAAGACTTGTTGAATATGGAAATCACGTTGTTGTGCTCCTTGATAGTCTTACACGACTTGGAAGGGTTTATAACATAACCGTTCCACCAAGTGGTAAACTGTTGACTGGTGGTGTTGATCCGGCTGCACTTTACAAACCCAAACATTTCTTCGGTGCTGCAAGAAACACAAGAGAAGGTGGAAGTTTAACCATCATCGCAACCGCACTCATAGAGACTGGATCGAAGATGGATGAAGTGATATTTGAAGAATTCAAAGGTACAGGTAATATGGAACTTGTGCTTTCAAGACAGCTTGCTAACAAAAGGATTTTCCCAGCCATCAATCTTGCACTTTCGGGTACAAGAAAAGAAGAATTATTGATTGGGCAAAACGAATTGAAGAAAGTGTGGATCCTTAGGCGTATGTTGAGCTCTATGTCTGAAGAAGAAGGTCTCAAACTCATACTTTCAAAATTGAAAGAAACGAAATCGAACGAAGAGTTCTTAGCTTTAATAGACGCCCAGAAAACAGTATAACAATACATTTTTTTCTTTGCTCACCTAAGTATAGGAGGAATTATCAATGAACCAAGAAGAGCTTAACAACGTGATATTGCGTAAGCGTAAATTAGCCTACGGAGTTCATGATGTCTGGATTAAAAATGATCTCATTGGTAGACAAGCTAAACCTGGTCAGTTTGTTATAGTGAGGATAAGTGAAAAAGGCGAACGCATACCTCTAACGATAGCCGAGTCCAATGGTGAAGCGTTCAGAATCGTTGTCAAAGCGGTTGGGAAATCCACATACGAACTGTGCTCGCTCAACGAAGGCGATATACTTTACGATGTAGTTGGACCACTCGGTAAGCCAAGTGAAATTAAGTATCATGGAAACGTACTAATAATCGGTGGTGGAGTTGGAATAGCCGCTATATTACCAATTGCAAAAGCGCTAAAAAGTGCAGGCAACAACATAACAGTTATAATTGGAGCAAGAACAATCCAAGATTTGATATTAAGAGATGAATTCACATTTGCCGATAAACTTTTACCAACAACAGACGATGGAAGTTTCGGATACAAAGGTAACGTGATAGATGCCATGAAAATCGAGCTTGAAAAAGAAAATTACAACGTAATTTGGTCGATAGGACCAGCTATCATGATGAAACTTTCAAGTGAAATTGCCACAAAATACAACATTCCCATTTGGGTTTCGTTGAATTCTATCATGATAGATGGTACTGGTATGTGTGGTGGTTGCCGAACGGTGATAAAAACTGATAATTCCGAAAAGATACAGTACGTATGCGTTGATGGACCAGAATTCGATGGTAGATACGTTGATTGGGATAGCTTCATCAAAAGGCTAAACCAATACAAAGAACAAGAAAAATTGGCTCTTGAAAGATATCTGAAAGAAGTTGGTGAACCTACATGGCTGTGAAAGACAGAGTCCACGTGCCAGAACAACCTGCTGAAATAAGAAAAACTAACTTTTTGGAAGTATCGCTCGGTTACACACCAGAATTGGCGCAACAGGAAGCCTCACGATGCTTACAATGTAAAATACCAACGTGTATATCCGGTTGTCCGGTCGGTATCGATATACCGGGCTTTATTAAAGAGATAGCTAAGGGTAATTTCGAAGGTTCGTATAAGATTTTAAAATCTTACAATTATCTGCCAGCAATATGTGGACGTGTATGTCCACAAGAGGTACAATGCGAGGGGTTATGCATTTTAAATAAAATTGGAAGATCAATCAACATAGGTGCACTTGAACGATTCGTCGCAGATTGGGCGGATGAAAACAACATCGAATACGAAAATGAAAATACTAAATTTCAATTCAACATAAGCAAAGCAAAAGATAAGAAAGTGGCTATAATCGGCTCTGGACCAGCCGGATTGACGGTTGCATCTGAACTTGGTAGATATGGTTTCACCGTGGATATATACGAAGCCCTGCACGAATTCGGCGGTGTATTGACGTACGGTATACCAGAATTCAGATTACCAAAATCGATAGTCAAAAAAGAAATTGCCGCACTTGAAAAACTCGATGTGCGATTTTTCAAGAATATACCAGTTGGATACGCTATATCCGTTAAGGAAATCCTCGAATCTTACGATGCCGTTTTCATCGGTGTCGGTGCTGGCACACCTAAATTTATGGGCATACCCGGAAGTGAGTTGAACGGTGTGTATTCTGCCAACGAATTTTTAACAAGGATAAACCTTATGAGAGCGTACAAATTCCCGGAGTACGATACACCTATACGAATCGGCAAAAAAGTGGCTGTAATCGGTGGTGGAAACACCGCAATGGATGCAGCAAGAAGTGCTCTAAGACTTGGTGCAGACGTCACTATAATATACCGTCGAACAGAAGCAGAAATGCCAGCGAGAAAAGCGGAAATCGAACATGCGAAAGAAGAGGGTGTTAAATTTTACACACTCGCAACACCTGTCAAGTACATCGGTGATGAAAATGGTAATTTGGTAGCTATCGAATGTATCAGGATGGAACTTGGCGCGCCTGATGAAAGTGGTAGAAGACGACCTGTTGAGATTCCAAACAGTAACTTTATCTTGGAAATGGATACAGTTATCGAAGCGATAGGTACTGAAGCGAATAAATTTCTGCTCAGTCAATTTCCAGATTTAAAGACAAACAAATACGGTTACATAATAACAGACGAATACGGTCAGACAAGTAATCCGAAAGTCTTCGCTGGAGGAGATATTGTAACAGGTTCAGCAACAGTTATCTTAGCCATGGGAGCTGGTAAAAAAGCTGCGCAAGGTATAATGAAATTCCTATCAGAAAACAGATGAAGGTGAAGATGATGTGATTTACATCGAAATACTATCTGCGATAATTGTTCTTCTAATACTCGTTGCAATAGTCTTATCAACTATCCCCATGCAAAGAAACATGCTTGAAGAAGCACTAAGGCAAGAGAAAGCCCAATTAAAAGCGGAAAATATCTTTTGGGAAACGATCGATGACACGGTTTTGAAAAACCTACCTGATACTTTTTCGATAAATTACCAAGTTGAAGTTGATGGCAACAAATACATCGTCACCATCAGTGCGGAAAAATTTCAAAGGCAAAAGTAATTGAGAAATGAACATCCCCCGGAAACACATTTAACTTCGTCGGGGGATTTTTTATATCTTATAGGTGATTTTATTTCTATTCAACGAATATGGTGTTACAGTATTGACTTTTTTTTTTTTTTTTTTTGATATAATTAAAATAACTCTGCGCAGAGTAAATCGTGTTAAAAATTATTGATTCTTACAAGGAGGTATAACAGATGAATATTTTGAAAAGATTAATCAATGGTAATGTTCCACTTGGTGGTTGTATAAATAGAAGTCAAAGATGTGCGAGCATTGAGATTAGTAAAAAATAACCTAATGGTTTAATGTTACTAGACCCGGGTCTAATATTTTATTGGATCGAATTAGAAGACTTGAATTTCAGAATAAATAACTGAAATTCGAAATAGGGAGGAACCGAAATGAGTAGATTTGTTGTAAAAATTGATAAATATGATAAGATAATATATTATGATCTTTTAATGCGTGAAATTAAGATAGTAAATAAGAACTCATTGAACACAAAATTCGAAAGTTATGATTCAGATGAAAGAATTGCATTAATGAATTATATTAATAATAAGATAAAATATTCAAACGATACTTTGTCAATAACAGATGCAATTACCTATGATTGTAATTTAAGTTGTGTATATTGCATGCAAAATGGACCAAAAATAGACAAAACCCAACTGGAAATTGAAACTGTGAAGAAAGTGGAACTTTACAGAAAACTTCTCAGTATCTTCAATCCAAAATCATTTATTATTACATTTTTTGGCGGGGAACCTTCGCTAAAAATTGATTATTTGCAGCAGGTTCTTGAACAAATTGAATCTGAAGAAAAGTTTAAACAGTTTAATATAATATCAAATGGAAATTTTGTTTTTGATGATTTGTTTTCAATATTAAACCACAGAAAATTTGGAGTTATTCAGTTGACATTAGATGGTCCAAGAGAGCTCCATAATGCAAGACGTCCACGAAAAGATGGGGCAAGTAGTTGGGACAGAATAATGGATAACATGAGTAAAATATTTTGTTATTCAAATTCAACTGTGGTGATTCATACCGTTTTAGATGAGACAAACTCTAATTTTTATTACAAGAAGATGCTAGACGAGCTCGTTGAGATATTCGGAGTGAAAGTATTATCAGAAAGGGTTATTTTTAATATTGGTTTATTAACGAATCCAGAAAATGGTGGATTATCATTAAAAGGAATCAATATTTGTCAAAAAGAGTACGCCGAAAAATACGTTGAAGCAGTCAAATCTGTGATTAATTTTGGCTTTAGGATCATCGATTTTCTAAATGTTTGGCCTTGCACATACAAAAAAGAATCCGACCTTGTCTTAGCTCCGAATGGTGATGTATACAATTGTATTTCTGGAATTGGAGTAAGTAATTTCAAAATCGCAAATTACGAAGAGATAATGTCTAACGAAGAGATATTCATTAAAAAATATGCTAATTTCTTAGAATCCATTTCTCATGATAAAACTTGTATGAGTTGTACTTTTCTTCCAATTTGTGATGGTGGCTGTAAATACAACTCATTTTTAAAGCAAACTCCGAAAGATTGTTGGAAAGAATTTTTAGAAACATTGTATAGTTCAGATTTAATTGAATTATATGTATTAAATCAAGAAAGGGTGATCGTTCCTTGAGTCTTGTTTTATTGAAAGGTGTTAGTAAATCCTTTGGAGACCAAAGAGTGCTTGAAAATGTAAGTTTGAACATTTCAGAAGGTGAATTCACCGTATTGGTAGGTCCAAACGGCGCTGGTAAGAGTACGCTTTTGCGAATCATGGTAGGTTTACTTTTACCAGATGAAGGTGAAGTGAACATCTTAGGTTTTGACGTAAAAAAGCACTGGAAAAAACTCGCAAGGTATATCGGTGTTGTGCTTGCTAACGAAAGAAGTTTATATTGGAAGCTAACGGCTTGGGAAAACCTTGACATATTCGGTGGAATTTACAATGTTCCAAAAAAGAAGCGAATAGAACGTGCCGAAGAGTTACTTAACTTTTTTGGTTTATACGATGACAAAGATAAGCTCGTTGAAGATTATTCAACTGGAATGCGTAAGAAATTGTTACTTTGTAAAGCTTTAATTCATCAACCAAAGATTCTCTTCATAGATGAGATTTTGAATGGTCTCGATGTTAACGCCGTCATTCAGGTTAATTCTTTTTTAGAAAAGTCGAGCAAAGATGGTGTGACTGTCGTTATGGTAAGTCACATACTGCACAATTTGAGTGAGGATGCAAAGATAGTACTTCTGAAAAATGGAAAAATTGAGCTTATTTCAAGGTACGGTGATATTTTCGCAAGTAAAGATGTTTACAACCAGCTTTCTGAACTCTTTTTGCAATCTTCCGAATATGCTGAAAACGAATGAAGGTGAAGAACGTGCTGGATACTTTAAAAAGTGTGTTTATCTTAGCGATGAAAGACTTGAAAGTGCGTAGGAAGTACAAATTTGTCTGGATAAATATGGCGCTCACTCCATTTTTTATGATTGCACCGTACGTTTTCAGTGCAAAGATAACAACTCAGCAAGATATAGTAAACAACATACTTATTGGTACACTCCTTTGGTATTGGTTGAATCAATACTTTTTCGGTGTTGGTGATGGCTTTTCGGAAGAACGTATGGAAGGAACACTTGTAACAATTGTTTTATCACCGATTTCCACAGTTGCATTTTTATTTTCAAAAGCAATTGATACATTCATTATGAATTTGTACATAACACTTTTCACACTCTTGTTTTTTTGGTTGCTTGGCATAGATATTTATTTATCGTTCTATTTCTTTTTATTGTTACTTGTGAGTGGGCTTTATATTACTTTCTTTTCGATATTTTTTGCTGGTTTGAATCTTCTGTACAAACGCATCGGAACTTTAAATTATTCGATTCAGTACGGAATAGGTCTTCTATCTGGTATGGTAAATCCTGTTAGCAATTTCCCGTTCTATATTCGTATAGCAAGTTACTTACTGCCATTAACGTATTTAATCGAAGCTGGAAGGGTAATCTTAAACTCCAACGATGTTACGAAGTTTTTCTTTAATTTACTTACAGTGAGTATCATTAGTGTAGTGTATCTTGTTGTCGGTGTTGCGATGTTGAAAAAAGCAGAACACTTGATAAGGCAAAAAGGAGAATGGGAAGAATGGTAAGAGGTTTGTACTTGATTAAAGCACAATTTCTTTCGGCTAAAAGGTACAAGATAGATTTTTACGGTTCGTTCTTCGTGCCATTGCTCACAATAATTCCGTTATTATTCTTGTACTATCTTGGTAGTAAATCGAATATCGTAAAGTTTTTCTATGGGACATCGAATACAACGAATATCTTCGGTTACCTTGCGCTTGGTGCTGCCTACTGGAATTACGTTGAAATTCTGTGGGGAGTAATCTTCACATTGAGACGTTACATGAGAATAGGACAATTTGAAGAAATTTTCTTAACACCAGTGAGCGGACTTGAGTACATTCTATCTTGGAGTGTGTTCGGCATTTCAAGAGTAACCATAGAATCTGTACCTATATTAATACTTGCACTTTTGAGCAATTTATTGACAATAAAACCACTAAACTTGTTACTTTTTATATGTTCATTTGTTATTTCCATTATTGCATCGTTCGGATTTGTCTTCCTTTTCTTTGGGTTAACGTTACTTTTAAAGGACGCCGATGAACTGGTAAGCTTGGTAGGAAACGCTGCACCTTTGATAGGTGGGATGTTCTTTCCAGTGACCGTATTACCGAAGTTCTTACGTTACGTTTCGTACGTCTTTCCTTTTACGTGGGGCTTAGATTTATCAAGACATTTTCTGATGGGTACAAAAACGATTTTTGATTTGAAAAGTGAGTTTATGATTTTCACAGTGATATCTTTTCTCTATATTATCGCTGGTTACTTGAGTTACGTTATACTCCAACACAAAGCACGCCAAAAAGGAGTACATGGGTTTTAAAATGTTTGCAAAAATAAACCATCCCCAGAGACTATCAAACAATCTTTCCGGGGATGGTTTTGTTTTCATATGATCACATTATCTTTTTCACAGATTCTCGTTCGATTATTTTTGTGGGTAATATAACGTTTCTTGGTAATCTGAGATGTTTGTCAAGGATACGTTCTATCAAAAGTTGTGCTGCGGTTGTGCCCATCTCCCAGCGTGGTTGCATCACAGTTGTTAATCTCGGGTTTGTGTATTGTGCAAACGGTGCATCGTCGAAACCTATTATCGATACTTCGTCAGGTACCTTTATACCGTAATCTTTCAGTGCATCTATTGCGCCAAGAGCCGCCCAATCGTTTACGGCAAATATTGCGGTGAAGTTCAATCCGTATTTGTTTAGATGTTGTGTTACACTAACCCATCCATGCTCGGAGTTGTACCCACGGTGTTCACCAAGGTACACCTTTACTTCATCTTTCTTTGATATTTTATCGAGGAACTTGCGAATACCTTTTTCCCTGTCTTGCGCTGCTGGAGATAACTCAGGACCAGGGATAAACAATATATCTCTGTGTCCGTGGTCGTAAAGATATTTCATAGCCAGATAACCACCGGTTACGTTATCCACGTTGACCACATCGAAATCGATCTCATCAACTCGAAAGTCTATAACGACGATAGGTACACCACTTTTTTTGAATCTTTCTCTCATCTTTTGACCTGCGAATAATTCACCCAGTATAATACCGTCGACTTTCCTGCGGAAATATTGGTCAAGTACATGCTTTTCTATATCGATTTCCCATTTTGGAAGAGCAAGCATGATGTCGAAATTCTTAGAATAAGCGTACTCTTCTATAGCCATAACTATATCGCTGTAATGGTAACCACGGATATCAGGCATGAGCACACCAATTGTATGCATCAATTTAGTTGTACTATCTTTAAAAGAGAACGAAGGTTTGTAATCTAACTTTTTCATAGCACTGAGTACCTTTTTTCTTGTTTCAGGAGATACCTTATCACTTCCGTTGAGTACTCGTGAGACGGTGGCTATCGAAACGTTGGCAAGTTTAGCCACTTCACGGATATTTGCCACAACTCCCACCTCTTTTGACTCATTTTAACTTGATTTTCCAGAGAGCTTCTCACTCATTTTCAAGCTTGTATACACGGACATAATCTACGTACATCCTTGCTGGGAATGGTGTTTCGAACGTTGGATATCCGGGCCAGTTACCACCAACTGCAAGGTTGAGTATGATGAAAAACGGTTGATCAAAGACCCAGAGTTTCTCTTGTTTCTCTAAAGATTCTCTCGAAACACGGTGATAGATTTTATCGTTAACGTACCACACAACCTCGTCTTCATTCCACATGATACCATAAACATAGAATTCATCAACGAAGGATTTGTCTTTCGTGGCATCAGCTTTAAAACTTTTCGATATGGCTTTACCACCGTTGTAACCAGGTCCGTGGATTGTACCGTACACCGTCCATTTATCATGACCCAAGAATTCAACGATATCTATCTCACCGCACATAGGCCAACCGACGTATCTGATGTTTGTACCAAGCATCCAAAATGCGGGCCACAGTCCTTTTCCATACGGGAATTTTATCCTCGCTTCCACTTTACCATACTGGACTGAAAATAACCCTTCAGTTTTTATTCTCGAAGATGTGTAATTGTAAGTACGATTACCATCTTTGACATCTTCCCTTCGTGCTTCGATTATCAACATCCCGTTTTCTATCTTAACGTTTTTTCCTTCTGTGTAATACTGAAGTTCGTTGTTTCCCCATCCGTTGTTATTTCCTATATCAAATCTCCATTTGTTTTTATCAAGCTCCTTACCATCAAACTCATCCGACCAGACCAATTTCCATTTTGGATCACTTATATTCATCACATTCACGCCGAGCGCCTCCGATATATTGCATGATGAAAAAAGATACAAAACGATAATCGAAGCAATTTTCAAAATATTTGAGAAATATTTAACTTTCATACTCTCTCTCCCTTCAGGATTTACAAATTCAAAGTACCCTTCAAACGTATGTCTCTCGATGATGCACCAACTCTAAACTCATAAATACCTTCTTCAACAACCCATTTTTCACCATCGAAAGAAGCAAGGTCACTGATTTGCACTGTTATCTTCACCTTTTGCATTTCTCCCGGAGCTAGCGTGTCTGTTTTAAAAAAGCCCTTGAGCTCTTGGTACGGTTTATCTATTTTCACCCTTGGTGCTCGAACGTAAAGTTGTGTTATCTCTTTTCCTGGGACGTTTCCAACGTTTTTGACATCGAAACAAACAACTATCGAAGAACCATCTTTGTACAGGTTCAAATTACTGTATTCAAACTTGGTGTACGAAAGTCCGAAACCAAATTCGAAACTTGGCTCGACTCTAAATGTATCGTAATATCTGTATCCAACGTATATTCCTTCGTCGTATGTAACGCTTGTAGGATTTTCCTTTGGCTCTCCAGGGAACGACCTTGACGGTACATCCTTGTAATCCTTCGGGAATGTTGTTGCTAATTTACCTGATGGATTAACCTTTCCTGAAATTACATCGGCAAATATTCTCCCAGCTTCTTGACCAGGTTGCCAAACCAGTAATATTCCGTCAGTTAACTCTTTCCAACTCTCAACTTCTATAGGAGAACCGATGTTGAGTACAACAAGTGATTTTTTACCATATTTATGGAATGTCTCAGATACGTTTTTAATCAATTCGTATTCATCGTCGGTTAAGTAGTAATCTCCTTTTTCTGCTCTTCTATCGTATCCTTCACCTGATATCCTCGTTATGAAGATTATTGCAACATCGTTTCGCTTGGCTATATCTTCCAATTGAGAAACAATAAAGAGATTTTCTGGCAATTTCGGTTTGATTTCTTCGTTCCACTGTCCACGTGTTATTCTGTACTCGCCGTTTCGCAACTCTTCTATTTTTGCTCTATAAAATTGCGCAAGTTCTTTATCGAAATTAAGACCTCTTTCAACAACTCCATCGAGGAAATTGATAGTGTACATCGGATGTGTTTCACCACTTCCCGTTCCACCTCTTATAGTTTCGATTTGACCAGTGCCAAAGAGTGCAATTGTTGTATCTTTCGATATCGGTAATACTTCGTTGTTCTTGAGTAATACGACACCTTCGCAACCTGCTTCGTAAGATATCTTTGCGTTCTTCTCAAGATCCGGATTATTGGAATAATTGTATCCTTTGAAAGAAGGCATCTTCACAAGTACTCTTAGTATATTTCGAATTCTCTCGTTGAGTACCTCTTCTGTTAGCTCTCCATTCTCAATAGCCTTTCTTATATCATCTATCTCATTTCTTCTGTGTTTCAAAACCTGGTGGCTCTTTCCTGGCATGATTAAATCATTACCTGCAGCCATCTGTTTAGCTCCATCATCACCGGCAAACCAATCTGTCATAACAAAACCATCGAATTGCCATTCGTATCTCAAAACTTTCGTTAAAAGCCAACTGTTCTGAGAGGTGTAATAACCGTTCAATTTGTTGTAAGAACTCATCACTGTCCATGGCTTAGATTTCTTAATTGCGATTTCAAATGGCTTAAGATAAATTTCCCTTAATGCTCTTTCAGAAACGATTGTATCTACAGTCATTCTATTGGTCTCTTGTTCATTGACAACGAAATGCTTCAAACAAGCACCAACACCTTGTGATTGTACACCTTCAACAAAACTTGCTGCCAGTTCACCGGTCAATAATGGGTCTTCTGAATAGTACTCGAAATTCCTACCGCACAGTGGGTTTCTGTGTATATTTATAGCCGGAGCCAGTAACACATCAACTCCGTACTCTCTCACCTCTTCGCCCATCGCCTCTCCCACTTTTTTCAAAATGTTCTTATTCCACGTTGAAGCAAGCATCGTTTCAACTGGAAACGCTGTTGCATGGTATTTTCTTTCATCACTTTCCCTTTCTGGATCTATTCTCAAACCTGCTGGCCCATCTGCGTAAACGGTTCTTGGAATTCCAAGTCTTGGAATTTCAAAAGTCTCACCTGCAGCACCACTGACACGTGCTTTTGGATTGTCTTCAATTCCAAGTACACCAACACCAACAACAAAGTGTATCTTTTCTTCAAGGGTCATCTGACTAATGACCTTTTCAATATCTAACATATCCATAGTACTCATCCCCTTTCAAAAAGTTGAAATATTTTATTCCCCAGTGATTCCAGTTCTTTCAAGACTTTCAACAAACTGTCTTTGCAAAATCAGATAAGTAATCAACAACGGAAGGATAGTGATCAACGTTGCCGACATCCTTATCCCTTCGTTTATCCTATTTGCCGCACTGCCATCCGCTGATGGGAACATAATGGAATATTTAGACACAAAGTCTCTTAAAGCTATCGGTATTGTTCTTATGTTATTTCCCAACAAAAGTCCTGTTAGTAACGTTTCATTCCAATACCATACCAGCGAAAATATGAACGTTGTTACCATAGCTGGTATGGAAAGTGGGAAGACGATTTTAAAAAATATCTGAAAAGAATTTGCACCATCAAGTTCAGCTGCTTCATCAAATGTCTTTGGTAACATGTTGAAGAAGTTATAGTACAAAAGTATGAAGATAGCACTCCTTATACCTTGACCTGTTAGCGATGGAAGGAAACTAACAAATGGTGTACCGGTAAGGTTCAGTCTGCTGAACAGCATGTACTTTGTAACAAGTGTTACTTGTGACGGTATCAAAAACGTCGCAAGCATAAGTACGATCCAAAACCTTTTCAATGGGAATTCAAAACGTGATAATCCGTAAGCTATCAGAGCTGTGATGAAAGTTTGAAAAAGCGCCGGAATAGTTGACATGTAAGCACTGTTCAACAAAGATTTTGTGGCTTCCAATACTTTCCAAGCTCTTGCAAAGTTGTCAAACGTAATTTTCGTTGGAATCCAATTAACAGTTGGATTCACAAGATCCTCAACGCTCATAAATGAGGTTGTTATCATGTAAAGCAATGGATAAAGGTAAGCGTATCCAACACCTATCAGAATAAAATATATAATGAACTTCGTTGATGGAGCCTTCAAATATTTATAATAAAAACTGGTTCTGAAATTCTTTACTTTGCTCACTTATTCTTCCTCCCTTCTTTTAAAAGCAAAAAAGCAACTCCTATTATAACCATCACAGCGATGAAGTAAATCCAAGACAACGCTGATGAGTATGAATAAGGCTTGTCTATATCAAACATCCTCTGAGTTATACTCGTGTTCACAGGATTATTTGCGAAAGAAGCTAGATCAACTATCGTGTAAATCGCATTTATCAGTACAAATGGTTTTATCAATGGTAATGTTATCTTCCAAAAGATCACCCAACTATTTGCTCCGTCTATCTTCGCTGCTTCATAGATGCTTCCACTAATTTTTTGAAGACCTGCCAAGAAAAATAGTATCTGCACACCAGAGAACCACAAAATAAGCACCAAGTTGTTGAACATATAAATAAACGGATAACTTATCGTATTGGGAAGGAGTGTAAAGAAGTTGTATATAAAATATTTTCTCGGATCGACAATTTGTGCTGCGTTGTTTGCCACAAGTTCAGATATAACAGGTCCACTTATTATGACTACAGGTAAGAAATACAAAAGCCTGAAAAATGCCCTTGCTTTCAATTTGTTATTCAACAATATCGCTACAACGAGTGAAAATACGAGAATCAACGGTGTTGACAATACAATACTTAATAACGTATTCCAAAAATTTATTGGAAACGATGGATCTGTCTTGAATGCATAGATATAATGTTTCAAACCAACAAAAGTTGCCTTTATACCTTCAACTGTGAAATTTACGTTGAAAAAGCTCAGATACAGCGAATAGAAAAATGGATAGGCTGTGAATATTAGGAAACCTATTATCCATGGTGAGATATACAAATATCCAGCCAAAGCTTTTCTCATACGTCTTTTCTTACTCATTTTGACCAACTCCAACGTTTATAGAATTTGAATTAGTTACTATCCACGATTGTGGTTTAATTTTCTGATCGTTTAGAATGTAAGTCTTTGATGTGTAATTAACAACGATCGATTTTCCATTATTGTAACTTACGACGATGATTCCCGGTTCAACTACAAACCTGTCAATTATCTTTGATCCGCGAACATTTTTCAAAGCATCACTAACTTCCTTGTAAATTTCGGTAATTTTTACTTTCCAGTCTTCGTATTTTGTTGATGGATAATCCCAAAGTGGAGTCTTCTTTATCAAATAGTTATCAACCCATGTTAATAAGAAAGATGGCAATGCGCCGTATTCTATCATCTTGAGTATATCTATTCGTGAAAAGAAACTATTATTTACGTAAGGTGCGAAGTAATCTATACTACCACTCAAAACGATCTGTAAAAACGGTACAGTGTCTGTTTCAAAGAGGTATTGGCTGCAATTCATTGGAATATCTAAGATACCATCAACGTACTTCCATGTGTAATCGTTAGGATTTGAAAGATATAGGCTATCTGTCTTTTTCGAAATGTTTTCAAGTGTTCTTTCAACAAGTTTCAACGCATCACTTCTAAAAAATTCATGTCCGTATTTCAAATCACCGTACAACTTCGAACCATATTCGTTAAGTGCAAAATTTGAAATTCCCTTTTCGCTCAGCTTTGTGAGTTTCTCAGAAACGTACTGGCTTGCAAGTACGATGTTTGTATAATAACTTCTGTAAATCCAGAGTTCCCTATTATCCCTATCTTCGTATATAACCGACTGAGACAAGTTTATCCCGACTTCTTTTTTCAAATTGATCTGCTTTTCGGTAACTTTCGTCACATTGTCTAATAAGTATACATCGTAACCATTTTTCTTTCCATTCTTCACAAAGTTTATCAAATCGTCTATATCACCCAGGCTATCCTCAAAAGAAAGCTTACTTATCTTGTTCCCGTGGATTCCACCTTTTTGCCATCCATTGATTATCACTTTCAAATTACCTATCCCTGAATTTTTCAATTCGCTAACTATCTTTTCAATCTGTTTGAACGTTGTTATCGGCATAGTACGATAACCGATTACTCTCTTTTCAATATCGGAAGCGATTAGAGAGATTGCAACAGGCACGTTGCTACCGACGATCTTTTTCACCAAGATGTTTTTGAGATAATTATCTCTGTAATACTTTGCCATTCCAACGTAATCCGCATCGTTACCTGCTAGGAACGATACTTCAAGTTTCGCATCGAATTTATTCATGTCTTTCTGAGCGACTTGTATACCTGCACCACTGCGACTTGTTGGTTGAAGGTATTTTTGGCGGTATATAAATTTTGCGGAAACCCAGTTGTAAAGGCTTAATATACCACTTGGATAAGCGACGATAGAAGAGTACTCTTTACCAGATGTCACGACACCAAATATAGCGTTTCTTTTAACACCATGAACAATTCCAAAGACCGGTGTAAGTATCGACGGTTCTTCACGTAAGAAATCATTTGGCCTTTTTGAACGAAGGTCGTTGACAGAAGCTAAGTTATCGATACCGTAATCCTTACCATACACCCTCTTTTCAAACCAATTCAGATAATGAGCGGGCTTTGAAAATCTGATAAGCGCACCTGGACCGTCCGGTACGAACACGTATCCATCTATCTCATTTGAAACTGTACTTCCAAGAAACGGTGCAAAGATAACCGAAGCCAACGTGTATTTTCCAGATTCCTTTATGGTACCATTCTTCAATTGAAAGACAATTCTATCTCCACTCAGTCTTACGCTCAACAGGAAAGATATGTCTACTTTTTTGAAATTGAATTTAAAATCTATACCATCATTGACTCTACTATAGCTTTTTTGAACACTTTCATCGGCACTTCCAATCACATTTGAAATACCACGATCATCGAAGTATTCGATTAAAACTATCGACTTTGCTATTGCCTTCCACGTATCATTCATTTCAGAGAATGCTTCATGCGTTGTTACGACATCACCCCAGATGTATCCACTTCTTTTATCGACAACCCTCAACGATGTTGTTTTCAAATCGATCCATAATTCCAAAGCACTTGATTCACCTATCTTCGTATAACCTTCCAATGTGAATGGAGAATTAACATCTACGTACTTCTCTGGTCGTGTAAACCTGTTCGATAAGAATTCATTTCCTATCGCCTGAGAAAAAGACAGATAGCCAACAAGCAAGTATATTATAGTGAATAAAAATTTGTATTTACCTTGAAATCCTGACACGATACAACACCTCCTGAACTATACCAAAAGCGGTTTCCGTTAGTTGGTCCCACAACATGTATACTATTGAATATATTAAAATCATCACGAATATCCAACCAAGTGTGAGTAAAATACTCTTTATCGTATTTCTGATGTTGTAATCGTGGATCTCTTTTACACCAGTAAAGAGTAAAACACCAACCCACGATATGATAATTAATGAGGCAAAATCGATTAAGAACGTCTCATTGTATGTGAGTATATACGTACTTAAAATGACTAACGGTTGAAAGAGTATATATGGTGCGAACGTGTAAGCGGTGAAGATGTATATATCCCTTAACGTTCCTTTCCCATCGTTTATGGAGCTCACAAGCCAATTAGATATGACCCACAATCCAACTGGTGCAGCTGCCGTTAAAATCACAAACCCAACACTTCTCTCATTTGTGTTCAAATTGAATATAAAACTCCTGCCGAAGTAATCGAATAGTACAACAATCAAGAACAACAAATAAATAATCGAAGCTGATAACACAGAACCGTGCCTTTTCTTTTGGATATAGTAAAACGTATCTAACGGATGTTTTAGAATATTTTTCATGTATAAAATATCTGAAATGAGCTTTGATTTTACCTTTACCTTTACGCTAAGTTTCCCGGTTCTTGATAGCCAGTCGATGAGTACGAATAGAATGATAATCAGTAAGAAAACAAAGAGTATCAACCCCATATGATTTTGCAAAAACATATTCCTCAATTCCCAAAATGCATCGGAGTAATCTCTACGTGAAAATGCTTCTTTGAAATGCAAAGCTGCTCTATTGTAATCTCCTTCTTGAAAGTATGCTTTACCCAGTCCATGGTGTGCGATCTTTGAATATCCATCATAGGTCATTACTTGTTCCCAGTACTTCTTACTTTCTAAGTACTTACCTTCTTCATATAAATTCAACGCTTTGTGGAGTATATTCGCATATTCTGTTGGTACAAATATGTGGACAAGGCCTCTTTCTCTATCAAGCACGTACAAATTCCCATTTTCATCAGTTGTTATAGCTACAGCTACGGAAAAGAGTCCATTTCGTTCAGTTGCTATTGCGCGTCCACCGAACGAAAAGATAAGGTTACCTTCCTGATCATATTCGTAAATCAAACCGGTTTCCGTTAATGCGTACATTCTCCCATCTTTATCAACAGCTATATCGATGAAATTATCTTCATCGATCATCTTTCTATCACGAGAAGCTGACAGTACATTTATACCGATAGTGTTGTGCCTTTTTATTGCATTACCAGATTCCTTCTGTGTTACGGTGTATATCAAACCTTTGTCATCGATAGTGATATTTGTATATGGTTTAGGAATTCTATTCAACAACTTTGCCTTTTGCTCTTTCGTGTAAAATAAATCTATGAATTTATCTAAAAATGTTAAACCAACGGTATTACTACCGAAGTATCCAAGAAACTGTCCATCTTTATCAAGTTGTATAATTCCTTCAAAAGTACCTTCGCTAACGATGTACAAATTGCCTCTTTTATCTACGACTAATTTCTTTGGTTTGTAATTAGCTGTCTCACCGAAGAGTGGATTCGTAGGTCTACCTATTCTTTTCACTTCCTCTTCAAAGAAATATTTTTGATTAGCCTCCTGAAATACGTTTTTTCTTATTTTTTCAAAAAATTCTTACTTCCCTTTCTTTTCCAAAAGAGTTTATCTAAAATCTTAATAATTTTAATTTTTTATCTTTAATGAATTAATTCATTATTTTTATGTCGCTTTATTCCTTCTTAGATTATTTTTTTTAACTACTTCCCCACCATTTTCCCTCAAACTAACCCTCTTATGCCCACCTGGTTTGTTCCACACTCTCACATTCCTTCGTCCTATTTGAGGTATGGTGAGTTTGCTTATTCTCGTATCCTGGTTACTTTCCTAATGGAGGTGACCGGCTTTCTCACCTATACATATACTCTCTCCGGTTCATATCTTGTCTTGCTTTTCACTAACTTGAATATTATCCTTATCATTTTCAATCCTATTGCTATCAATGCTTGTGTCTCTTTTAATGGATTTTTTTCTCTTTTCCTCAGTTTTAAATATTTTTCCATTATTTCACGGTTATGTCTTATCACCGTTTTTGCCATCAAGTATATTATTTTCCTCAGTAACGGCCGCCCTCTTTTTGTTATCCGCGTTTTTCCTTTGTGTTCTCCAGAACTTTCTTCGTACAGGTTCAATCCAGCTAATTTCCTTATTTGTTTCCAGCTTTTAAACCTGCTTAACCCTCCTGTCTCTCCTAATATCGTGGCTGTCATTACCGTTCCTATCCCTGGCACACTTTCTATATATTCCCCTTCTTCTGTTTCTTCTATCATTTTTTTCATCTCTTCTTCTAGCTCTTGAATTTGTCTTGTTAATAGCTCTATTTCTTCCAATAGCATCCTTAATTTCATTTTCGCACTTTTTTGCCCTGCTCTTACTCCTACCGATTCTCTCGCTGCTTCGTATATCTTCCGCGCCCTACTTTTCCAGTCTTTCCCCTTTGTCGATTCTTTCAATACACTTTCTATTTCTTCTACTCCAACTCTTAATATCTCTTCCGGAAATGGATAGGTCTTTAATAATTTCATCGAACCTTCCGAAAATATGTTTTTGTATATCTTCTCATACTCAGGAAAGTATTCGTCTATTATAGCTATTACAATATTTTTTGAATTTTTTCTCTTACTTACTAATTGTTCCCTTGTCGTGGTTAATACTTTTAACTCACTATACACATCATTTGATAAATGCATATCGAAATATCTTCCATCTTTGATTAATTTGGCTATTAATCCTGCATCTTTCTTGTCATTTTTACTAGGTGAGTTATCATCAAATTCTTTGCTTTTCTTCACATGATATGGATTTACTCCAACAAGATAATTTACTTGCTCGTTAGATTTCATTTGCCAAGCTAAAACCTTCCAATAATGCCCTGATGGTTCCATGCCTAAGATTACGTTGTTTAACCCTTCCTTTTGCTTAATAATTCTTATTTTTTCCTCTAACATTTTAATACCATCTATGGTATTATTAATCTTGAAAGGGCTAATCAAATCAATTCCACGATAATCAGTCATCCTAACCCAATGATTTCTTTTAGCAACATCAATACCGACAATTAGAGTGTCTTGAGAAATTCTTGAAACTTTTGGATTAACATACTTTTGTTCCATGGTATCGCCTCCTGATTTTAGTGTGATGGGGTAATTATATATTATCAGGAGGCGATACTTTTTTCAAAATCTATTTTTCCTTACAGGAATGCTCATTAACATTATCTATAATTTTACTCTTTGGTTCAAACGGATTAATAACTAAGCAACTATTAAAAATGAACTGGGATATTTACGGGTTAGATGGGCTTGTGATTGCACAAACGATGGGTATGTTCCCTATAGCTTATTTAACCATGGTTGGCGTACTGGAGTCTATTGATAGTACTTTAGAAGAAGCAGCAATGAACCTTGGTGCAAGTAGATGGAAAATTTTTTCAACAATTACATTACCACTTTCACTTCCAGGTTTACTTAGTTCCTGGCTTTTGGTATTCACAAATTCTGTTGCTGATTTCGCTAATCCTTTGATGCTTGGTGGTAAGTTCAATGTTTTATCCGTTACGGCTTACCTTGAAGTTACCGGTATGAACAGACTTGATAGAGGTGCGGCATTATCACTTCTGTTGCTCCTACCAACACTGACAGCGTTTTATTTGCAAAGATATGTGGTAAATAGAAAATCATACGTAACAGTAACTGGCAAGCCAAGTGGAAGAATAGTTGAAATAGTTAGCCCAAAAACGAAAATTTTCTTAACTACGCTTGTATATATTATAGTTTTCTTTTTAATAGGTCTTTACTCAACAATATTCATGGGGTGCTTTGTCAAAAATTGGGGTATCGATTACACATTTACAACAGCAAATATAAAAGAAGCACTCCAAAGAGGGAAGGATGCTCTTGTAGATACGACTATACTGGCAAGTGTTGCTATGCCAATAGCTGGTATTTTTTCAATGATTGTCGCATTTTTATTCGTAAGAAAGAAATTTCCAGGAAAGAAGATTTTGCAAGGATTGGTATTACTACCGTTTTCAATACCTGGTACACTTATAGGTATTAGTTACGTTATAGCGTTTAATAAACCACCAATTATTTTAGTAGGCACGGCCGCAATAATTGTAATAAATTACGTTATTAGAGAATTACCCGTTGGGGTAGAAGGTGGAGTTGCAACATTAAAGCAGATAGATCCATCTATAGAGGAAGCCGCTCAAAACTTAGGTGCAAACCCACAAACAGTATTTTCAACTATTATTTTACCACTGATACGACCTGCATTTATTTCAAGTTTGTCTTACACTTTCGTTAGGTCAATGACAGCAGTTAGTGCTGTGGTTTTCTTAATTTCAGCCAAGTGGTATCACATAACAATGCAAATATACAATTTCTCCGAAAATTTAAGATTCGGACTTGCAAGTGTTTTATCTTCAGTGCTCATAATAATAATACTAACAGTATTTGGACTACTTAGAATTCTTGTCAAAAAAAGCGAATACCTTGAAAAAACAATTGTACAGTAAACTAGAAGATTATTCATTTATAGAAGGGGCGTGAATAGAGAGTGAAGCAAGTATCTTTAAAAATAGAAAGTGTCTCAAAGATATTCAAAGACTACAAGGGTAGGGAAATAAAAGCTGTTGATAATATAAGTTTTGAAGTCAAACCAGGTGAGTTTGTAACATTACTTGGGCCATCTGGCTGCGGCAAAACAACAACATTGAGAATGATTGCTGGATTTGAAAAACCTACAAGTGGGCGCATTTTGATAAATGATACGAATGTTGTTGAAATTCCACCATGGAAACGAGACACCGCGATGGTCTTTCAAAGCTACGGATTATTTCCACATATGAATGTAAAAGAAAACATAGCATACGGACTCAAGATGAGAAAAATTCCAAAAGAAGAAATAAATAAAAGGGTTGAAAACATTTTAAAAATAGTTGGTTTAGAAGGGTTTGGCGATAGACCACCATCAAGCCTTTCTGGTGGGCAACAACAAAGAGTTGCGCTTGCAAGAGCCCTTGTAGTTGAACCATCTGTATTGCTCTTTGATGAACCTTTATCAAATTTAGATGTTCTGTTGAGAGAACAGATGAGAGTTGAAATAAAGAGAATACAAAGAGAAGTAGGCATCACTGCGATATATGTTACTCATGATAGAACGGAAGCTTTGACATTATCCGATAAAATCGTGTTAATGAATAAAGGAAAAATAGAGCAAATCGGCACACCAGAGGATATATACGAAAGACCTGCAAGTAAGTTTGCAGCTGAATTCATAGGAAAAATCAACTTCTTCCCAATTGAAGTTCTTGAAATTGGAAAAGAAGAAACAACGATAAGATTAAAAGGGAAAACATACAAAATTTCTGCTCTCCCAACAGCCAAATCTGAAAAATATATATTAGGTTGTAGGCCAGAAGGGTTAAAGATATCAAAAGAAGGACCAATAAGTGGAAAAATCAAAACTGTGGTTTATCTTGGTAATTTCATCGAATACTATATAGACACAGAGTTTGGTGAAGTTATGATTAAAATTGTTCCACCATTTGAAAGTGAATTAGTCGAAGGTAGTGAAGTAAAAATCGATATAGTACCAGATATAGCCAAGATAATACCTGAAGATTAAATTATACTAAAAAACAAAACGGTCGGTGTAAGATTTTATTCAGCCGACCGTTTTTTATTTTTTAAAATCAAACAAAGTAATCAGTTAACTCAGGATGAACCTCTATATCATATTCTTCTTCATTGAACTTTTCATCAAAATATACTTCAAACATCTTCTCAAGTGTTAATTTAACAAGTTCATTTACCGTTAATCCTTGGGTTTTTTCCTTATTTATTATTGAATAAACTTTATACTGTTCAATCACAACAGAATGTATAAAATCAGCTTGGTTAACCTCAATGATCTCTGTGTCAACAACATGAAAAACATCATTTAAAGTAATTTCGGATTGATTATCCAAACTCATTAACCAGTCTAAAGGTGCTTCTTGTGTAAGAAAACCTATGACCTTCATTGTTGGTAATTTATCCGTTGGTTCGTAAAATTCTATTCGATAATGACCATAATCTTTACCATTCACTGGTCTAAATTCTAAACTTGTGCCACTTTTTGAAATTTCTCGAAGAACTTTAGAATATTTTTCTTTCTCGCTCTTTTTAATGTAAGTAACATTTACTCCGTCTAAAAATCTCATCTTATCACTCCTTCAAATGTGTAATTATTTATAAGTCTACCATAGTTTAAATATTTTTGTTGGATTTTTTCTATAATCGGCAATCATGTGGCTCATAACTCCAGCAAAGGCACTTATTCCTAAAAATATTGCGTTATCGCTCTTTCCTGTTGAGAAAAGATAAATTAAAAGGCCATAAATTCCAGCGAAAGTTACCGAATGAGCAAATCCTCTGTGCGAAAATATCGGCATCGACAAAAAAAGGTTTATAAGCCCTGCACCTATAAGCATCGAGATGGCAACAGATATAGGTAATAATAAAATTTCTGGAATTTTCAATTGGGGAAGATTAGAAAGTTTTTCCATTATAAAATTTGTAAATATGTATATAGAAAAACCTAAAGACAAAGCTTTTGTAAAACCCCTCAAAGGAGCATTGTTGCTATCAAGATCAGGTAAATCACTTCCAACTATATAAAACAAATAACTTAACGAGATATCCAAAACAGATAGTGATATATTCGTTTTGAAAAACCTTAAAAATGAAATATAAATAATTAAATAAAATGGGTATGATACCATCCCAAATCTAAGGTGAGTTAACAAATTCGGCATTTTCAATCACTCCACTCTATTGTCCTGAGAATAACTCTTTTCTATAAACTCAATTCTCTCATCTATTGTTGGATATGTTTCAATAGCTTTGTTCACCTTATTGGTAATATCTTTACAATTTGGATGTGAAAAGAATAAATGCCGCATAAAGAAATAGCTTGTGTCCAAACTTTGGCATGACTCCTTAATTTTTTTCAACAAACTTATCATACTTTCCTTCCCAACATTGTTTACAGAAAACATGTCAGCATCGAATTCTTTTCTCACGCTTACAAAAAAGTTTGTTAATAATGATAAAGGAAGGAATAAAACACTGACTGCACATATAAAAGAAAAAATTATAAAATCTCTATAAAAATCCATATTTGAAACTTTGTTTTTACTTTTAATAATGTTCTTCATCGCATTTGATGAAAGTTTAAATAACAACATCGGGCTTCCAAATGTCCCACTAACAGTTGTAAGATACTCTGTATCTTTGGTAATTATATGGAAAAATTCATGATAAAGTAATGCTTTAAATTCATTAAGGGGCAACTTTTCAATTGTGCCATATGTTAAGCATAATTTATAATCGTGTTTTGTTCTCCCAACTAAAAGCGCATTTATCATTTGAGATGGAATGACAAATACTTCAATATCACTATCGCAATCAACTACTCTTTTAACTTCGTCAATAATGTTTTTAATATATTCTGGATCAGAAAAATAAGTACTATTTTTTATTATTTCCCTCAAATTTTCTTCTCCTAAACGCTTTGCATCAAGGAGTTTTATTATAAAACTGCCTGTTAAAGACAAACCAAATAGAATTTGAAAGACAGAGAAGATAAAAAATAGTATTGTAAAAAAAACATTTGTTTTCAACCAAATGTCAAGTAAAACTCCGAAAAGCATAGCGAAAATTATAAACATGGATAATATAATGTATGTTGAAACCTTGTTTATTTTCTGCCTATCCCAAAGTACTTTTTTACCAAATTCTCTCATTGAATCAACCCCTGAATTTTTATTAAACTAAAGCTTCCTGCATGCTTCTTTGATTATCAAATCAACAAGTTCATCGAAAGAAATACCAAAAGCATTTGCTGACATTGGCAAATCGCTTAGCTCAGTCATACCAGGCAGAGTATTAACTTCAAGAAAATAAAAAACACCATCCTTAACTATTCCATCTATTCTCGAAAAGTGTTTACAACCAAGTGATTTATATATCTTCAATACTGCGTGGTTTATTTTTTCCGTTGTTTCTCCATCAAGTTCAGCCGGTATAATAAATTCTGTCATTCCATCCGTGTATTTAGCTTCATAATCGTAAAATAATTTTTTGGGCCTCAATTCAAGTATCGGAAGAACGGTTGGAGTACCATTAATATCTATCACAGAAACTGTTATTTCCTTTCCTTTAATGTATTCCTGAACAATCATTTCGTCATAATTTTTGAATTCGTTCTTAAGGGCATCTAAAAGTTCTTCTTTTGAAAAACAAATGTGTGTTCCTATACTTGATCCTTCTTTCCTTGGCTTCACAACACATGGTAACCCTATTTTTTCTTCAATCATATATATTTTCGATTCTTCAAATTCCTCTGAGCTGATTAAAAGAAAATTAGGTATCTTTACAACGCTTAGTTCCTCATATCTTTCTATAGTATTTTCAACAAAAAGGTTGCATAAATATTTATCAAAAGCAATAACACTCGTTTCTACTCCAGAACCAGTGTAAGGTATGCCTATGGAGTCCAATATCGCTTGCATTTTACCATCTTCACCAAAAGTTCCATGGAGAATATTAAATAATGCATCGTATTTTTTCAATTCGGAGAGCTTGTAGATAAAATTATCATCGACATCGATTTCGTCAACTACATGTCCCATATTTCTTAAAGCCTGCGCTATCCTTTTTCCACTCCTAATAGAAATCTCCCTTTCTCTTGAAATTCCACCAAGTAAAACACCTAAGTACATTTTTTTGCCTCCCTAAGTTCTTGTCTTAATTTTTCATTAATTAAGTAGATCTTACAACAAGTTCTGGTTTTAAAACATACCTTTTTATTTTTTCTTTAATTCGACCGTTAATGCGCTTAATTAATAAATCCGCAGCAATTTTCCCCATATCGTATATAGGCTGTTTTATAGTTGTTATTTCCAATATCTGAGCTATTGGAAGATCATCAAATCCACAAACTTTAACATCTTTTCCTACCTTTAATTCCATAGTTCTTGCTACCTCGATGATAGGTACCGCCAGATAATCTGTTGTTGTAAATATGGCACATCTTTTGTATCTCGAAAAAATGCGCCTTGCAACTTCAAATGTGCTTTCCCAATCGAGTGGAACGTAATATATCTTATCTATACTCCTTCCTTTTCTTTCAAGAGATTCTTGAAACCCCTCTAAACGTTCGTCAAAAACCGTACTTTCAAGTTCATGTGATTTTCTATGAGTAACAACAAATATATCCATATCAAAATCGGAAAAATAATCACCGGCAAGTATACCACCATAATAATTATCAACAATCACAGAATCATATTTGTCTGAATCCTGCTCAAGACACACAACTGGCGTTTGAGGGTTGATAAACCCCTTTAGAATATTGTCTACATTAACACCATCAACTATTATGCCATCCGTTGAAAGTAATATATCAGATGATTTTTTTAATCCTTCGTATTTCCTTTCATTGTACAATGGATAGAGTAATGAAGAGTAACCATTTTTAATAAGTACTTCATCGATAGCAGATAACAGTATTTGATAAAAATCACCTTTCATCTCTGGGGTAATTACCGTTATAAGATTACTCTCACCAGTTGATAGCCGTCGTGCATGTGGGTTGGGAATATACCCTAATTTTTTAATGGCATCTAAAACCTTCTGCCTTGTTTTAGAATCTACATGCGGGTTATTATTCAAAACTCGAGAGACAGTACCAACACCAACTCCAGCAAATTCTGCAACATCCTTTATCGTTATTCTCCTAATCTTTTGTTTTAACCTTGGCATTTGATAATCCCTCTCCTTAGCATATCAAAAGCAATTAATGTACTTCTTTTCCTGATCATCTGCCTATCGCCTCTCAAATTATAAGTGGCTGAATTAATACCGTTAGGGCTACAAACAGCTATGCACACTGTCCCTACAGGCTTTTTCTCACTACCACCAGACGGTCCAGCTATACCTGATACCGCGACAGAAAAATTTGAATTGAAAATTTTTTTAGCGCCCTGTGCCATTTCTATTACGCACTCTTCACTAACCGCTCCAAATTTCTCTATGGTTTCTTTACTAACACCTAATATTTCTATCTTTGCTTCATTAGAATAAGCAACAACGCTACCTTTGAACACAGAAGAAACCCCAGGTATATCAACGAAAGTAGATGAAATCAGTCCTCCTGTACATGATTCAGCAAAAGAGACTGTATAATTATTTTTGACAAGTAATTCATATACAACGTCGTGCATTTCCTTGTCATCCAAAGCATACACACTCTCACCAAGCTTTGGTAAAAGTGTGTTTACAACATAGTCTATCTCATCTTTAATTTCAATAGGACCGGTAAATCTAACTTCAACACCTCGTTCGTAAGAAGCCATTGTTGCTATAGTAATACGAGAATTTGAGTATAATATATCCTTATACTCATCCATCAAGACAGCTTCGGGTATCCCTATGGTTTTTATTCTTCTCGTGTAAAGCGAATCGTTTGTTTTAAGCTTTTCCAAAATACTTTCAAACATGGGAATTAATTCGACGGGGGGGCCTGGTAAAAGGATTATTATTTTTCCATCATATTTTAACATTTGACCTGGTGCTGTTCCAACCTTATTATCTATTACTTCGGCATTTTCTATCACAAAGGCCTGCTTTACAACACTTTCAGGCGCTTTACCATAATATTTTATGGCTCTGTTTATAAGTTCTTGAGCGATTGCTTCATTCTTTAAAAGTTTTCTACCAATCGAATGAGCCACAGCTTCTCTTGTTAAATCATCTTCTGTTGGTCCTAAACCGCCACTCGTAATTATCAAATCAGCATCTTTTATAGCTTCTTTTATCCGCAAAACCATTATATCAAAATTATCTGGAAGTGTTTCCGTACGAACTATATAATAACCAAATTCTTTAAGTCTTTGAGCAAGATATTTAGAATTTGTATCAACAATTAAACCCTCAACTAATTCATTTCCTATGGCTAAAATAATAGCTTTCTTCACAAGTAAACCCCCTCAAGTTGGTAAAAAGATTAAGATTAAATTTTAAAAGTTAGTCAAAATAAATTATATCATAAAAAAATAAAAACTACACGAATCTTCGTGTAGTTTTTACATTTAAAGTATTGATATTAAGATATTAAAAATCTTGGCGTGCCCGGCGGGACTTGAACCCACAACCTCCAGATCCGCAGTCTGACGCTCTATCCAGTTGAGCTACGGGCACGTCTAACTTTAATTGAAAGCTCTAATAATAAATGGTAGATGGCTTAAAAAGTAATCTACCATCTACCACAACTTTGGCGGAGAGAGAGGGATTCGAACCCTCGGTGGAGAAACCTCCACACTTGCTTAGCAGGCAAGCGCCTTCGACCACTCGGCCATCTCTCCGTTAAAAAAACGGTAAAATTATTAAATAAAGAATATGCCCGCTTAGAAATTGTACCACAGACTTGAAAAATTTCAAGTATCTAAGTAATTAAAATATAAATTTATGTGTTATAATATATTTTTGAGTAAGCAACTGTAATCTATAAATAGTAAATTTGGAGGTGTATATATGAAAATTGGTAGATTATTCAAATTCGTTTTATTTCTCTTTACATTGTTCAGTACTTTTGCCTTTTCTTACACAAACACATTCGCAGATTTTTATGGATTAGCTTTGACTGATACTTCGCCAGCTATTTCAAAAATTCTAGAAAATACAGACCAAATCGACTTGTTTAAACGTTTAATTGGCATTTATACATTTGAAACAAACGCTAATCCAAGGAACCCATCCGTTCTAACAAGCGGATTCACAATGTATAAAAGTATTCTATCTTTTATACCTGATAAAATTATTTACGATACACTTGGAGTAAATTACGATATCTGGGTAAAATTACTAGGGGTTAGAATAGGGAATTCAATCTCAGAAACTATTTTCAGCTTTGGAGGAGCGTTTGGAATTAACTTTGAAAGTCTTAGTTTATTAACAGGAAATTCTCACGATTACAATGATTTTAATAAAGTTGAGCTTAGGCATTACAATGTTGTATCTACAATAAATTTGATTGGAAGTATTAAATTTCGCGTAGACATACCTGTAAACTCTAACAATTTTCCATTTATAAGTTATATAGCGAGTTATGATATCGGAACAACTATTTATGGACCATATTTACCAGATTTCAAAATTATGGAAAACATAGAATTTGAAAGAACTTTCTCAAGAATGAGTCACACTATTTTGTTAAGAGTAAGATTTTAAAAAATCCTAAACATCAATGATATGGGAGTTGACAAACTTTGGAATTTTTAAAATTCGAGTTCAAAAGATTGTTCTCAAGACCTTTTACTTATATTGTGCTTTTTATTGTACCATTAATATTTGCTCTAATTAGTTCATCTTTTTTCCGTTCACTCAGCGAATCAGATCTAAGAATAGGAATTTACACTTTGGATAAATCTCCACTTTCAAAATTCACCGTTGGAGTTATAGTTTCTTTGTTTAAAGGTGGAACTATAAAGTATGTTGATGAAAACTATGAAAAAGAATTGCAAATTGGAAATCTCAATGCGGTTGTTGTTATACCAAAAGATTTTACTAATTCATTATTTGCCGGAAAAAAGACGATGCTAAAATATATCCCAAGCCCAGTAAACACAGAGCTCTCAGCAGCCGCTTATTTAGTTTTTAAAAGGATGTTTGAAGACCTCGGTGGTGGCCCATTCTTCAATCCAAAAGTTTTAAGAGAAATGTACACAGCTTCAAATGTACCAGCACCGGAACTTGTCACAGAAAAATCTATTGATTTTTCTCAAGTATTCGCTACAAGCATGATATTTATAATAACAATGTTTATTGGTTTACTTATTGGGGCTGGACTAATAACTCGAGACAAAGAAATTGGAATTCTTAAACAGTTTACACTTTCAAATTTCAGCATACTAAACTATCTAATTATAAAATTTTTCACTACTTTAATTTTGAGCTTCATGTCGGGATTATTAGTATATATGTACTTTTTACTAAAAGGATTTAATATGTCCACAATATTAGTCGTTTTATTTATAGCTTTGAACGCCATATTTTATTCTTCATTTGGTATATTTATCTCTTCATTTTCACAAAATACTTTGACTTCAAATCTTCTCAGCTCAACCATTTCCGTGTTCTTTTTGCTTATAAATGGTCCATTTGTCAATTTATCCGAAATTCCAAGTTTTTTCAGAAAATTTGTAGAGCTATTACCTACATTCAGAGGTAGTTATATAATAAGAAGTGTACAATTTTTTGGAAAACCAACAAACATGTTGAAAAACGAATCAAAATTTATTCTTTTATCAATAACTATATCTATTTTATTTCTTCTAATAAGCTGGGGAAGATTAAATTTTACACTTTTGCCAGACAGGATAAATAAAGAAAGTAAATGATACTCGATAATTAGGATGGTGGTTTACAACTATGGAAATTTTTGTCAAAGTAGTAATAATTTTTCTTATTCTAACTGTTTTAATTATAATATCTAACTTATCTAATAGACCTATTGTTTTTGACTACGCACCGAATAAAGCCGATTCAACCAATACGGTAATTGCTGACGAAACAAATAAATCAATTAGCCAAGGAAATACCTCAGAACAACCAGTGGCTCAATACTATTCAGAAAAAACAAACACTAATGAACAAAGTGTTTCTCATGAATCATCTACAACATCTTCCCAAACTAACATTGAACAAATTGAAATTCAAATTAAACCTGATGATACTTCAACAAATATTTCTTTAGAAAGTAGCGCAACTGAAAGTATTTCACTCTCGGCAGATTTAATATACGATGAAATGATACAAGTTGAAAAAGCAGCAAGAAAATATATAAGCTCTGGATACAAAATCTCAACATTAAATAGCGAAAATGTATATAATAAAAATCTCATTAGCGAAGAACTATACAAAAAATACGATATTTCATTTAGATTATCCGGAGATGGGTATGAAATATCTATTAAACCCAAATTTGATATAGACTCAACCTTAATGGATGATTTATTGAAAAAAGAAAAGGTTTACATAACTGAGAATGGATTAGAGTATGTGTTTTGGATAAAAGCATATAAATAAACTAAAAAAGCGAGGTGATTAAATGAAAAAAATTTTATTGTTATTAGCAATAACCATATTGTGTTTTTTATCAGTATCACTATTTTCACAACTATTAATATCCCACGAATCTGGTTTTTACGATATAACCATAACTGTTGAAATCAAATCAACAGTTGGCGGAGAGATTTATTACACAATAGATGGTTCAACTCCTAGGATAGATTCAAAAAATACTTTTAAATATTCTCAACCATTAGTTATCCAAAAAAATTATGAAAATGAGTATATGTACATACCAACATCCCCTATTTGGGAAAAACCTTCTGGCACATTTGAAAAGGCAACGGTTTTAAGAGTAATAGAGGTAAGCAATGGCAATATAACAGACTCAACGGTAAGAACGTATTTCATAGGAGTAAATCACAAATTACCAGTCTTCTCAATAATAACAGATCCTGAAAATCTCTTCGATGATGAAAAAGGTATATATGTACCCGGTAAGTTATTTGATCCATCAAATCCTTTTTGGACCGGAAATTATCAACAACGTGGTGATACATCGGAAAGACCTGCGATAATGGAATACTTTGAGGAAGGGAAATTGAAGTATAGAACAGAGATAGGTATAAGAATCCATGGGGAATTCACAAGAAGCTTGCCTATAAAATCATTAAGATTGTATGCGCGAAACAAAGAGAAAGAGTTTAGATATCCGTTCTTCGGAAGAATAGGATATAAAAAATTATTGTTGAGAAACGCTGGAAACGATTGGGAAACAGCTTATATGAGAGATGTTTTTACGCAAAGACTTTTCAAAAATCTAAACTTTGACACACAAGACAACTATTCAGTTGTTCATTACATAAACGGTGAATATTGGGGTATTTCATACTTAATGGAATATTACGACCAGCGTTATTTACAGGTCAAATACGGTGTAAATGAAAAAAATACAGTTATAATCAACTATGACTTAACCATACAAGATGGAAAAGAAGGTGATCAAAAAAGTTTCCTTGATTTGATGGATTTTGTTAGAAATAATGATTTATCCATCAAAGAAAACTATGATAAAGTCTGTGAAATGATCGATATCGACAATTTCATTGATTTCAAAATCGCAGAAATATTATCGGCTAACACGGACTGGCTAGGCAACAACGAACGCATATGGCGTGTCCTAAAACCAGAAAATAATAAATATGGCGATGGTAAATGGCGATGGATGATGTACGATATGGATTTGGCGATGTGGGATCCGACACATGACACCTTAAAAACAGCTATATTTGGTGACCCTGAAATACCTTGGACAACGACAGAAGAAGCAACCTTAATCTTAAAGAAACTTTTAGAAAACGAAGAATTTAGAGCCAAGTTCACTGAAAGATTTTACTATATCTTGAATAACATCTTTATACCAGAATTGGCTGAAAGTATAGCTGACGATATTATCGGAAAATTAAATGACGAAATGAAAAGGCATTCTCAAAGATGGGGTAAACCAACTTACGAAGCATGGCAAAATGAATCGGAATGGGTAAAAAAATTTGTGGAATATAGGCGTGATATAATACGAAGCATTTTTGAGGAAAACTTTATTAAATATTCCATGAAAAAATGAAGTCTCTCAAGCTGAATAAAAATTAATTATGGAAATTTGTAAAAACTATTTTCTGTAAATTAAATAATCTTGGATCTGTTTTCACAATTTGGTAAAAGTTACGCCAAAATATACTAATAGTGCATTTGTGTAAAAAATTAACCTTAAATAACAATGAATTATATGGTAAAATTTTTGGCGTGTATATATTTATATTACACGCCTTTTTTTATCTCATTTTTATATCATATTATCCTGTATTTCTCTAATATTCCCAAACTTGAAGTTGTTAACTAGTAGTGATGATGGAAGCTAAAGCTGTAATCATCTCATTTTCGTTCTCATATAACTTGCATAGGTTCCTTACTACACAAAAACCATTTACATAGTACCGTATGTTGCTAAATTTCTTGAAGCTCCTTTTCGCTCTAACAAACATCTTAAATAACGAAAATTTCGATTCACATTCGTTGTTTTTACCTAGTCTTACTTCTCTGTGCTCAACATTATCAAAATTTAGTTTTACTGCTATCTCGTACGCTTTTAGTCCATCGGTTATTAACTCTATTTGTGTGTTTTGTTTTCTTTGACTAAAGTATTTATCTAACAATATCTTAACTTGTGACATATCACGATATCTTGATACATGCCAAGCTACTATTAAATTCGTACCATGCTCAACTAATAGCCACACATAGTACTTTTTGTCTCGAAATACAATAACTGTTTCATCACCGTGAACTTTAAATACATTCTCAAACTCAAAAAGCGAAATAACAGAAGATAACTTGATAATCCATTTGTAAATAGCGACATGAGAGACATTGATATTCAAGCAAGCTTTAATAGCACGAAGAGAAAGGTTGTATTTGAAGTACAAGATGAAAGCTTTGAGAATGATATAGATAGGGAAACGGAAGAATTTGAAAGGATGAAAGTTGAAAGGCACAGGCTGAGGAAGAGAAAGTGGAACAGAAGTTTTGAAGTTGCACTTTCTGCATCTGAAACGAACGAAATAACGGCGGATTTTGTAAATTTCCATGACATGGTTACAATGAACACAACGAGGGTAAGGGAAAGAGAAAAGTTTGTGTTTTTTGGTGAAAGAAAGTTTAAAGTAACGCTTGCAGTCTTTGCAAAAGAAGATTTGGTTTTTGAATTTATCATGACCATTTTTGATGAAGTTAGAAGAGCCGCAATGGGGGCATTTGAGTTGGATATTAGTCATGTCGGGATACCTCCTTATTGAGAGTATATTGGGGGGTGTCCCCTATTTAAGAAGATAATATGATTTTTGAAATTTATCAATACCTTTGGTTAACAAAATCCCAAACTTTCGAGGAGGTGGCCGTTGTGAAGAAGAGAGAACACTGGGGAAGTAAGATAGGTTTGATATTAGCTATGGCAGGTAACGCTATAGGTCTTGGGAATTTCTGGAGATTCCCGTATCAAGCAGCCAAAAACGGTGGGGGAGCCTTTATGATACCATATTTCATCGCTTTCCTTTTTATGGGTATCCCTCTGCTAATAATTGAATGGGCTCAAGGTAGATACGGTGGAAAGTATGGACATGGTACATTAGGTCCAATGATTTACTTACAAGCAAAAGAGAGCGTTGGCCATAAGTTTGCGAAAGTACTTGGCGCGTTGGCTGGCGCAATCGCACTTTCGGTAGTTATACTCCTAAACTCCTATTACAATCATGTTATTGGTTGGACGCTTGGTTATTCTTTTGAAACAGCCGTTGGAAAATACATGGATAAATCAATCGATACAGCTGGTTATTTTGTCGGATACATTCAAAGTCCTTTTAGAGTATTAATATTCTGGATAATAACACTCGCAATTTTATATTACATAACAAGTAATGGTGTTAACAAAGGCTTGGAAAGATTAGCAATAATCGCTATGCCAGCTATTTATATATTCGCAATTATTCTTCTTGTGAGAGCGCTTACATTAGGATCACCAGTGAACCCTGAATGGAATCCAATTAAGGGGCTTGATTTCTTATGGTCTCCAAGATGGAACGAGTTGAATTGGTCGGCAACATTAGCAGCAGCAGGGCAGATATTCTTTACGCTATCCCTAGGTATGGGAATAATCCAAAACTATGCTTCTTACATGAGAGACGAGGATGACATCGTAACATCAGCAGTTGCAACAGCTTCATTAAATGAATTCGCAGAGGTCATACTAGCTGGTACAATAGTTATCCCCATTGCTTTTACTTTCCTTGGCGCCGAGGGTTTAAAGAGTGGAGTTGGATTATCTTTCATAGCGCTTCCAAACGTATTTAGAAACATGGCTGGTGGACAGATTTTTGGAACATTCTGGTTCCTGCTACTTTTCTTTGCTGGAATAACAAGTTCAATAGCAATGTTTAATTATCTAACTGCATTTTTAGAAGAAGAATTTGGCGTTGAAAGAAAGAAAGGCTCGTTGTTTGTTTTTCTCATGTACATCATCGGTGGTTTACCTGTTGCATTAGAACCTATTCTCACGAAAACAGCTGATTTAATGTACTTAACAGAGCTTGATAATTGGGTTGGTACTTATTTCCTCGTCTTGCTCGGATTAATTGAAGTCATTGCGGCTGTATGGTTGTTTAAAGCAAAAGGCCTTGAAGAGATAAACAAAGGAAGCTACTGGAAAATACCAATGTGGTTCTATAAGTTAATAATGAGCTTCATAACCCCAGCATTTATAATCATTTTACTTGTTTTCTCAACGATAGATTACGCAAAGAATGGTTACTTCAAATTGATACCGGATTTTGTTAAAGATAACTCTGTACTAATTCCTTGGGTCATCGCAGCGAGAATTGTTCTTATAGTAATTTTCATATCGAGCTTTATCCTTACATACAGAAGTATCAGTAAAAAATTAGAAACGCAAAAAGATAAATAGGGGTGATAATATGTCAAGCACAGCGCTCGTTTTTATGGCTTGGAGTTGGGGAATAATAATTCTCCTCACGGCATTATCCGTTGGAACGATAATGAAAAAATCAAAGAAATAATTTTAAATCATATTTCGTTTGGATTCACCTTTATAATCCATTCCCCAGAGTAATTTGAGATTATCTTTTTCAAAAGCCTTACTAATTCTGGTACGTTGTTTGTCTTGAAAAATATTTGATATCGGTACTTATTATTTGCTTTAAATATAGGATGTTCAGAAGGTCCAAGAAGTTCTAAGTAATATTTATAAACTTCTTGGACCTTTTTCTCTTTTTTTTCAATGTTTTCTATTTCATCTGCAACAGTGTCAATTGTTTCTCGCGCTATTTCCTGATTCAGATTGGCGTAAGTTAATACAACTACAGACGCAAAAGGTGGATAATTCAGTTGTTTTCTTATCTCAAGTTCTCTCTCATAGAACCCTTCAACATCTTGATTACTCGCAAATGTTATTACTGGATCGGTTGGCTTATAAGTTTGAATTATCGCCTTTCCCTTTTCATTTCGCCCTGCTCTACCAATTACCTGAACTAAAAGTTGAAATGTTCTCAGTGGAGCGTTTATATCAGGATAAGAAATTAAAGCATCAACATCCACAACACCAATGAGCGCTATTCTGTATATATCTAACCCCTTCGTAATCATCTTTGTCCCAGCAACTATATCGATTTTCCCTTCTCTTAAATAGTCTAAGAGTTTTTTCAGTTTTTCTGGGGTATCAGCTATTTCTGCATCAATCCTTCCAATATTTCTCGATGGAAAGAGTTGCTGGAGTTCTTTTTCAACTTTCTCACTACCAGTTCCTCTATCTATGAACATATTTGAACCACAGTTAGGACAATTTAAGGATAATTCTTTCTCACTTCCACAGATGTGACATTTCAAATTATTCGAATCCAAATGATAAGTCATTGCAACATCACAATGTTCGCATTTTACTATATAACCGCATACAGCACATTGCACCCTTGAAAAACCTTTTCGCCTCGTGAATATTATGGCTGATTTATCAGCTTCAAGCACTTTACTTAGATTATTGTACAAGATTTCAGATATAGAGAAAGTAACTTTCTTTGTTTTATTCATGTCCACAATTTCAACTTCTGGTAATTCAACGTTGTAACGTTTAGTAAGCTTGTGAAATACATATTCCCCATCTTTGGCTTTCTTATAACTTTCCAAAGAAGGGGTAGCTGAACCATACACAACAGTAATTGGTAAAGCATTAAGAAATGTGTGAATTTCGTAAAAAGGCTCAGAATTATTGTAATAGCCTTCATCATGTTCTTCATCAACAATTGCAAGATTAAGGTTTTTTAAAGGCACAAACGCAGCACTTCTTGGACCAACTAATATATTTATCTCACCTTTAACCGCTTTCGCCCAAATTTCAACGCGCTTTGATTCTGTTAAATAGCTATGGTAAACCGCTATAGATAAATCTGGAAATCTTTTTCTAAGCCTTGCTATCGTTTGTTCAGTTAAAGATACCTCTGGAACTAAATATAGTACATTGCCAAATGGTAAGTATTTTTCAATGACCTCGAGATAAACCTCTGTCTTGCCACTTCCAGTTGGTCCAAAAACAAGGTGTTTCTTTTCTTTTCTAAAATCGTATGAAAGTATTTTGTCAACTATACTCTTTTGTTCGTCACTTAAAATAACTCTCTGTGGTTTTATATTAAGTGTTTCAAAATCACTACATTGCTCTAAAATCTCAATTATTCCTTTATTTTTTAATTGTACAACAACATCTTTTTTTACATCTAAATCTTCTATTATTTGCTCAACTTCGGTAGGGCCTTTGAAAAGTAAATAATTAACAACCGTACTCTGCGATACCGTTAGTTTTAATTTTGACAATTCAATTGAAGAAATTTTTAAGTAAACACATTCTCCTCTTTTTCTTGGTCTTGGCTTTTTCGTTTCAAAATCTCTGTAAACTTTGACCAAACCGTTATTGATATACTCTTTATAATTTTTGATTTTTTTGAATTCTTCGTATGGCATTTTCTCGATATTTACAAAAGGACTTACACTTTCAACAAAAAGTGAAAAATAATCATCAAATTTATTTGGAAAAGATATATCAAAATACTTACCTAATCCAGAAAAGTAAAAATTCGCTAAACCGTATAAAGCTTTTACCCTTGATTTTTCAAGGAAGGATATATAATCCATTCGCTCAACGATTTTTGAATATTCTGAACTTGATTTCTGGTTAGGTAAAAATTCATCGCAAGGGGCCCATTCTTGATTACCAATTACATAACCTAAAACCTTTTTACCTTTATGCTGAAGTAAAACTCTTTCACCTATTTCAATGTGCCCATTGTACTCACAAAAGACAGGTTCGATTTGACTTGAATTTGATAATGCTACTATGTAAATCATATTAATTAATCAGCTCCTTGAATAACTTCAGCTAACCCTTTAATTATTTCTAAATCTTTTGTAGTAGACGTTAAATAGAATCCTTGTACATAAGGCGAAAGTTTTTCTATAATGCCCAAACAATTTTTGTATGAATAATTTTTTAGTGCTCTATCATCTTTCTGATGAAAATACTCTTTCGGAACGAAAACCCCTGGAACTTTGGAAAAGTACTCGAGTTGTTGAACACTCTCAAAAACCATTAGAGAGACGTATATCTTTGTTTCATTCAAATCCCCTTCAGCCTTTTTTAAGAAATTAAGAATTGTTGATTCATTAAACACCGGTTGCGAAACGAAAAATAAACAACCGGTTTCTATTTTTGTATTCATTCTTTGAATCGTTTGCTTATAGTCTTTTTCAAAAGGGCTAAATACGCCTCCGGAGTTAAATGAAAATTTACCAAATATCTTTAATCCAGCAAGATCTTCCCCTTTTTCATTTAAAAGTTTTACTAATTTAAATACATCGTATATACTGAAATCTTCAATGCATGATGAAAAAGGATAAGTACCGACGCGTGGATCATCACCTGATAAAATCAATAAATTTTTTATACCAAGCATGTGAGATGCTATCAAATCTCCCTCAATTCTTATCGCATTTCTTGTCGTTCTGGAAAAATGCATTATTACATCTATACCTTTTTCGACTAAAATATGTGCAGGAGCTATAGGTGATACACGCGCACTACCCATTGGAAGATCCGTTACAGCTATAATCTCCGCACCAGATTCAACTGCTTTAATACAAAAATCAACGTATTTTTCTAAAACAACCCCACGTGGTGGTAAAGTCTCAAGGATAAATCTTTTTTTATAGAAATCACTTATTTCCTGTAAATCCACACATTTCACTTCCTTGAATTGCTTATTAGATTAGAAATATCACGTACCAATGCTTTTGTATGTTGGAATAATATAGCTCTTGCTTCTTTGTAATCTTGTCTTTTAAGTTTCTCAAAGACAAATAATCTTAAATGTTCCATATTCTTAGTCTTTTTGAAACTTTCCAAAAGATAATTTATATCGCCTGTCAAATAATACATCATTTCATAGTAAAGATGTACTCTATCACTTACCTTACCAAGCTTTTCCATAAGCAAAAGCTTATATTTTTCTTTTAAAGACCCGCGCAATATCCCAGTTCGAAGGTAGTTATATATGAACAAACACGAATGAATTGTATTTTCATTTTTTGTCTTTGAAATATGGTACTCAAAATAATTTTCTATATCTTCGAGAGCTTGGCCAGCGTATAATGAGACATCCATATGAGGATCCTTCAATAGTTGCTGTAGATATTTCATGTTTTGTTCTATATTTATACCTCTTGTTACTTGGGCAAATATATCATAAGTCACAGCTTTTCTTTCTGAAATCGCTCCAATAGTCAGAACAGTTTTTATTGGTAAAGTAGATAGCGCTTCTTTATCAATTTTCATAACAATTTCAGGCATAAGCGGAATGTTGAAAAAATCTTCAATTTCTTCATTTTTTAAAGGTATCATATAAAGCCAAGCAAGAGGATATGAAAGCGTAAATACGATAATTTCCGGAAGATTTTTCCTATAGAGATAGTAAATCGCTGCTGAAATTAAATAAACTAAAAAATTCTGGAAACGAAACCCGTAGAGGTAAATGGTTATTAGGTTTATCAATATAAGGAATACATTAGTAATATTCAGCAAGATAATATAATTTATACCTTCCCTCTTTCTATACTTCTCCTCTTTATTAACACATTTGGATTTCATATTTACTAACCAACCTCTCAATAATCTTCTTTTTACCAATTTCATCACAAACAGACAACAACACCTTAAGTTGAACTCTATCACCGATTCCCTTAGCAGTAGCTATATCAGATGCTCTAAATTCTTTTATAACTGAGCCATGAATTGTTTTATCGTATATTAGACATAGCTCTTCGTATGGAATTCCGAACTTTTCTCTTCTCTTGTCGAGTACTGATTTCTTTTTAATGTAATACTCCTCACTCCATGTACCGTCGGTATTCTTAAATCGTTCTTCGAGCAGTTTCGTCTCTTCTTTGACTATTTTAATATTTGCATTAAGCCAGGACGCAATAGACTGCATATAAAGTATCAGCGTTTGGGAAAACTTGTCAGGAGTTATATCTTCAACCACAAAAACTCCAAATGTGTCATCTCCTCTTCCAACTGAAACAGCAAACCACGGTTCAAAATTTTCTATTTCCATTTCAAGCAAAACCTCTGGTAAAGAAGCATATCCTTTTTCCAAAGCCCTTGATATTACTTTTGAATTTTTCGCTTCAAAAGAATTTGGCAGATTCTTCTTGCCTATACCAGCAACATACCTTAGAAAATATTTATCCACACTGTAAAGTTTCAAATTTTCAATTTCAAAAAACTCCGCAATTATACTTACTGCTCTTGTAAGCATCTCATCAAGATCTAATATTTCAAGTTCTTGCAATCTCTCAAGAAGGTCTATCATCCCTTGACCTTCAAAATATATTCTAAGCTCAAGCTGGCTAATAACAGACTTTAACGTTTCAATATGTTCAACGAGATTTTTCCTCTCCATTTCAAGCTTTTTTCTCTCGTTTTCCGTTGTTCTAAGCCTTTTATTTAAAATCTCTCCTATAATACCAATGAAAAGCCCAAGAACTATAACGTAAACAGATGTTGCATTTGCAGGAAAAATAAGATTTCCAGTTTTTTTCAAAATATATAAAAATATCATCTCAAAAGAAAGCATAGAGACTATAAACGCAAGAAGACCATGACGAGCAGACCATATAAAAACCAAGCCTATGAGCAGAGAAACAAATATATTTACATTTAACCAATGCATTAAGAAAAGTATATATACGAAAAACATCACCAAAAAATATTCTATAAACCATATGGAAAACGAGCCAGAGAATACTATTTTTTTTCATTTTTTCTCCAAACCTTGATTTTGTCCCAAACTTATTTGTTTTCATGAATTATAACCCCTACCTTCGGAAGTTTCAGCCTGTTTCTTGAAAACTCAAACATGAGCAAATTAGAATAAATGCGATTAAATCTAATAAAACTGTATATCGTGGCAAAAATAAAACCAATGACAAAACCGATTCCAGGCAAACGCTTGACAGTGAGTGGTGATAAAAATAAATTAATCAAAAAGGCCATTATAGAAGATTTAAGTGGTATACCAGGCAAGTCAAAGTAATGCGCTATCAAAGAAATGTAAAGATAAATTCCATTTGCAGCAGCACCAACAATACCAAATTTTAAAGCCGTTGAGCCGTAGCTATCAAGCCTCAACAAATCAGCTAAACTATCAGAAAGAATAAGACCAGTTAACATAAATGAAAATTGAACCGCTAATACAAGTTTAGTTGAAGAATAAAGACTTTCGTCTAAATTATTTTTACTTATCCTTATAAAGTTCAAAGTGCGATTTTCTTCGATAGATTTGTAAAAAGCTCTATAGTAAAAATAAAATTCCGTTTCCAAGTTTAGAACGAAAAGTGACAAGGTTGGAATTATAAAAAGGTATGAGATAAACATTGGAATATCATACTGGGGCGCAAATACAAAACCTTTTGAAATACTGTATCTGAAATAAATCCAAGCGATAAAATCATCAACCCAAGCAGCCATATAAGTAAAAAAACCTGATAGTGCCTGTTTTTTGTATGCCTTAATCGAGAGTATAAAAAGCGGAGGATTAATATTTTTTTGTTCTTTTTCCACCTCTTCTCCTAAATAAAGATATCTTCGAATGTAAAGTTGAAGAATTGTAAGTATAATCATTAAACCAAAATTGTAACCTGCGTAAGCATAATATTCATTTTTGGTTTTATAAAGGTACAAAGTTAAAAAGAAACCAGCAGTACCACCGAATAAAAAACTTAGAATAACGGGAGAAAATTTTCTAATAGCGGATATAAAAATGACTTGAACCCAAATTATCGAAAGAACAATCAAAGAATATGAAAAAAGAATAATTTTTTGCCACTCAGAAATTTTGTTGATAAGGAAGAACAAGGTAAGAAATATCCCAGAAGATATAAACGCATAACCAACCAACGAAGTGTAAAGTTTATATATATTATTAAATTCCTTCTTATAAATCAAATCAGATAAATAACGTGTAACGGAAGTTGCAACGCTTCCAAAAAGTATTGTTGAAAAAATGAAAGTATAAATAATTCCTGAGACTAGGAATGGAATATTCTGTTGAGGTATATAAACTTGTATTAGAAAAAGTGTCAACGAAGATATTATCCATGGTCCTGCAGATATATTTGCAGAATAAAAGAATGCGACAGCTTCCGAGAAAAAAGAATTTCGTTTTAACAGTTTGTTTAATTCAAATCCTATCCCTGCCATCTTATCCCCCGAAATATTAAATTTTTCCGTTGTTATTATATCATACCAATAAAAGAATTTAAAAACAAAAAATCCCCCGGTTTTTTCCGGGGGTATCTTGAAAAAGTTTTCCAACTCTTCCAAGGGGGGATAGGGGGGTCGCTGCAATATATTTATACCTTGTAAAGTGTAAAATTTCAAGATGTTTAGTGTTAACTATATGAAACGAATTCATCAAAATCAGAAAATCGGCAATCAGTTTTAGCAAAATTACTAGATAAAAAACTCAATTTGCATTGTAAAAAAATTTAAGTTATAATTGTATTGTAATTCGTATAAAATTGACGATTTAATTTATACATTTCCCATATTGATGCTGTTAACTAGTAGTGATGATGGAAGCTAAAGCTGTAATCATCTCATTTTCGTTCTCATATAACTTGCATAGGTTCCTTACTACACAAAAACCATTTACATAGTACCGTATGTTGCTAAATTTCTTGAAGCTCCTTTTCGCTCTAACAAACATCTTAAATAACGAAAATTTCGATTCACATTCGTTGTTTTTACCTAGTCTTACTTCTCTGTGCTCAACATTATCAAAATTTAGTTTTACTGCTATCTCGTACGCTTTTAGTCCATCGGTTATTAACTCTATTTGTGTGTTTTGTTTTCTTTGACTAAAGTATTTATCTAACAATATCTTAACTTGTGACATATCACGATATCTTGATACATGCCAAGCTACTATTAAATTCGTACCATGCTCAACTAATAGCCACACATAGTACTTTTTGTCTCGAAATACAATAACTGTTTCATCACCGTGAACTTTAAATACATTCTCAAACTCAAAAAGCGAAATAACAGAAGATAACTTGATAATCCATTTGTAAATAGCAACATGAGAGACATTGATATTCAAGCAAGCTTTAATAGCACGAAGAGAAAGGTTGTATTTGAAGTACAAGATGAAAGCTTTGAGAACGATATAGATAGGGAAACGGAAGAATTTGAAAGGATGAAAGTTGAAAGGCACAGGCTGAGGAAGAGAAAGTGGAACAGAAGTTTTGAAGTTGCACTTTCTGCATCTGAAACGAACGAAATAACGGCGGATTTTGTAAATTTCCATGACATGGTTACAATGAACACAACGAGGGTAAGGGAAAGAGAAGAGTTTGTGTTTTTTGGTGAAAGAAAGTTTAAAGTAACGCTTGCAGTCTTTGCAAAAGAAGATTTGGTTTTTGAACTTATCATGACCGTTTTTGATGAAGTTAGAAGAGCCACAATGAGGGCATTTGAGTTGGATATTAGTCATGTCGGGATACCCCCTTATTGAGAGTATATTGGGGGGTGTCCCCTATTTAAGAAGATAATATGATTTTTGAAATTTATCAATACCTTTGGTTAACAAAATCCCCATATTGTCTGGAGGTGAACGGTGTGGTGGTCGTTTATTCAGCTATTTTACTTGGTGGTATAGGCTTTGCATTTGGTCTTTTCTTATCTTATGTTAGTGAAAAGTTCAAAGTAGAGGAGGATCCTACTGTTAAACTAATCTTAGAAGCATTACCAGGTATAAATTGTGGCGCATGTGGATATCCTGGCTGTGAAGGTTACGCAAAGGCTATCGCAAAAGGAGATAAGCCTGACAAATGTTTGCCTGGTAAGAAAAATGGCGTAGAAGAAAAAATCAAAGAAATACTGGCAAACAAAAAGTAAAAATATTTTATATTATATCGTTTATTTCGATTAGTATTACACACATGCGAGGGATATTTTTTAATGGAAAAAGCAGAAATAGTAGCTATTCATAAAATTTGTAAGAAAAAGCTTGAAGATATCGACGAATTAATTTCTTATAACAAGAGTGACTTTTTAATTACCCCAGAGCAAATTAAAGAGTTCAATGATTTAGTTCACAAACTTGAAATGAGATTATCAAAGGGTGATATTTCCTTAATTACTTACTGGGATGAAGAATATCCGGAGGAGCTTAGGCATATTCCAGATCCTCCGGTTTTTATATTCGCAAAGGGAAATGTTGAATTTTTATCATACGATTTGTTTGCCGTAGTTGGGACACGCAAGATGACCAATTACGGTAAACAAGTTACGGAAATGTTCTCAACAGATTTATCAAAACACTTTGTGATTGTGAGTGGCATGGCTTATGGGGTTGATAGTATCGCACACGCAACAGCTTTGAGAAACTTAAGACCAACAATAGCTGTCTTAGGATGCGGTGTAGATTACATATACCCAAAATCAAACGAAAGACTTTACCAAGAAATTATAAAAAATGGTTGCGTTATAAGTGAATATTTACCATGGGAAAAACCTCAAAAATATACATTTGTAGCAAGAAATAGAATTATTTCCGGTGTTTCAAAGGGTGTTTTGGTAACGGAAGCGGGAACGGATAGTGGCGCATTGATAACCGCAAAATTTGGTGTAGAACAGGGTAAAGATATATTTGCAGTTCCGGGTGATATATTCAAATCAACAAGTACAGGTACAAATTATTTAATCAAAAATGGTGCTTTTCTTGTAACACATCCATCTGAAATTTTGGAATATTATGGATTTAAAGAACATCGAAAAATCATAGAGTTGAATTATGACGAAAAATTACTACTCGAAGCTTTGGAAACAAACTTAAATCCTGAACAATTATCAGAAAAGATTTCAAAACCACTTTCGGAAATTTTGCTTTTACTCACAATTATGGAATTAAAAGGGCTTGTTTACAGAGTCGAAGACGGTACTTACGCAAGAGCAATATAGCTAGGAGGTGAATAACATGAGGCTTGTTCAAACGATAAATGAAATGAAAAGATTATCCAAAGAAGCTATTAATAAGGGAAAAACTATCGGTTTTGTGCCAACAATGGGTTATTTACACGAAGGACATTTGAGTCTCGTAAAAAAAGCCAGGGAAGATAACGATATAGTCGTTGTAAGTATATTTGTTAACCCTACTCAATTTGGTCCTAACGAAGATTTTAACAGATATCCACGAGATTTGGAAAGGGATTTAAGATTACTTGAACCTTTAAATGTAGATTATGTTTTCTATCCAAGCGTTGAAGAAATGTACCCGAAAAATTATTCCGTATATGTTGATGAAGTTGAACTTTCAAAATATCTATGCGGCGCCAAAAGGCCTGGACATTTTAGAGGTGTATGCACAGTCGTCACAAAATTATTTAACATAGTGAAACCCACACGTGCTTATTTCGGTCAAAAAGATGCACAGCAATTTAGAATACTCAGAAGGATGGTCCAAAATCTTAATATGGACGTTGAAATGATTGAAATGCCAATTGTTCGTGAATCAGATGGACTTGCCATGTCTTCAAGAAACGTCTATTTAAACGAAGAAGAAAGAAAGGAAGCAACAAGACTGCATAAATCCCTTTTAAAAGCGAAAGAATTGATAGAAAGCGGAGAGAGAGATGTATCAAAGATTAAAAACTCTATGCTAGAGATACTTAATCATCCACTTTTGAAAATAGATTACGTAGAAATCGTTGATGAAGAGACATTGAAACCAATTGAAAAAATAGAAGGGAAAGTAATAATTGCGTTGGCTGTTTTTGTAGGTAAGGCAAGATTGATAGATAACATGATTATTAACTGCTAATATCGGAGGTAAATTTATGATATACAAAATCACTTATGGAGAACCGGACATCAATAGTGAGGCAGTTGTCAGGTATGTATTTCAAGAAACTTCACCCAACGATTTTTCCGAATTATTCAAAGATATAGAGTATAAGGTAGATGGCGAATATATAACATTAAAAAGACGTATAGAAAACGAAGGATATTTTTTCGGGTTTGGTGATAAAGTTGGTCCGCTTGATAGAAAAGGAAGGCGGTATGTTTTTTGGAATACAGATAATTTCACACACCATCCATCAGCAGATCCCCTTTACAAGAGTTTTCCGTTCTTTGTATACATATCAAAAGATTTTAATAAAGTTTATGGTTGTTTCACAGATTACCCAGGATGGATGGAAATTGATATAGATTCGAAAAATGACAAAACTATTTCTTTTAAAATACGTGGTAAAGGATTTAATCAGTATATAATAACTGGGAAAAACGTACGAGAAATATTAAAACAATATCTCAGACTTACTGGACAAAACATAGCATTTCCTATCTGGGCATTTGGTTATCAACAATCAAGGTGGAGCTACATGACTCAAGATGAAGTTTTAGATATAGCAAACAAATTTAGAAAAGAAGATATACCATGTGATGTCATTTACCTTGATATAGACTACATGCAAGATTACAAAGTCTTCACTTGGAATAAGAATAACTTTCCAAATTATAGAGAAATGTTAGAAAAACTACATCAAGAAGGATTTAAAGTAATCTCTATACTTGATCCGGGCGTCAAAGTAGAAAGATTTTATAAAATATTTGAAAACGGTAATGGAAGGTATTTTTTAAAAGATATTTACGGTGGAGATTTCGAGGGTGCCGTATGGCCCGGAAGAGTTAGGTTCCCAGACTTCAGAGATAAGAAAGTCAGGATTTGGTGGGCAAGAAATGCAAAAAAATATCTCGAAGATGGTATAGATGGTTTTTGGAATGATATGAACGAAATTGCAATATTTGCAACTGAAGATGACATAAAAGAAGCTAGGAAAAAATTAAAAAATGCTAAATTAGAAGATGGAATTAAATTAGCTGGCACACTTGGTTCTATAGGTGAAATAGGCAGACAGGGGCATGGTGATGATATAGTTCATTTAGATGGCACACCGCATTGGAAGGTTAAAAACACATATGGGTTGAATATGACAAAAGCAACAAGCGAGATGATACAAAAAGACCTTAACAAAAGACCGTTTTTAATTTCTAGGTCGGCTTATTCTGGTATTCAAAGGTACGGTGGAGTTTGGACAGGGGATAACCACAGTTGGTGGGAACATATCAGACAAGAGATAATAAGAATAAATTCGCTAAGTCTTGCGGGAGTATTTTATTCTGGATTTGATGTTGGTGGTTTCGGTGGTGATGTAAACGCAGAACTACTTATAAGATTTATGCAACTTGGCGTGTTTTCTCCAATGTTTAGAAATCACTCAGCTATAGGAACTAAAAGACAAGAGCCATGGCAATTTGGTGAAGAAGTAAAGAACATACTGAGAGATGTTATAAAATTCAGGTACAGATTGATACCATACATTTATACTCAGTACATGCTCGGTATCAAGAAAAACATTCCGCTAGTAAGACCTCTATTTTATGACTTTTCAAAAAAAGAAGCGTTAAAAATAGAAGATGAGTTTATGTTTGGAGATAGTATATTAGTCGCGCCAGTCGATAGACCTAACATTGAGAAAAGGCTCGTTTGGCTTCCAAAAACCGCAATTAACTTATTTGACGGAAATATTTATAAAAACGGATGGAGGATTGTTAATACCCCAATAGAATATATCCCTGCGTTTCAGCTTATAAACACAGCGATACCTACTATGGAACCACAAAGTTACGTAGATATGTTGAAAGTTGACACAATATCTTGGAACGTTTTCAGCGATGGTAAATCCAGAATAATGTCATATTTTTACGAAGATGACGGAATAAGCTTAGGGTACAAAAAAAGAGAATACAACTTGAAACAAATTCTCATAAAAGAAAATAATATAATAATTAAGACAAAGCAAGCTGACTATAACGTAAGGAATAGAACTTGGAACTTTAGTATCACATACATTGATGGTTCAACAAAAAATGTGAGTATAGAGGTTGGGAACGATGGAGAGTATACCATTCCGATACGGTGATTCTTATTTGTTAGAGTTTCAAACATTACGCGAATTCGTTGAATACATAGAACTAAGACTTAGAGAAACTGACTTACTAAAATTGCGCTTTAAATTCGTTGCTGATGTTGTTAAGGTTAAACCTTACAACGGCTCTTTGTATATTACCGTTTCTCAGGAAACTGTCGATGGAAAGAAAACAGAACTAACTATTATACTTTGGAAAAACCTAACAAAAATTGTGCTAAATTCTCTTGGATTAAAGTCTGAATACGAATTAGAACACAAAAAATGGGAATTCCAAGGAAAACTTTCATTCTATCCAGATAGAGCGCAATTTAGTTTTTGGGCGGATTCCATAGCTCCACAAGGGGAATCAGACATATTACAACGTCGTCAAAAAATAAAAGAACTATTAAAAAAAGAAAGACTATTAATGGAGGTTTTACACAATTTAGATGAACTAGAACCAATAAAATACATAGCAGTAATAACATCGAAAACCGCTCAGGGATATTTCGATTTTCTTTCTAATATACTCGTTCCTGATGAATTAAGGCCGGTGATTCATCTTTACGAATCATCAATGCAAGGCGCAACAACCGCAGAGGAAGTTATATCAGCTTTAAACAGAATAGAAACATTCTGCAGAGAATTTATGGTAAAATATGATGTTATAGTTATAATAAGAGGTGGGGGTGGGCCCAGCGATTTAATGTACTTTGACGACTACAACTTAGCCAGAAGGATAGCACAAATGAATAATTTCATTCCAGTATTGACAGGAATTGGTCACGAAAAAGATGAAACTATCCCTGATTTCGTTGCTTGGAGAAGATTTCCAACACCAACAGCTGTAGCCAAAGAAATATCAAATCAAATAAAAGGCTATCAAGATAAAGTTGAAAGAAATGTATCAGACTTATCACGATACATGGAAAATGCAATAGAACTACTAAATGCCAAATTGAGTGATACAAATTATAAAACAGTAAAAGAAATATTCAGAGGCAAAATTCAATCTGTAGAAGAGGAATTAATTGATAGTGCCGAAGTTTTGTACAAAAGATTCTCACTTAAAGAATACGAAAAAATGATATCTATGGACTTTATTAAAAATCTTTCAGAAAAGATGAAATACGATATATCTGAATTTTCAAAAAAATTAATGCTAGACTATAAATACTTAAAAGATACATTAGAGCTAAAAATTAACAATATCAATCAACAAGTAGAACGATACACTAAACTTTCAGATACCTTAGAAAAAGAGTATTCAAATTTATCTAATTTAGTTGAAGAGAAAAAAGAAGAATTCGTAAAAATTGGTGGGCCACTTTCTGCGTTATCTTTCGGTGGAGCGGTGGTCTTAAAAGGTAGAAAGATTATTCAAAGCAAAAAAGAACTATCTACAGGAGAAAATGTTATAATAAACTTTATCGACGGAAAAGCACAGGCAACTATTTCCGGAAAAGATTAAAGTTTAAACACGATAAAAATATATAAAGATATATGGAGGTATAGATAATGGAAATTAAAAGCGTCGAAAAATTACTAAATATGACTGAAGAAGACATTCAAAAGTTAACCTTTAAAGAACTAATGGAATTAGTTGAATTCATAAAAACGACTTTTCTATCATCAGAATTGGAGATAGAAAAACAGATAGAGCTCTATTCAAAAGCAATATTACTACTTACAAAAGCAAAAGAAAAATTAACGATGATAAAAAAACAAAAAGAAGAAATCGACAGAAAATACGAAGAATTCATAAATAGAATTGATTTAGACTAACTAGTTTAACTAAAGTTAGCTAAAAATTTAAATTTATCCTTAACACATCTATATTATGGGGGGAACTTGCATGCATTCTGATAAATACTTCTTTCAAAAATTTCCAATAGGTTCTGTCATAACACTCCTTGTTGGGATTTTCCTTTTCCTGGTAAATTTAAGCTTTGTTGAGCAAATCAAATACTTAAGAGAATACAATTATCTAGTGCATTTTGCAAAAAATTCGATTGCATTCGTTTTAATTGTTTATTCTATCCCTTTCATCTTAATGTACTTCATAAAGTTTCCAAACAAAAAGAAATTTGAAATGAACCTTGAAGAAGTTAAGAAAAATTTCCTCGACAATATTAAATCTAAAGATGGTAAATTGATAGCTGACTTTGTATCCTTTAGACCTTGGATGAACCAGGAATTTTATGTAAAATCAGTGAAAGGTATTCCAAAAATTTTTATACCAATCTACTTGGTTTCATTTACAATTAAAAATGATATTCTTTACATTATAGAAGCCGAAGTTAGTATAAACTCAAAAGATTACCGTATATCAGGTTATTATTTAGTCCATTTATCAAACATTGTTTCCGCAAACCTCTCTCAAGATAGAATATTTTTTCCTTCATTAATGGGTGATGCTGTGGCAAAAGTTAATTTTATTGAGATAATCCATTCCTCTGGGACTATTAAAATTCCAATTTTTGAGGAAGAATTACTCAGCAACTACGGTAATATATCACCGTTAAGGGAAGAATACTCGCTGAAAGTAATGACGCTCTTAAAATATCTAAACAAAGAATTACTCTAAATTATATTGAATTTTTTTGTAATTAGGCTGGCATACTTAAGGAAAACGGAAAACAGCAAAATTAGAAATTTAGAAATCTCAAATTTTATGTTATATTTGAAAAAAGTAAAGTTGATTTAGTTAAAATTAATATGATATAATAAAAAGAGGTAAAATGTGTCGCTTAAGAAGCTAGTATTAAAATATACTAAAAATATAGATAAAAAAACTTGAACTAAATATTTTTTAACTTCCTTTCTAATATCATATAATTATATAAGGAGGCTTGGTAGTTTTGGAATCGATACTCAGCGTTAGAAACCTTAGTACCTGGTTTTATTTAGAAGAAGGGGTATTAAAAGCTGTTAACGATGTTTCCTTTGAACTTTCCGAAAATGAGGTTCTTGGGATAGTTGGCGAAACCGGATCAGGAAAGAGTATAACAGTTAGAAGTATTATGAGACTTATCCATCATCCTGGTAAAATTGTCCAAGGTCAAGTTATATATAGAGGCCGTGGTAAAGAAGAAGACATAGTTAAAATGAGCGAAGATGAATTGACACAAATAAGAGGTAAAGAAATTTCAATGATATTCCAAGACCCGTTGACATCACTTAACCCGTTATATACAATAGGTGACCAGCTTATAGAAACGATTATGCAACATCAAGATGTCGATAGACCAACTGCTTGGAAGCTTGCTGTCGAGATGCTTGAAAAAGTTCAAATACCCGAACCTGAAAAACGAATGAATTCATACCCATTTGAGTTCAGCGGTGGAATGAAACAACGTGTGGTAATTGCTATAGCACTTTCATGTAATCCAAAAATACTTATAGCTGATGAGCCAACAACGGCTTTGGACGTTACAATACAAGCACAAGTCCTTGAACTTATGAAAGATTTACAAAAAGAATTAAAAACAGGAACGCTATTCATAACTCACGACCTTGGGGTTATATCTGCTATGGCTGACAGGGTTATGGTCATGTACGGTGGAAGACAGATGGAACTTGGTCCAGCTGAAGATATCTTCCACAAACCGATGCATCCTTACACAAATATGCTTCTTAAATCAATACCACGTGTTGATATAAAACAAGATAAAATTGAAGCGATACCCGGACAACCGCCAAGAATGATAGATGTTCCCGACGTATGTCCATTTGCACCAAGGTGCCCAAGAAGATTAGATAAATGTACTAAAGAACTACCAAAATTTGAAGAATTAGAACCAGGACATTTTGTAAGATGCTTTAACCCAGTAGAAGCCGGAGGGGATGTAAATGCCTGATAAAAAAAATAACGAAGTAATAATTAAAGTAGAAAACCTAAAAAAATACTTTCCCATATACAAAGGATTTCTAATGAAGAAACATGTTGCTGATGTTAAAGCAGTTGACGATGTTTCATTTGAAGTAAAGCGTGGGGAAACATTCGCATTGGTTGGAGAATCTGGTTGTGGAAAGACAACAACTGCAAGAGTAATGCTAAGATTGATTGATCCAACAGATGGAAAAATAGAAGTCCTTGGTACGGATATTTCAAAAATGTCAAGAGAAGAGCTTCTACCATTTAGAAGAAAAATGCAAATAGTTTTCCAAAACCCTATTGGTTCTCTTAATCCAAGAATGACAGTTGGACAAATTCTTACGGAACCGATGCTCTTCCACAAAATTGTTCAAAATCAACAAGAAGCAAACGAAAAAGCGGTTGAACTTTTGAAGATGGTTGGTTTAAAAGCATTTCATATGGATAGATATCCACACCAATTTAGTGGTGGGCAAAAACAAAGAATTGCTATCGCACGTGCTCTTAGCGTTGACCCAGAGATAATATACCTTGATGAACCAACTTCTGCACTTGATGTGTCTGTTCAAGCACAAATAGTAAATTTGCTCTTGAAGTTCCAACAAGAGCTTGGATTAACATATGTATTTATCTCACATAACCTTGCACTCGTTAGATTTATTAGTAACAACGTTGCTGTTATGTACCTTGGAAAAATTGTGGAAATGGGAGATGTAAATGAAGTATTTGACAATCCTATTCATCCATATACAAAAGCGTTATTATCAGCATCACCAATTCCAGACCCTGCAATAGAAAAGAAGAGAAAACGTATAATATTAACAGGTAATGTACCAAGCCCAATAGCAAGACCAAGTGGCTGTTTCTTCCATCCAAGGTGCCCATTTAAAATGGATATATGTGAAAAAGAATATCCACAAATGAAATCAGTTTCTTCAAATCACCAGGTTTCGTGCTACCTGGTAGATAAAAGGGAGGTGTAGGTATGAAGAAGGTTCTCGTAACGCTTCTTGTTTCTTTATTTGTATTCTTCGCTTTTGCTGCAAGCTACATCGGTGCAGATGCAACGGGTAAAAAAGGTGGGACACTCATTCTTCCAACACTTAGTGGTCCAAGAACAGTTAACGACACAGTGTCCAAAGAAACAAGTTCTTCTGATGTCATTGCCATGTTCATGAGCTGGGGTGGAACACTTATCGAAAGAGATGCGAGAGACGGTAAGTTCTATCCAGCACTCGCGGAAAAATGGGATGGTCCACGTCTAACAAAAGATGGCGGTATGGAAATTATATGGTACCTTAGAAAAGGTGTAAAGTGGAGTGATGGTACACCATTCACAGCAGATGACGTTGTCTTCACACTCAACGATATTTACACAAACCCAGATATCCCAAGTTCATTCAAAGATGTCATAAAGAGTACAAATAATTACTTACCAAAAGCAACAAAGATAAACGATTACACAGTTAGAATGTACTATCCAGAACCATTTAGGCTTGCTCTCAGATACCTTGGCGGAATGTACATATTCCCAAAACACAAGGCCGAAAGCTGGGTTAAAAACAAAAAATTCGCAGAATTCTGGACAGTCGATTCAATCAATAAGAAAGAAATTGTTGGTTTAGGACCATTCATTCCAGTAGAGTATGTACCAGACCAATACGTAAGATTTGTAGCAAATCCGAATTACTGGAAGAAAGATAAAAACGGAACACAATTGCCATATTTGAAAGAAGTAGTTTACAAAATTATATCTTCACAAGATGCACAAAAATTGGCATTTGAAAAAGGAGAAGTTGATATTTACTCACCAAGAGGTACAGAATTTAACTACTTTAAAGAAAACGAAAAGAAATTCAACATAACCGTTCTCTCATATGGTCCAGCATATGGTACACAATTCATAACATTCAACTGGAACAACAAAGACGAGGCAAAGAGAGACTGGTTCAGAAATGTACACTTCAGAAAAGCAGTCGCTTACGCAATGGATAAGAAAAAGATGATTGATACACTCTTCAACGGTCTTGCAATTGAACAATGGTCACCAGTTTCAATGGCTTCACCATTCTACAACGAGAAAGTCACAGTAAAATATCCATACGATTTAAATAAAGCAAGAGCAGAACTTAAACTCGGTGGATTTAGCTGGGACAAGAATGGAAAACTCATAGACAGCAAAGGTAGACCAGTCAAATTCACAATCGAAACAAACGCCGGTAACACAATCCGTGAAGGTATAGGTAACATTATAGCAGCTGCTCTAAAACAACTTGGTATGGATATCACATTTGTACCTGGTGATTTCAACACACTTGTCAACAGAATGCTCAACGTTGGCGACTGGGATGCTATAATCATTGGTCTAACAGGTGGAGATGAACCACAAGGTGGAAGAAACGTATGGGCACTTGACGGTTCGTTACACTTCTGGAACCTCTCGCCAGAAAATGCAAACTGGGTTGATCCAAAAATTTACTGGGTACCAGATTTTGAAAAAGAAATTGATAAGATATTCAAAGAAAACGTTAGAATCCTTGACGAAAATGTTGTGAAAGACTACTGGGCAAAATTCCAAAAACTCGCATCTGAAAATATACCACTTATTTACACAGTTAACAGCTTAAGACTCTTTGCATGGAGAAATACAATTAAGAACGTTAAAATAACACTCTTGGGAGGAACAACTTGGAACCTTGACTGGCTCTATAAAGAAGAATAATATTTAGTTTTTACACATTATTAAAACATTACAACCGCGGGGCATCCCGCCCCGCGTTTATTAATAGTAATCATGCTTTTTTAATTGACTTTTTTAATTGACTTTTTTAATTGACTTTTTTAATTGAGCATTTTTAATAATCTTCGGAGGTGAATAGGGTTGATTAAGTACATAGCACGCAGGCTTATAATACTTCTACCAGAGTTATGGATAATAACAGTAATTGTTTTTACCCTCATGCAACTATCCCCTGGTGATTTTTTAGATCAGTACAGGCTTGACCCTTCTGTCTCAAAGGAGACATTGCAAGCGATGGAAAAAGAACTTGGACTTGATAAACCAGCCGTAGTACAATATTTTTACTGGTTTGGAAAATTACTTAAACTAGATTTTGGCTACTCTTTCTACTATAGACGTCCTGTAGCAAGTCTTATATCAGAAAGGCTACTTGGAACTTTTGTACTATCACTTTATTCATTTGTTATTTCATGGATAATCGGTGTTGTATTAGGTGTAGTTTCAGCGTTAAAAAAATATACCCTTACAGATAAAATACTAACAGTTATAGCATTTAGTGGATTAGCGCTTCCCGGATTTTTCCTTGCGCTTGTTTTACTTTACATGGCCGCAAGAACAGGCTGGTTCCCAATAGGTGGAATGTACAGTCCCGAAACATCTCGACTCGATGTCTGGAATGCATTTAAAGATATCTTTTGGAGGTTGCAATTACCCGCTTTTACACTTACGTTTGGTGGTTTTGCCGGTTTAATGAGATACCAAAGAGGTACTCTTCTTGATGTTCTTAATGAAGATTACGTAGAATTTGCAAGAGCGAAAGGAATGCCCGAAAGGGTTGTTATATATAAACATGCATTACGAAATGCTATTAACCCCCTTGTTACAATGTTTGGTGGTAGTTTGGCAGGATTACTCAGTGGTGCAGTTATTACAGAAACAATCTTCTCATGGCCTGGACTTGGAAGGTTAACCTATCAAGCCCTTCTACAAAAAGATTATTACGTTGTTATGGCAAGTACAGTAATTAGTACAGTTTTACTTATAATCGGTAACCTCGTTGGTGATATACTCCTCGCAGCAGTTGATCCAAGAATTAGATACGAATAAGGAGGTCCCGTTGAAATGAGTGAAAAGAAAAAACTGGCTCTATAATAAATATTGGGGTGGGTAAAAAGGAAAAAATATAGCACTTATTCTGAATGCCTGCTATAATAAAAACTGTTTTATGACAAAAAAAACACTCAAAAAGAAAGGAGGCATCCAGAATAAGTGCTCAAATCTAATTATATCACTGAACTTTTAAAATCGAAAGATATTATTCTTCACCAAATGAATGAGAATGAAAGTGAAATAGAACTTCACATAAGTCAGGTACAAAAGCCCCACAAATGTCCTAAATGTGGTAATATTACAAGTAAGGTACATGATTATCACACACAGAAGGTAAAAGACGTACCTATAATGGGCAAGAAAACATATTTGATTATAAGAAAGAGAAGATATGTCTGCAAAGCATGTGGGAAGAAGTTTTTTGAACACATAAGTTTTTTAGGCAAATCTCAAAGGATGACAAATAGACTTGCAGCATATATTATAAGTCAACTTGGAAGTTTAACAAGTATGAAGGAGGTAGCAAAATACACAAATGTTTCAGTGACAACAGTTATGAGATTGTTTGATAAAGTAAATCCAGGTCAAACTGTAGATGAGTTTTCTTCTGAAGCAATATGTGTAGACGAGTTTAAAGGCAATGCAGGTGGAGCAAAATATCAATGTATATTTGTAGATCCTGTAAAAGGGCAAATAATCGAGATTTTGAAAGATAGAAAGCAAAATATTTTAATTGAGTATTTTAAGAGGCTGAAAGGTAGAGATAAAGTAAAATATTTTATCTGTGATATGTGGAGACCATTTGTAGAGGTAGCAAAAACATATTTTAAAAACGCTAAAATAGTGATAGACAAATTTCATTTTACCCGATACGTTTATTGGGCTTTAGAAAATGTGAGGAAAAGGGTACAAAAGGAATTAGGAAGTAATTTGAGGAGATATTTTAAGAGGAGTAGGAAGTTGTTATTGAAGAATTATGAAGAACTTGAGCCTGAGCAAAGAGAAGAATTAGAAGTAATGTTTTGGTATAGTCAAGATTTGAGGAAAGCCCATCAACTCAAAGAAGAATTTAAGAGAGTGTTAAAGAGCAGTAATTCTGAAGAAGCAAGACTCGTATTAAAAAAGTGGATAGAGAGAGCAGAGCAAAGTGGACTTTCTGAATTTATGAGATGTGTAAAGGTTTTTAGGAGCTGGTTTTCTGAGATAGTAAATGCATTTGATGTTCCATATACGAATAGTACGACAGAGGGTTTTAACAACAAGATAAAAGTATTAAAGAGGAATGGATTTGGATACAGGAATTTTGAAAGATTCAGGAAGAGGATTTTGTACAGTTGTGGTAGATAAGTTGAAAAAGTTGAATATTTAAAAACCCACTATATGAGTGGGCAAAAGTGGTATTAGTTTTTTTAGATTTGATTGCCTATAATATACATTAATAACATTTAATGTATGCTTGAAAAAGCTAAAAAGGTGGGCATTCAGAATACCCACCCCACTACTTGACAAAGAGCCAAAAAACTTAAAAATGAACTAAATTCGGCACAAAGTCAAAATATTTCTAACGAAGACTCAGGAGCTGTAGATTTTGAAGATGTTTACCTATCACGTGGGCAGTTAATGTGGCGTGCTTTTAAGAAGAATAAGTTGGCTATGTTTGGAATGTGGGTACTTATAGTAATATACATTGCAATGATTTTTGCAGATTTTCTCGCACCGTACAATCCTTTCCAACAAAATTTGAACCACTCTTTGAAAAAGCCAACAACAGTGCTTTCAAAATACGAAGTTGCAGATTTAAAAACGAAGATGGCGCCTTACGTTCTGCCAGAAATTAGTTACATCGATAGTTTAGATTTTACACAGAATTTTAAATCTATGCTCTTCCCAAGTAGAATTAAGGTAAAATACAGTGATGGAAGAGAATTAGCTATAATAGACAAAAACGTCGTTGAGGTTAAAGATGACGGTACAATTGTCCCAAAATACTTACCAAAGGGTAGGAAATTGGACGAACAATTTGTACTCGCGAATTCAATAAAGCTTGTTGTAAGAACTATAAAATACGCGAAAATAGATGGTGAATGGAAACAGTATTCAGACGAAACAGAAGATATTGAAAAACTCGTATTTGGTGTTGATAATTCGCTTATTGAAAAAGGTAAAAACATTAGAGAAACAACCTCAAGAACTGCAAGATCAGTTGTTGCACAAAATGAAGGTTGGAAGATAGGATTTTATGCTGTAGACGAACAAGAAGCTATGGAAAGACTCACAGCAATAAGAATAGAGCAAGAAGTTATAGGTATAAAATACTACGATGAAGAATTCAATGAACATGAAATTTCACTTGATGAGGCTAAAATTGTTTCTTACGATTACAAATACTATCCAGTTAAATTCTTTGTTAAATCTTGGGGTCCAGACAGAACTGACCCAGAACGTGTAGGTTATCTATTCTGGATAATCCCACTTCACTATCATCTTTTCGGTGTCGATAACTACGATAACAACGAGTATGTTTCTCTCAACATCTTTGGTTCGGATAGGTACGGTAGAGATGTCTGGAGTAGAATTATATTTGCATCACGCGTATCGCTAACAATAGGTTTCATCGGTTTGTTTGTTACACTTGTATTGTCACTCTTCTTCGGGGCGCTCGCAGGTTTCTACGGCGGACTTGTAGATGAAATAATCATGAGATTTTGTGAAATTTTAATGGCTATTCCTGGTTTTTATCTGCTTCTTATGTTACGCGCGTTGTTACCAATTGATTTACCAAGCTCGCAAATATACATGTTGTTGATATTCATACTTGCATTCTTGGGTTGGCCTGGAAGAGCAAGGATTATCAGGGGTCAAATACTGGCAGAAAGACAAAGGGAATATGTAGAAGCAGCTATCGCGCTTGGCTTCCCAGATATGCGCATCATGTGGAGACATATAATTCCAAACCTTGCAACGTATATAATCGTAAGTTCCACACTCTCTATACCTGGATATATCCTTGGTGAGGCAGGTCTTTCATACCTCGGACTTGGTATAAGAGAACCTTCTGCTTCATGGGGTAATATGCTTACAGCTGCTCAAGATGTATACATACTAGAAAAAGCCCCGTGGCTACTTATTCCAGGTGCATTCATATTCATAGTGGTTCTTGCATTTAACTTCGTTGGTGACGGTTTAAGAGACGCTTTTGACCCAAGGGCATTAGGATAAAATAACGAGAAATAAACAATCAAACAAACAAAAAAGTGGCGGTTTTTAACCGCCACTTTTATTTTACTCTCATTTTCTAGTATTGGAAATTTATTTTCCAAGTGCAGAGGTAGTAAGAGGTTCTATCCATGTTTTTGTCCATCTATCGTACAACCCGAACCCCGCACAAAATTCCCAATATGCAAGCGAAAATCCGAATTCTTCAGCGATTCTCCTAACAGTTTTGGTCCATTTCACCCGTGATTCCATATCTGCTTTTGAATATGCGCCAAACTCACCTAAAAATATCGGAACATTGTTTTTCTTTGCCCACTCACTAACATATTTGAAATGATTTCTAATCTGTTCCACTTCCCAATCTTTTCCTTCCCATTTAACGCCAATTGGAAGCGTTGGACTAACCCATTCAGCACCTTGGTGAGTAAAATTAAAAGGTTCGTAATAATGGAATGAAACAATTATATTTTTATCATCAACAAGCTTTAACTCTCTTACGTAGCTGTAGTTCGACCAATTTGGAACGTCTATAATTACAATTCTTGATGGATTCGTTTTTCGAATTTCACCTAAAACTTTTGGATAAAGCTCATTCCACTTAGTCGGAGTCAAATTTTGAGCTGGTTCGTTAAATATTTCAAAGAACAATTTGTCTGGATAATCTTTAAAAGCTTGGGCAACTTGTTTCCAAATTTCAACTAATACAGGACCATATTTATCAGGGGCTTGATATAATTCCTCGAAATGATGACAATTGATTATTACAACCAAATCATTCTTCAACGCGACATCGACAACGTGTTTCACTCTGTCTAAAAAGAATTTATCAATTTCGTAAGGATACTTCTCAGAAATGTGTGCAGACCATCTGATAGGAATCCTTACAGAATCAAAGCCTCTTTCTTTTATTATTTTAAAATATTCATCCTCAATATAAACTCCCCAAGAACCTTCTACAGGGGCTTCTAAAGCATTCCCCATGTTTATCCCATGTCCAATCATTTTATTATATTCAAAAGCACTACTTTTATCAACATTACTCACACTTTGGTCAGCTTTGCAATTACCATTCATAAGAAAAATTAAAGCAAAACCAAGCAAAACATTCAATATTTTTTTCTTCATAATTCCACCTTCTTTATCCAATTTTCTTGACAGACTGTCTTTCAATCAATTGAGTAGGTAAAAGTACATTTCTTGCAATCTTTGGTCCCTTTCCAAGAATCCTGTCGATTAGTAACTGAGCTGCCATTTGTCCCATTTCCCAACGCGGTTGTCGGATAGTTGTCAACGGTGGGTAAAGATATTCAGAATACGGTGCATCATCGTAACCAATAATTGAAACATCTTCTGGTATCTCTAACCCATTTTCCTTTAACGCTCTAATCGCTCCTATCGCTGACCAATCATTTACAGAAAAAACAGCTGTAAATAACTTCCCTCTTTTTTTCAAAAATTCACTTACGGATTGATATCCATCTTCAGGATTAAACCCTTCATGTTCGCTAAAAAATACCTCAACATCTTTATGTCTGTCTAAGAACTTTTTAATACCTTTTTCTCTATTTCTCGAGGCTGGTGAATACTGTGGTCCCTTTACGTAAAGTATCTTTCTGTGCCCCATTTTGTACAGATATTTCATAGCATTCATCGCACCTGTTAAATTATCTATATTTACGGAATCGCAAACAACCTCTTCTATATAGTAATCGAGGGCCACAATTGGCACTCCACTGTTTATGAAAGGTTTAAGATACTCAACACCTCCAAATAATTCACACAAAATTATCCCATCGATCTTTCTTTTAAAGTACTGATCCAAAACATGCTTTTCCTCTTCTGGAAGCATATTAGGAACCGAGACCATCACTTCGAAATCATTTCTCTTTGCGTAATCTTCTATAGCCATAAGTATTTCGTTGTAATGATCGCCCTTTAAATTTGGTAATAAAACCCCTATAGTATAAAGAAGTTCCGATGCCTTCCTAAGTGAAGGCATCGGCTTGTAACCAAGTGATTTTATCGCCCGCAAGACTTTCTTTCTTGTCTCTTCATTTACGTTACTGAAGCCATTTATGACCCTCGAAACCGTTGCTATAGAAACTCCTGCTTCTCTTGCTACGTCTTTGATTGTTACCATATGGACATTCCACCTCTTTTATATTCTCTCCTCAGAATTTCATCAAGTTATATGGATCGTAACCTTTGAATTTGTCGATTGATTTATCCTTTATTATCTCTCTAAAAATGTACATAGAAGGTCTAGGTATATATTTTTTGGTTGACAAATCTGTGTAAGCAAGTCCAAATCTTTTACTGTAGCCCTTCGCCCATTCGAAATTGTCTATAATCGACCAGTGCAAATAACCTTTTATTGGTATTCCTTCGTTTAATGCTTTTTCTATAGCATAAAGATGCGATATGATAAAAAGACTTCTGTATTTATCCTTCGAATCAGCTATACCGTTCTCCGTAACATAAATATCTTTTTTGTATCTATTATAAACATGTATCAAAATATTGTACAGCCCTTCAGGGTATATTTCCCATCCAAATTCGCTTGCCGGCCTTCCGGAGAGTGAGAATCCTCCTTCTTCGCAAGAATAACCGTAACCTCTCAAAGTATACCAATTCATTTTAAATTCGCCAAAGTCAATAGTGGTGGGAAGTCTATCGATAACCGCTCTTGTGTAATAATTTACACCTATGTAATCAGTTTTATCTTTTACCATATCTATAAATCGCCAATTTGTGAGATCCATAGCATTTTCAAAAGATTCCTTGTCATCTTTATTAACAGTATCGTACCATGTAAAAGAGTATATAACTCCAACAGGATTATTTGTATACTTTTTTATAGCATCATAAGATAAGTTATGTGCTTTCGCTTCGTTTTCTAAACTTTTGATATACCATGAAGGATTAAAATAACTTGGTGGAAATCCCGCATTTATTGCAAAATATCCAAGCTGACTTACAACGTGTGGTTCGTTCATAGAAGCCCACATATCAACTATATCGGCAAATTTCCACGCCATGTACTCTGCATACTTCGCAAACTCAATAGGTGTAGCATCAGAAATCCAACCAATTTTATCTGTCTTCTCACCTTTGTGAACAGCTATAGGGTCGTGCAACCAAATAGGTAAAGTAAAGTGGTAAAGGTTAACGAACAATTTTAACCCCTTTGCTTTTATATCCTCCATTATTTTCCTGTAATGACTTACCGCTTTTTGGTTTGCTAATTTATCCAATTTTTCGAGCATATCCGGTGAGCCGTACTCAACACTTTGCGTACTAACTGGGAAAATCCTAGACCATTCGGTTCCAATTCGTATTACATCCATCCCAAAATCGGCAGCTAATTGGTGGACTTTGCCGTACTGCTTCCAGTACCATGAACCATTTTCAGGCAAGTCCCCACTTACGACTCCATTTACAATATTTCCAATATCCCTAACCCATACATACCAATCTGTATTTAGATCAACCTCTTCTGCATCTTGAGGATTTCCCATCTCAAACTGAAACCCAGACATCGAAACACCAAATAAAAAATCTTTCGGAAACATCATCAACCACCTCTTTCACAGTTTTTTGAAAAAATTGTTTAATTTACTACTTAAACTTTTTAAACCTTGGCACATGCAACAAAATGATTATCTTCAACTTGACGTAGTTCTACATTTTTACAATTGCTGTCGCCCAAAGGACATCTATCATAGTATTTACAATATCCTGGCGGAGTTCTTCTGCTTTCAGCTATTAATTCTTCCCTTGTCCATTTCTTATGTGTTGTTGGAACGGACTCAAGTAGCATTTTGGTGTAAGGATGCAATGGATTATTGAAAACTTTTACTGTGTCTCCATACTCCATTATCGATCCACGGTATAATATTATTGTCTTGTCGCTTGTATAGTAACCCAACGAAAGGTCGTGGGTAATAAATAAAACAGACAATCCCTTCTCCTTTAGACTTATCAAAAGGTTTAAGATATCTATCCGTGTTGAAGCATCTAACATACTTATAATCTCATCAGCAACCAAAAATTTTGCGTTCATAAGTAATGCACGAGCGATAAGTAACCTTTGGAGTTGTCCACCACTCAGTTGATGTGGGAACTTTCCAATTATCTCTTTTGGGTTCAATCCAATATCTTTTATAGTGCTTTCAACTTTTCCCATCCATTTATCATGATTTTCAGATGGATAAAATTCTTCCCTTACCATTTCAAATATTCTATCAATTTTAAAAATTGGATTGTACGAGCTAAATGGATCTTGAAAAATTCCTTGAACATACCTATAGTATTCCTTAATATTTTTAAATGTTGAAATATCGGTACCATTGTAAATAATTTTCCCGGAAGTCGGTTTTGTAAGGCGTAATATAAGCTTTCCAATGGTAGTCTTCCCACTGCCACTTTCACCTATTAACGAAACTATTTCGTTATCTTCAATTTTAAAAGACACATTATCAACTGCGTAAAGCTTTTCTTTGCCAAATGCTCCTATATTGTAAGCTTTTGTCAAATTGATTACTTCAAGCATTAGATTTCACCTTCCAACAATAAGCTACATGCCCTTCTTCAATTTCCACCATAGGTGGTTCTTCATCACACTCTTTTGTGCGAAGTGGACATCTGTCTTTGAACCTACAACCCTCTGGCGGATTCAACAATTGAGGTGGTTGACCTGGTATACCCTTTAGTTTGGTTTCAGTATATCTTACTCCAACCTCGGGAAGAGACAATAAGAGCATTTTTGTATACGGATGTACCGGATTTTCTATGAGTTGTTGTGTCGTTCCAATTTCAGCAACTTTTCCTGCGTACATGACCATAATCCTATCAGCTATTTGATAAAGCACTGACAAATCGTGAGTAACGAATATAAGGGATTTAACAATTTGCTGATCTTTGAAACCTTTAATCATTAAACAAACAGACTTTTGAGTAGATACGTCCAATGCGGATGTGATTTCATCAGCGATAAGCAAAGAAGGATTAAGTAGGGTGCTAATTACCATAACAAGTCTCTGTTTCATTCCTCCAGAAAGTTCGATTGGATACATTTTTAAGATTCTTTCTGGAAGTTTAACATACCTCAACCGTTCCATCAGAGTATCTTCAATACTTTCGTAATTAACATTTCTGCTCTCAAGAATTTCCCTGATGTAAACACCTATCTTCCTTGTTGGGTTAAGGGCGTCCATAGCGTACTGCGGGATTATAGAGATTTTTTTAAATCTAAAATCATTCATCTTTTCAAAATCATTTATTGGTAGAAGCTCGGAGTCTAAGTACACATTTCCACCAAAATAATTCATAGGTGGTTTCAACAGTGTTAAGCTATTGACAAGCGTTGATTTTCCACATCCCGATTCACCTGCAACTCCTAATAGTTCCCCATCTTTAACATCGAAAGTCACATCATCGAGAGCTTTCACATAACCCTTAAGAGTTTTATAGTATATCTTTAAATTTTTAACCTCTAACATCTTATTTATCAACTCCTTAAGATTCGGTAAATCTCTTTATTTATTACATTTCTCTCAGCTTAGGATTAAATACCTCATCAAGCCCTGTGTTCATAAAGTAAAGTGCACCTACAACAAGTGTTATAACTAATCCAGGAGGAATTGCCCACCACCACATTCCAAGTTGAATCGCATTCCACAAAACAGCATTTTGCATCATTAAGCCAAGTGAAATACCCCTTGTTGGTCCTAAACCAATAAAGTCCAGACCAACAGCTGCAAGTATCGCACCGCCGAACTGTAAAATAAATACCATAAAGATGTACGAGAGCATATTAGGCATTATCTCAAATAAAATTATCTTTAAATGAGACCTCCCAGTGATCCTGGCAAGGTTTACAAATTCACGAGTTCTTAATGAAAGTGTTTGAGCTCTAACCGCCCGAGCAGTCCAAGGCCATGCTGTAAAGCCTATGATTATGCTCTGTATTAAAATACCTCTGTATGGAAGATATGACGCGACTATTATCAATAGAGCAAGGGTTGGGACAACAAGTAATATATTTGTTAGCATCATCAAAAGTTCATCTATTATTCCACCTTCATAACCTGCAAAAAAACCTATAATTATCCCTATCAACGTCGCTAACCCACCACCAACAAGCCCAACAAAAAAAGAAGACCTAAGGCCATAAACTAACTGTGTAAACACATCTTGGCCAAAAGTTGTTGTACCGAGCCAATGTTCTTTACTGGGAGGTTGTGAACCCATCCCAACGTAATCAAGAGGATCTTTATATTTTGATATGTAAGGCCCAAAAAGTCCAAGGAGCAAGAAAAGCAAAACAATTGAAAGACCTATTCTGAGTTTATTATTTCTAAATGCGAAAAACAATATTTCTCTCATCAAATCTCACCACCGTAAGAATATCTAACTCTCGGATCAAGAATCATGTATACCAAGTCAACGGTAAAATTGGCAACTAAAACTCCTATTATTATGAAAAGGAAACAACCTTGTATAAGAAAATAATCTTGATTGAGTATTCCCTGCGTTAGCACGTACCCTATTCCAGGATATGAAAAAACAACTTCTGTGGTAACTTGACCAGCTATAACGGTTCCAAGTTGCAATGCCAAACCTGTAACTTGCGGAAGTATTGCGTTCCTAAAAGCATACTTCCTTATCAAATTTCTCTTAACACCTAAAGTTTCTAAGTATCGTACATAATTATTCTCAAGTTCATAAATAACCATGTTTCTCATTCCTATTGCCCAACCACCAAGTTGTACTATAAAAAGTGAGAAAAATGGAAGAAACCAATGTCTTAAATAATCTCCTATGAAAAGCCAAGAAAGATGTGGTCTCAAGGAAAAACTATAAGCACCAGATATTGGAAACCATCCTAATAAGAAGCCTAAAAAGTAAGCGAGTAAAATACCAAACCATAAATAAGGTGCACCAGTTAAAAAGTACATTATAGGGAGCATAATCGAGTCTAATTTTTTTCGTCTGGCAGCAATAGCACCAAGATTGTTACCTACAAACCAACTCAGCAAAATAGCTGGAATTAGGATACTTAAAGAATAAGGAAGCGCACTTTTGAGGATATCCAAAACTGGTTTCGGATAAAGGTATATACTTATTCCAAGGTCTCCTTTAAATAGAGCCACCCAGAAATTTATGTATTGTTTCCACATCGGCAAATCTAAACCAAACGCTTTAGTTAAATAACTGTACATTACTCTTGCAGATTCTGGCAAACCTGAGAACCTCGAAACTAAAACAAGAATGGGATTCCCAGGCATGAGCCTGGGAATCAACCAATCTATAGTAACTGCGAAAATAAAAGTAAGAATGTAGACTAATATTTTTGTTCTTAAATACTTTTTCATCTCTTACACCTCTTAGATTGATTGTAAATTATGCCGTAATATTATTTATTGGTAATTCCTATAAGCATTAACACTCCACCAGTCTGCCATCTTCCACCCCATGTAACTGGATATGCATATGGTTTTTTCTCACTTGGCCAGTTCTTCCATACTTGCGTACTTGCTTGGAACCACATACCGTTGTACCAAAGAGGAATAGCAGGCATTTCTTTTAAGAAAATTTCAGCGATTTGCTCCAATACTTTCTTGTTTGCAGCTATATCTTCCATTGGTGTTGAGTTAAGTTGTGTAATCAAATCGAAGAGTTTTTGATTTTTATATTTACCGAAGTTTCCATTGTACATATTGTCACTTATGTTAGAATTGAATAACCAATTAAACATTGTCCATGGTGAAACCGTCATCTGACTGTTGAAGTTGTTGATTGCCATATCAAACTTTCCTGTTGTCAAATCTTCCCAGTATTTGCTGTAATCTGGGAATTTTGCTTCTGCATTAATTCCAACCATCCTAAGCTGAGAAGCAATTATTTTGATTGATTCCATCCAATCTGTCCAACCATATGGAACAATTATTTCAACTTTGAATTTGCTACCATCTGGTGCCTCTCTATATCCGTCTTTGTTAACATCTTTGTACCCTGCCTTATCAAGAAGATCTTTTGCCGTCTTTGTGTCGTATCTAAATCCGTATTGTTTTACGGCATTTTCTGGGTAATATTTCATCCAACCCTTAATTGGTAAGAAACCAATAGAATTAGATGGAAGGACCTGACCTTCAAATACTGTTTTCGCTATAACTGTTGGATCAATTGCAAATGCTATTGCTCTTCTGAAGTTTGGATCATTCAGAGGTTTCTTTGTTGTATTAATGAACAAGTAAGCTGTGTTGTCTGACAACATGTAAGGTTCTTTGTCAAACCATGTATGAATATCACTGTAAGTTTTCTTAAGTGTCGGCACACCAGGAAGGAAGAAGTTCGATATATCAAGTTCACCTTTCATTATCATTCCAAGTGCAACGTTGTTACTAAGAACTCTCAAATAAACAACTCTCTTTGGCTTTGGTTGCCCAAAAACTTTGTTACCCCACCAATTATCATTTCTGAGGTAAACCATTCTGTCGTCACTGTAAGTTTCAAACATATAAGGCCCTGTTCCTATCGCTTTTTCATTTGCTCCACTTAATATTTCATCTTTTGAGCGCTTTGACCAAATGTGTTCTGGGATAATTGGAAGCTGGTAAAGTTGGTATGCCCATTCGTGGTATCTTGGAGATGAGAATGTGAAAACAACAGTGTAATCATCTGGAGTATCAACCTTCGCAAGCCATGTCCAAACTGGGCTGTAGGAAATCTCTGGTATTTGTTTTGCAATCTCAAATGTAAATTTTACATCTTTTGATGTAAATGGTTTACCATCGTGCCATGTAACTCCTTTTCTTAGTTTAATCTCGTAAGTGTTCTTTGATGTCCACTTTCCGCTTTCAGCAAGCCATGGAATCATTTCGTCTTTCAGTGGGTCGTAACCGTAAAGAGTTTCATAGATTAGCCCAACAGTACCAGTAACAGCATTCCAAGGAGTAATAGGGTTCCAGTTTGATGGTGGTGCCCACATACCTCCTCCAGCGTACAACGTCTCATCTCTTTTGTAAACTACGTCAGAAAGTACCAAAGTCGAGAAAACTGCTACCAATAACAATGTCATGAAAACCTTTTTCATAAAATCCCCTCCTTTTGCCAATGTATTGCCCATAGGGCTGACATAATTATATTTATGAAAATATTTACATTCCATCTTCATAAAAATACCAAATTCCAGAACTTTTTTTATAAAATTCAAAAAAAATGCCGTGAAAATCGAAAAGTTCACCAGAACTGAATTTTGGAAAATTTTCTATCTTCTTTAAAAATATGTTGCATTATTTAACATTTAATGTGGTATAATAAAATTGGTTATTTGTAAGTTTGGTTAAGTATTAATATGTATTAATTAGATTTTGAGTTTGATAATTAAGTCTAATGATAAGATTTAATGTGTATTAAGTATAATACATCTATCTATTAGGAGGGGGGGAACATTTATGAAGAGATTTTCCGTATTTTTTTTGGTAGTTTTGATGCTAATAAACTTCGCGGCTTTATCTTTTAGTCAAACAATTCAAACAACACCATTAGCAAAGTTATATTACGAGTTAAAAGCTCTTTTAGAGAAACCTGATGCTAATCTATCAGACGCAATTAACCAAATCTTACAAAAGTACGCACCTATAGTTGAACCAATACTACCTCCGGATGAATATGAAGAATATTCACTTTCTATGTCTCAGTTAGATAAAGAGTTAAAGGAAATGGGCATTTGGATCACGCGAGCAACAGTCGAGATTTTTAATCAGGAAATTGTTGAAGGACCATTTGAACTTAACTACGATCGTGAAACCGGTCAAGCTACAGGTTTAATTACAAAATTAAAAGCTGGAAAATACAATGTAATAGTTAAAGTTCTTGGACTTGTTGACAACAAGAATGAAAGAATAGTAGCGTATGGAAGAGAAGATGGTGTTGAAGTGGTTAGAGATAAAATATCTCTGGCTAGCATACCACTTAAAGTAATAATTGGAACAGGAGGCGTGCTTGTAAACGCTTTACTCGATTTTCAAAATTCAGAATTTATTCCTGGAGATATTGGGTCAATCGAGCCATCTGATGGTGAAAAAGATGTTTTACCAACTGTAACCCTCAAGTGGGATTCGCTCCGCGCAAAAGCTTACGATATCTATTTCGGTGAAGAAGGCAATTTGGAAATTAAAGAAAAGAATTACTTTGACAAGGAATACACAATAGAAGGACTTAAGCCAAGTACAACTTATCAATGGAAAATTGTTGCTAAAAATGCATTTGGCGAAGTGGAAAGCCCTGTCTTCAGTTTCAGAATAGGTGACGCCCCAACTGCCCCAGCGACTCCTGTGCCATACGATGGTGCTGCCAAAGTTTGGATACAACCAACCTTAATGTGGGAATCTGAAAAAGCCGCAAGTTTTGATATTTTTATAAGTGAAAGGCCAGATCAGTTAGAATTTGTAGCTAACGTATCAGAACCAAAATACGATTTACAAAATCTAAAGTTAGGTACAACATATTATTGGAAAGTTATTGCAAAGAATGCATATGGTGAAACAGAGGGACCAGTATGGATATTCACAACAGGTGATGTACCGACAAAACCCATGCTTAAAGAACCAACTGGCGAAAAAGTTTGGATACAACCAACATTCAGATGGGAAAGCGAAGATGCCAACGAATATGAATTATACCTTGGCCAAGAGTACGATAGTTTAGAACTTGTTGCCACGACAACAGATGCAGAATACACAATACCATACGATTTGCCAATGGATACAACGTTCTTCTGGAAAGTTGTTGCTAAAAATGACTTCGGCGAAAATGTAAGCGATGTCGAGATGTTCAAAACAGGAAAAGCACCTATATTTATAGGTGTTGTTCAACCTCTCGATGGTGAAGAAGACGTTTGGAAATCGCCAATTCTTGAATGGGAATTCGAATGCGCAGATAAATACGATGTGTACCTCGGTACTTCATCGGAAGAATTAGACCTCATCGCTCAAGATGCAACACCAAATACCTTAGAACTTAAAGACCTTGAACTTGGTAAAACATACTATTGGAAAGTCGTTGGAAAGAATAGATTCGGTGAAACCGAAAGTCCTGTATGGAAGTTTACAGTTGGTAATGTGCCCGCTGTACCATTTAACCCGGAACCAACCGATGGTGCCCTTGATCAATTCAATAATCTTGTCCTCAGATGGGAAAGTTCAAAAGCGGACAGTTATGACCTTTACATAGGATTTGCTGAAGACAAACTTGAGCTCTATCAAGCAGACATTAAAGAGAGCGCTGTTGAATTATACGACTTACTATTTGGCACAACATACTATTGGAAAGTTGTCGCGAAAAACAGATTTGGAAATACAGAAGGGCCTATATGGAAATTTACAACTGGGCAAATTCCAGAAAAACCAATCGCAATTTATCCAGAAGATGGAAGCATTGTACCTATAGATGTTACACTGAAGTGGCAGAGCGAAAGAGCGGAAGAGTTTGACCTATTCTTTGGTACAACAACTTTTGAAAAGATTGCAACTTTGAATGAAAATGAATATAAACTACCAGAATTACACTTCGGAACGTGGTACAAATGGAAAGTTGTTGCAAGAAATGTCTTTGGAGAAACTGAAAGTGAATTCAAATTTATGACAATTTTACCAAAAGTTGAAAAGCAGTTATCTATCGGTGGAACAAAGTCAGATGCAGGTAAGAAGCTGATAAAAACATCTGATGGTGGTTACATACTTGTTGGAAACACTCAATCACCTGATGTTGAAGGTTTCAAAGGTGAATCTGATATATTAGTAGTAAAACTAAATAAAGATTTAGAGGTTGAATGGAAGAAAGTCTTAGGTGGAACTGGTTGGGATGAAGGAACAGATGTATTTGAATACGATGAAGGATACATTGTAGTTGGTTACACACTTTCCTCTGAAATAGATAATCAAAAGAACAAAGGTGGTTGGGATTATCTCGTTGTAAAACTTGATAAACAAGGCAACGTAATATGGGCAAAACTTTTCGGTGGCACTGGTAATGATATAGCACAAAAAGGTTTAGCTACATCCGATGGTAACTTCTTAGTTGTGGGAACAACAAATTCAGTAAATGGTGACACTGGTGGAAATATCGGAACTTGGGATACATGGATTTTAAAAATCAATAAAGATGGTGAAATGCTTGCAAGTAAAACATTCGGTGGTCTTGATAGAGATAAAGGCGTAGACATTATCGAAGTCGAAGATGGCTATATTGTTGCTAATGTTACATACTCTCTCGAAGGAAATATACCATACAACCATGGTAGTTCCGATATCTGGTTGTTCAAAGTAACGAAAGACTTAAAAGAAATAACTCTCAACAAAGCTTATGGTGGTAGTGACCAAGATGAAGTAGCAAAAATACTCAAGACAAAAGATGGGAACTTGTTAATCGTTGGTTACACAACATCTGTCGATGGAGATGTACAAAAGAACGCTGGATATTGGGATGTATGGGTTGTAAAGGTTGATATGCTTGGTAACATAATTTGGCAAAAAACATACGGTGGAAGTGAAGAAGATATAGCTTACAATGTAGCAGAGTTCCCAGATGGTGGATTTGCAATAGTTGGTCATACACTCTCTAAGTTCGATGATTACAAAGGTGGAGTAGATATATTAGTGCTTGATATCGACAACGATGGAAATCTCAGATGGAGTAAAACATACGGTGGAACATTGGCAGACTATTCTTACAGCGTATATGTGGAAGAAGATAAATCGATAGTTGTTTTAGGAACAACGTTCTCGAAAAATAATGATATAACAACTAACTTAGGTGGTAGTGACATATTAATTTTGAAAATCAAATGATCTTTTCCAATCTCTGAAAGTGGCCCTTTAAAAAGGGCCACTTTCTTTTTTAAATTATTGAACGATTTTGGACTTAATGTTGTCTAAATCAATAGTCAAGAAAATAATACAAATAATGCGCCGATTAAAAAAATTTTCAATAGTTCTTTAGTTCTTTCTGTCCATGTTTTTGGGAGGTGTGACCTATGCGTATTAATAACAACGTTGGAATGTGGGCAATTCGATATCTTCAAAATTTACAAACCCAACAAAACACACAACAACAAAGCTTAGCACAATCAACTATACCTTTAAATCAAAATATATCTTCCAACGTCATAGCTGAGAGGATACGTTCGCAAGTTAATGGCTATCGCGAAGCTATGGTAAGTACGTACAATACAATAGGCATGATGAACACCGCAGAAGGCGGTTTACAAAGTATTAGTTCAAATTTACAAAGAATGCGTGAATTAGCGATTCAGGCATCTAATGGCACACTTTCTGATTCGGAAAGAAGTGCTTTGCAGAAAGAATTCACGCAACTATCACAAGGTATAAACAAAGTTGTTGAACAAACAAAATATAATAACCAAAGAGTACTTGGTGGTGAAATTAGAAATATGCAAGTGCAACTTGGACCAAATGAAGGTCAGAATATGAAGGTCACCCTCCCAAGCATGGACATTAAGTCTCTCGGGCTTGAAAGTGTAAATCTTAACAGCACAGAAAATGCTCAAAATGCATTAAAAGCTATTGATCAAGCTATATCTAACGTTTCTACAACACGTAACTACATAGGTTCCGTAAATAACAGATTAGAAAGCGCTGCAAGAAATCTTAGTGAAACAATGATAAATCTCACCTCCTCTGTAAGTATTTTAACAGGAACAGATATGGCTCGTACGACTATGGAATGGATAAGAACTCAGTTACAATCACGAGCCACGATAGGTGTGCTGTCACAATCAAACGTTAACAGTTCTAATGTACTAAGATTGCTTGGATAAGTTGAAAAACTATTAGAAAGTAAAACAAAAAACGCGGTGGAAAATTCCACCGCGTTTCTTCTTTAACTGGTGCCGAGGGCGGGACTTGAACCCGCACGGAGCCTAGCTCCTGTTGATTTTGAGTCAACCGCGTCTGCCAGTTCCGCCACCTCGGCATTTTTTATTTTCCTATGCGTGGTTATTTTATCATAAATACTATGAAATTTCAAGTACCTAAAACTTTTAGAGATGAAAAATGAAAAATATGGTAAAATATTTTATAAGTTATTGATATTGAAAATAATTGAAGCAAAAGAGGAGGGGATTGTATTTATGAAAGCTTTATACGCACAGTCTGGGGGAGTTACAAGCGTAATCAACGCAAGTGCATACGGTGTAATTGATGAAGCTAGAAAGAACGGATTAGAGATACTAGTTGGAATCAACGGTGTTACTGGCATATTGAAAGAAAACTTTTTGGACGCTAGTGATCTTGATATTGAATTTCTCAGATACACTCCCGCGGGTGCCTTTGGTTCTTGCAGGAAAAAGATGAAAAATGATTCTGATATAGAAAAGTTGTTTGAGATTTTTAGAAAAAATGAAATAAGATATTTCTTCTATAACGGTGGTAACGATTCAATGGATACAGCTTGGCGTGTTCAAATGGAAGCTCAAAAAAGAGGATATGAACTCAAGGTAGTTGGTGTCCCCAAAACTATCGATAATGATTTACCCCATACAGACCATTGCCCTGGCTATGGCTCCGCCGCAAAATATATAGCGATATCGATGATGGAAGCCGCCCTCGATTTAAGAAGCATGTACGTCGACTCAACGCAAGTTTTTGTAATGGAAATAATGGGAAGGCATGCAGGTTGGCTTGCTGCTGCTGCTGGTCTTGGATGGATTAACGGAATAGGTGCAGATGTGATACTCCTTCCCGAAAAACCGTTCAATAAAGATGAATTTCTAAGCACTGTGAACAAAATTATCTCGGAAAAGGGATACTGTGCAATTGCCGTAGCCGAAGGTTTAAAATACCCTGATGGATTTTTTGTCTCCGATATGGGCTTCACAGATAGCTTTGGAAATAGACAACTTGGAGGCGTTGGGTTTACAATAGCCGGTATGGTAAGGTCAGAACTGGGTCTTAAAACACACGTAGCCATTCCAGATTACCTACAAAGGAGTGGCAGACATATAGCGAGTAAGACAGATATAGAAGAAGCAGAGATGTGTGGACGTATGGCTGTAAGATACGCACTTGAAGACAATTATGGTGTTATGGTAACTATGGAACGAGTGTCAAATAATCCCTATCAAATTAAATATAGCAGTGTCCCACTGAATTTAGTTGCCGATCAAACAAAGATGTTACCAAAAGATTTCTACGAAGGCTATACTGTAACCGATAAATTCTTTGAATACGCGCTGCCACTCATATCTGGTGAGTTCTATCCACCATTTGAAAATGGATTGCCAAGTTACAAACTCATAAATCTAGGAAAAAAGTAAAAAAATTATAGAAATAAACAAATTAGGAGGTGCATAAATGGAAAATCTCTTACCTATGTTTATTATCTTCTCATACTCATTAGTTTTGAACTCGATGGCTCCACTTTTGAAATCTTTTAAAGAATTATTTGAGATATCAACTTTTGCATCTTCACTATTACCATTTTTTTCACTAACAGGAACGGTGTTATCAAATATTTTAGTAGGGCTATACATAAATAAATTAGGTCTCAAATGTTCATTGATAATTGGGAGCATTCTTACAATTATCGGAACAATCACAGTTGCATTCGGAAGTAATTACTATATAACACTCCTTGGAATGTTTGTATTTGGACTTTCAACGGGTTTTGGCTTCACAGGAGGAACAACTTTACTTTCGACAAGTAAAAAAGCAAATTTCGGTTTTTTTCATGGCGCGTATGGACTTGGTGGAGTAATTGCACCGTTCGTAATAATTTTAGTTGAAAAAAGCACAGGTAACTTTAAAAATGTCTACTTTGTTTATTCTGCAATGTTCATATTATTTTCAATATACGCATTTTTTAGAACGTTCCCGGATATAAAGACCGATACATTCAAGCTTACCGATATAAAATTTGCGTTCAACGACAAATCATTTGCATTTTTCCTTACTTTGCTTATTCTATATTCTTCCGCAGAAATAGGCACAATCACTTGGGCTGGCACGTCGATGAAACAAGAATTTATAAACTCTTTCATGGCTTACACATTATTTTGGTCTTTATTTACGATTGGAAGGTTTACAGTCAACTTAATCGCAAAATTCGTTGGGAATTTAGTAAGAATCAACACATTTACTCTTGCGATTATAATAATATTATTTATTCTAACTAAACACCCCGTATTATTTGTACTTTCTGGCCTATTTCTTGGTCCAATCTTTCCATACGTTCAAAGTAATGGGATAAAATCTATAAACCAAAAATACATTCCCATATTCAACGGTGCAACGTACGCATTCACATCTTTAGGTGGAAATATAGTAAGCACAACGATGGGAATAGTACTCGATAAAAGTATCTTCATAGCTTGGTTGATACCACTAACAATCGTTTTAATTATCTTTATTTTAAGTAGAAAATGCGCGCAAAATTTATGCAATTAACAAAATAGCCTCTGCTTAACGCAGAGGCTATTTTGTTGTTTCTAATTCACATTATCACTTAATTTCCTCAATCTTAGCTATCCTTGGAGCATTTGTTGCTGGTATATTTAGTTTCACAACAATTTCGTTAGGATTCATATCCAATCCAACTTTCCCCATTCCTTTTCCAACACCAATTAGCCAGTTACCTGCTAAGAGTGTTTGGCCTTTATTCAAGTTTATTTGAGTAAATCCAGCTAATCTATCTTTGAGCCAAACTTGGAAGTACGGTTTATCACCATATCCTATAGCATAGAACATTAACTTTCCATCAGCCGTCCTTAAAATATTAATTCCATTTTTATCATTTCTTTCAAGAACAATATTAACTTCTTTACCTGACACAACGTCAACACTTTTTACTTTAAACAAAGTCAATTCTTCGTTGAATTTGTAACTTGAAACGTTTTCTATCTTAGCTGCGACGAAAACACCATCTTTATCAGCTTGAATCTTGTAACCATTTATTGTTCCATCTATAAATAACTTGTTGCCATATGGATCGTAGATATTGATTGTTGTCTTCACAGTACTTGAGTTACTATTTGAGTTATTATTTTTAATAATGCCACAACTTGAAAAGACAAACAGCAAAGACAGTAAAGCTATAAACATTATCTTATTCATATTTCTCTTCATATTTTTCACCACCTTTCCACCAATTATTTAACCCTTTCACTTTCAGGAACAGCAAAACCAAACATTGTTGTGAAATAGTACAAATCAGATTCCGTTATATCATTTGTCGTATCTGTCAAGTAACCTGCCCTGTAATTCGTATAATTTGGATATGGCGGGTTGAAATCTTCTCTCGGTCCTATGTTATAAATCAAATCGTTTCCAGACACCGTAGTACCTAGCACATTCACAAATAAGTTCCAGTCATTTATATCCACTACAAAATCACCGTTGAAATCGCCAACAACATAAAGGTATTTGTTAGTTTTAAATACACGTTTTGCCCTTAAGTTTTCTGGATCAACCAACTGACCTTGAATTTGTGCGTAACCATATAAGTCAAATTTCTGCAAAAATAAGCTATCACCATTTGATTCAAATGTTGTTTTCTCCGGGAAGTTTAAGTTGACAACGATAGTTGCTACCCTTGTTGTTCCAGGAAGCGGATTTTCCATACTATTCAAAGTGTATTTCAATTCTGTTGGCCTAACAAAACTTAGTGAATTCACTTTGGATACATTGTTCGCAAATTCCTCAGATAATACACTATCTATTGTTATACCAGATAACGGTTTTAAATCAATGTTGTATGCTATAGAGTTAGTTGCAGCATCCAAGAACAGATAAGCGCGAGTTTTCCCGATTGCGAACTCAGGCAATAACAAAGTAACTGTTGCACTGAGTTGCGCGTAATAAATCTCAATGTAAGCAGGACCTTTTATAGGTAACCGGATACTATCTTTGTCGTAATAAGTATTCTTCTCAAAACCTCTTGGGTCATCTGGGTTCCACTGATAGACAACCCATTTGTACGCATACCACTGTTGACCTTGATAATTTGTGTTAGCGTCAACAGTGTGTACTGCACTATTTGGATTTGAACGATAAGTGTTATAATCAAATTTAACATCAATAGAATCTGTAGCCTCACTATTTGTTTGCAATGGATATTTATTATAAATATAGAAGGTGTAAGTAGCATCCGTAAAAACAGTTAAATACCTATCGTTGAACATGTAAGTTAATATGGCTGGATTATCTCCCTCAGAACCTTCATATTCATTTTGTCCCGTTTTCCAAAATCTGAAAGTAAAAGTCGAGTCAACGGTTGGTTTAGAACCTCCTTGAACACTAAACGATGGAGTAAATAATAATAATCCACCGGTTGGCGTAGCGAACTTTACTTCGAGTTTTTGAGATCCTGGTATTCCTTCTGGAATTTTAGCTAAGTTTGTTTCATTCGTTCTTAAATTAGAAAGAGTTACAGCAATTGTATTATCTGGATTTATTAATTTTGCATCGTAAAGTAGTCCATAAGTACCTGTATTATTGAATAACGCTCCACTCAATTCTTTTCCATAAAATCCTTCTTTGGCGGTTATGAATATTCTCTTTTTAAATGACCCAGAAGCTGAGTCAACAAAACCTGTGTGGTTTATATTCTGACCGTACATTGCCCAAACACCGTATGGCCCTATTGCATCAAACTGCCATGCGTAAATTGTTCCATCGTTCGTTGCCGTTGCAAAATAGTAATTATCATTGTGAAGAGCTCCAAGTGGTGCAACGTTAACAGCAGCGCTTATTGGGAATGTACTTGTTGTAGTTACCTCCCATTCTTTGGAAAATACACCCCTTGTAGGATTAAAACTAAGTATAGTTATTTTTCCAGTACCACCTGTCGAAGAAGAGGGAATTATCAGGTAAGTTATCCCATCACGCCCTTTCACTATAGCTGGCGTCGTTGTTATCTGCTGACCGATGGAGTATTCACCAAGTTTAAGCAAATTTTTGTTTAGCGCAGCAACTTTACCATTATCACCAAATATGTAGATATATCCTTCACCATCTATAAGAGGGCCTGAACTGTTCGAAGCTGATAAGAAACGTACGTGATTTTCCGACCCAGAAGGATCAATCTTATAAAGATATCCTGCCGTACTTAGAGCATATATGAAACCGCTTTCGTCCATAGCCATAGGTGTTGAAAATTCATCACCGATAGAAAGAATAAGATTAGGAGTACTGAATGCTGCGACATTAATACTGTAAAATTTTCCATTTTGCGTTAAAATATAAACTTTATCTTTGGAAGGACTCATAAGTGGCGGAACTTTTACAGGTCCACCAACAGTAACGGAACTAGGAGTAAAGTTAGTACCATCAAACGTTACTTTGTAAACCGTTCCTTTCATCGTTGCGGTAATTATAACTAAATTTGCTCCATTAGCGTAAGCGACAAGCCCGTAAGCAGAACCATCAATATTAAAAGATTCTGGCGTTCCAAATGAACCATTTATTTTTAAAACATTCAGTTTATTTTGTGCTGTTTCCTGAGCTGTTACCCATATAAGATACTTATTAGAACCATTTTCTACATACGTTGGTGGTGCAACAACGTTGTTTATACCACTAACTTGACCTAAAGCAACCATAGCACCAGACATTTGAAGTTCGTAAACCGCTCCATCCTTGGAAAGTACCAATAAGTTGCCGCCGTTCTTTGCTATAACCCCCGGACCGTATTTTCCAGGAAGAACCCAACTGTACTTCGTAGTTGACCATAAACCTGAAGTGTTAAGTGCAGCAAAAGTTTGTACGAAAAATGCTGAAATAAGGACAAAAAACAAGAAAGAGAACTGTTTTCTTTTATTCATAAACCCACCTCCATGTTAAAAACAGATACTATTTATAATATATTCATACATATTATCGGAACCAATTGAGTATTTTTTATTGGAATAAATTTTATCTTTTCAATTCTCATTGTACATACAATAAGAATCTACCTATATCTCTCATCAAATTACCACTTTTATCTTGAACGTTCATGACAGATATGTAATATTGCCCTAAAGACATAGGTGTTGTCACAGAGAAAGTTACTACTCTACCATTGGGTGAAACTTCCTCTACTTCCATTTGTAAATCTCTATAGTAAGTAGCAAATTCATCTTCTTTAACTAACAAGCGTGGCAAAGCAGTTAAACTAATTCCGCCTGGATCTTCTACTGTAAGCGAGAAAGTTACTAAACCAGGGAAAACATAGTTATCCTCAGTTTTTTTAAGTTCTATTCCGTTTGCCTTTAAAGAAACAAACCTTGGCCCATTGTAATCTTTTACACTTACCCATGTCTCGGCGATTCCAGCCCTTCCATCTTTGGATTCTGCGTATATCGTTATAAAGTGTGTACCTTCTTCAACTGACCATATTGCAAAACTCTGAGCCGATGTATCCCCATTACTGCTAAAATCAGCAATCTCATGACCATCAACAAGAAAAACGATTCTCGTATAGATAACATTTTTCTCATTCGGCACCATAGCAATAACTGCGGAAGCGTTTGCGGTTGGTTCAGATGGGCTAACTTGAACGTTAAAGCTAAGCGCCGTGCCACCAATGTATATCCTTTTTGCATATGTATTCATATTACCTTCTGCATCATACGCTACTACATTTATCGCATGCGTTCCAATCTCGCTTTTACCTATCATGACTTCTTTCACAAATTTCTTACCGGATATATTCTCCTCAGATATAACTTTATCATCAAACGTAAGCATGTACTTTTTCAAGTTTATATCGTCTGTAAGCTCTATCCTAACTGAGACATTGGAGTTTTCAGAATAAAAAGTATCCGCATAAACACTTATATTAGGCGGTGTTAAATCTCTTGGCCTTACATCAAAAATTAGTTTTGTCGCATCTTCACTTTTGTAAGCAACCGAACGTAAAAACAATTCAGTCTTTCCGGGTTCTGTTATCCTTGGCAATCTTAGATAAACGTATTTATCAGAAGTCTTTGTCGAAGAACTAAACCACGACGTGCTCGAACTCAAAATTCCATTAACATTGATATCTACAAAAGGATTTTCACCATCTAATTTCAGTTGTAAAAGTACCTCGTCACCAACATATGGCACCTCTGGAATAAGCTTTATATCTTTTAAGTAAGGTGGGACCAAATCATATACTGTCAAAGTCGAGGATGCAGTATACCATTTACCTTCAGTTATAGAATACCCTTCGGCTTTTACCGTATACACACCTGGCATTTTAGGTGACCAGGTTTTGCTATAAGGGTAAGCGCTTAACAACATCAATTCGTTATAACTGTTGTTACTAATAATTACCTTTATATTCGATATACCCGGTTCTCTTGGCTCCACATTGATATTTATCGGTGTTCCAATAACAGCAACAGAAGGAATTGAAATAGATATTTTTTGACTATTAGAATCATCAAGTTTTTTTGCAACACAAGAGGCTAATGAAACTATTAAAATAACGGTAATAAATATTCCAAAAAAGCCACTTGCATGAATTCTCTTCATGCTTGACACCTCCAGTTATCCATAAAATTCACCAAATCTTATTTCTACATATATTATCTAAAATCCTATGTAAAAATATATTTGCTTCATTAATCATGCTTAAAATTGACAAAATATCTTGATTTTTTGTATAAATATGGTAAAATGATTAGCGTCAAACAATTGGTATATCCAGTGGGGCCGTAGCTCAGGTGGGAGAGCGCTACCATGGCACGGTAGAGGTCGTGGGTTCAAGTCCCATCGGCTCCACCAAATTTCAATAGATCGTGAAAAAGCCCTGAATTCTTCTCAGGGCTTTTTGTTTATTAATTTGTCGATTAGAAGCAAGATTAAATGTGACCTCTTAGATTTGTGATATAATAAAGCGAAGAAATTTACAGGTACTGCTTAAGACAGTTGAACACTTTCATTTGAGCCTATATTTAACAGCTACAAGGGGGGACGTATATGGATTTTGAAGCTATTAATGAGCGTATTTCAGAAATTATTAACAAACATACCGAGCTTGAGAAAAAGCTCTTCGTTGTTAATCAAAAAAACAACTATCTCTCTTCTTTGAATGAGGTCTTAGACGAACTTTCAGATATGGTTTCAGAAGTTTCTGAGAAGGTAGAAGACTGGCTTGATTACGTATCTGATTTAGCCGACAACATGGACGACTGGCTCGAGGAGTTCTACGACATGGTTGATCAATTTATAGATATGGCACAGAATTCAATAGACCAAATCGGTGAGTACGATGAAGATGATAATGAAGAGTACGATTTTGAAGAAACAGCTGAAAAAGTTGTAAGTGTATTTGAAACCTGGGAGAAACAGTTTTCTCAGTTGATGGAACTTGTAAAAACTGGAAACAATAAAGTTGTAGAGATGTTTTTGACCGTCAGTAAACTTCAAAATGAGGTTGATGTCCAATCGTTATCGAACATGAAACAGCTTGTTAGTCACTTAGTTGATTGGAAAAAACGTATAGAGTTGGCTGTAAGCGATTTTGAAAGGTGGAAGGACTTTGTTGAGAAGCAAGTTGAAGATTTTGAGGAGTTTCATGAAAATATCAAAGACGTATTTGAATGATGATGTGACTCATATATCGAGTATTAAGAAACTAAGGTACAAATATGTTGTTGAGTTTCTCAAAATGTCATGAATTTATCTGCACGATGAACATCTGAAAATTTTATCCAAAGAAAGAATAAGAAAAAAGAAGAAATGTGCAAATATTTCTGTTTAGATTTTAACATTAAGCTATATTCAGTCAAAACGGCAATTCACAAACTGCCCTTTTTTGTTATACTAAAATTAACAAACGGAATATTAGAGTGATAATCAAACCAAATCTTAGACAGGAGGGGGTAAGAGTATGAAAGTGAAACCACTCGGTGAAAGGTTACTTATTAAGCCCATCATTGAAGAAAAAAAGACAGCAGGTGGAATTGTCCTTCCAGATGCCGCAAAAGAAAAACCCATGAAAGCAGAGATTGTTGAAGTTGGTAAACTTCCTGAGGATTGCCAACTCAAAGTTGGAGATAAGGTAATTTACAACAAGTACTCTGGCACGGAAATAAAGATAGATGATGAAGATTACATCATCATTGATGTAAGCGATATTTTAGCAAAAATAGAAGAGTAAAAATTCAAGGAGGTGTGAGATATGGCAAAGTTATTAAGATACAGTGAAGAAGCAAGAAGGTCATTAGAAGCAGGTGTAGATGCAGTCGCTAATGCAGTTAAGATTACATTGGGTCCAAAAGGTAGAAATGTTGTTATTGAAAAATCATGGGGCAGCCCAACAATTACAAATGATGGTGTCTCTATAGCAAAAGAAATTGAATTAGAAGACAAATTTGCAAATCTTGGTGCACAACTTGTTAAAGAAGTTGCAAGCAAGACTAATGATGTTGCTGGTGACGGTACAACAACGGCTACAGTTCTTGCTCAAGCGATGATTAAAGAAGGACTCAAGATGGTAGCAGCTGGCGCAAATCCGATATTGATTAAAAAAGGTATCGACAAAGCAACATCAAAGGTTGTTGAAGAGATTAAGAAAATTTCAAAGAAACTTTCAAGCACAGAGGATATCGCACACGTCGCATCAATCAGTGCAAATAGTGAAGAAATTGGTAAATTAATCGCAGAAGCAATGGAAAAAGTTGGCGAAGATGGAGTTATCACAGTCGAAGATAGCAAAACAATTGATACTTACGTTGAATTTACAGAAGGTATGCAATTCGACAGAGGTTACATCTCACCATACTTTGTAACAGACCCAGAAAAGATGGAAGTCGTTTACAATGAACCATTCATACTCATCACAGATAGAAAACTTTCAAACGTTAAACCGCTCATCCCTATTCTTGAAAAAGTAGCTCAAACAGGAAGACCACTTGTAATTATCGCAGAAGATGTTGAAGGTGAAGTTCTCACAACGTTAGTTCTCAACAAACTCAAGGGAACACTTAACACCGTAGCAGTTAAAGCTCCTGGCTTCGGTGACAGAAGAAAAGCAATGTTACAAGATATAGCAATTCTCACAGGTGGTATTGTAGCAAGCGAAGAAGTTGGAATTAACCTCGAAGACCTCACACTCCAAGACCTTGGTAGAGCAGACGTTGTAAGAGTTAAGAAAGACGAAACAATAATTGTCGGCGGAAAAGGCAAGCCAGAAGAAATCAAGAAGAGAGTTGCACAAATCAAAGCACAAATCGAGCAAACAACAAGCGAATACGAAAAAGAAACACTCCAAGAAAGAATGGCAAAATTAGCTGGTGGTGTCGCAGTAATTAAGGTTGGTGCAGCAACAGAAACAGAACTTAAAGAAAAGAAACACAGAATTGAAGACGCACTCAGCGCAACAAGAGCAGCTGTTGAAGAAGGTATCGTCCCTGGCGGTGGAATTACATTACTTAGAGCAAGAAAAGTTCTTGAACCAGTTCTCAATGAACTTACCGGTGACGAAAAACTCGGTGCTCAAATAGTCTACAATGCTCTCGAAGCACCAATTAGACAAATCGCTCTCAACGCAGGTTACGATGGTGCAATAATTATCCACAACGTACTTTCAAAAGATGATGTAGCATACGGTTTTGATGCCCTTAAAGGTGAATACTGTAACATGTACGAACGTGGAATTATCGACCCAGCAAAGGTTACAAGAAGCGCTCTACAAAACGCAGCATCAATTGCGGGTATGCTCCTTACAACAGAAGTGCTCGTAGTTGAAAAACCAGAAGAAAAGAAACCAGCAGCACCTGAAATGCCAGAATATTAATACTAAATACTTAAAAAATATTAATAATAACAGCGTCGAGGAAATGTTCCTCGGCGCTTTTTCATTCTTTATGGTAAAATTAATTGGAATATATTTTCAAAAAGTAGGTGAAGCTATGCGCGTAAGGCTTTTAGCTGTCACAGATATCCACGGTGTTATAGCTACAATGGAAAGCGATGACATTAGTTGGGGGAGTAGAGAAGATAAGGCTTTATTTAAAGAAATTACCACAAGTTCTGGCGTTGTAGTTATGGGGCGAAAGACATTTGAAAGCATTGGAAAAAAACTCCCTAATAGATTTAATGTTGTGTTGACTAAAAAAACAATTGAATATTTTGAAAATTTAGATTATAAACCTGATTTAATACTATCTTGTAGTTCTCGTGAGGCGGTTGAAACATTAAATAAGATGGGATATAATGATATTTGCGTTATTGGTGGTCAAAGTGTTTTCACTCAATTTCTAAATGAAGGTATAGTTACTGACATCCATCTTACCATTGAACCTGTAATTTTACCCGGCAATTTTTACTTATTTTCCAATGAAATCACAAGAAAATTCGATTTAATTCTACAAAATATAAGGAAATTGAACGATGTTGGGACAATAAACATACATTACATTATAAAATACTGAACTTAATCTTTATCCTTCATTCTGAAAAATTAAACGGATGTTTGAAAAAAGATAAATAATCTGGTAAAATACATAAGATAGTTATTAACATTTTATTTTTAATTCTAACTATATAAACTGTTGGAGGTGGGGAAATGGTTGCGAAGGATAAACGCACAGTAGTGCTTGTAGGGCATAACGGTTCCGGTAAATCTGCTTTAATGGTTAGCGCGTTAAACCTCGGAGGTTTTAACGTAACAAAAAAAGATATCGATTCAGATCCTATTGAAGTCCAAAGAGGAGCAAGTATTAACTCGCATGTTGGAACATTTAAATACGAAGGCAAACAAATTACATTGATTGATACACCGGGTTTCAGTGATTTTATAGGTGAAGTTATAAGCGCGGTATTTGTTTCAGAAAACGTTCTAAGTGTTGTAAACGCAACAGCTGGCGTTGAAATTCAAACAGAAAGAACATGGGCTCTAGCAAATGAAATGGAAAAGCCCATTATGGTTTTTGTCAACCAAATGGATAAAGAAAGAGCAAGCTTTGATAATTCCATTGCTTCATTGAAAGAAAGATTTGAAGCTAAAATAGTTCCAGTTGTTTACCCAATAGGTCAAGAAGCAAGTTTTAAAGGTATCGTTGACTTACTATCAGGAAAAGCCTATATATATGAAAATGGAAAGGCCAAAGAAACAGATATCCCTGCAGATTTGAAAGACAAAGTAGAAGAAGTTAAAATGTCAATAATGGAAGACATTGTCTCTCTTGACGATGCGTTGATGGAAAAATATTTTGCAGAAGAACCAATATCTGCGGAAGAGCTTTGGAATGCTTTGAGAAAAGGTTTTATTGAAAGACAAATTGTACCTATCTTCGCAGGTTCAGCTGAGAAAAACATAGGAGTTGATTTCTTACTTAAAGCGATTAACGCACTAGGTGCATCACCTCTTGAAGTCAAACCTTACAAAGCGAAATTGGAAAGTGGCGATGAAGTAGAAATAATTCCATCGGAAACAGATCCGCTTGTAGGATACACATTTAAAGCGGTTGTTGACCCATTTGTTGGTAAGTTGAGTTTTATTAAAATAATATCTGGAAATATGAAACCTGGAGATGCATTCAACAACGTTACAAGAGGGACTCAAGAAAAAGCAGGCCACTTATACTTTGCAAAAGGTAAGGAAACATATGAAATAGAAGAAGTCTCATGTGGTGATATCGTTGTTCTTCCAAAATTAAAGGATAGCGGAGTTAAAGACACAATAACACACAAAGATAGAAAACTTACGATAATTTCTCCAGAATATCCAGAACCAATGATTTCAAAGAGTGTCAATCCAAAATCAAAGTCAGATATAGATAAAATCAGTAACGGTCTTAGCAGACTTGCCGATTCAGACCCAACGTTTGCATGGGAATTTGACCCAGAAACATCCGAAACTGTTATTTCAGGTATCGGTGGAATGCACCTTGACGTAATGGTTGAAAGATTGAAGAACATATTTGGTGTCGATGTCGAAGTTGGTAAACCAAAGATAGCATACAGAGAAACAATTTTAGGTAGAGCGGAATCCGAACACAAACACAAAAAACAATCTGGTGGACATGGTCAATACGGACACGTAAAAATATTGCTCGAACCAGCTGAAAGAGGAACCGGTTTTGAATTTGTTGATAAGATCGTTGGTGGAGTTATACCAAGAAACTTTATTCCATCCGTTGAAAAAGGTATTAGAGAAGCTATGAAGAAAGGTGTATTGGCGGCTTACCCTGTCGTCGATGTCAGAGTTACACTCTTCGATGGTTCATACCACGAAGTTGACTCTTCAGATATTTCATTCCAAATTGCCGCTATACAAGCTTTCAAAAAAGGTATGCAACAAGCAAAGCCTGTTTTACTTGAACCTGTGATGTACGTAGAAGTATTTACACCAGATGAAAATGCGGGAGATGTCATGGGCGATATCAGCTCAAGAAGAGGAAGACCTATGGGAATGGAACCTGCGGGTAAAGGTATTACCGTTGTAAAAGCAGAAGTACCACTTGCGGAAATGTTAGATTTCCAAGGAAGGCTTTCATCAATAACAAGTGGTAGAGGATACTTTACTATGAAATTTGAAAAGTACGACGTTGTTCCACCAAATATCCAAGAAAAAATTATAGCCGAACGTAAGAAATATCTTGAAGAACAAGCTGAAGAATAATAATAATTATCATAATTTATTTCAAACGGGCTGATTTTTCAGCCCGTTTTTTATTTTCCTAATCTTTTAGGAAATAACGGTATGAAGCAAGAAAATTAAATGTGGAGAAGTCTAAAAAGTTAAATTGAAAGGAGCAATTCGAGGTGAATTTATGCAAAAAAGAGCAAAAATTTTAACTATACTTTTCGGTATTATTTTCGCTATAGCTCTTGTCTTTATATTATTTTTATACGGTTATTCAACTTTCCTTGAAAAACAAATTTACGGAGAAGGCGCAAGTGTATTCCAAGGGTGGAGAAGTTATGTGAGTTATCTTTTCTCCAAAATACCATTTGTAAAAAATTTTATAAATTACGAAGGTTTAGAAGTAATGACCGCTAGAGAGTATTTCGAAAAAATATATGAAAATTACAGTGCACAACTAGAGGAAAAAATAAAAGAAATCGAAAACAGAGAAAAAGAACTTTCATCAAAAGAAGCCAAAGTCGATAATTTGATTAATTCAATAAAGGCTATAGAGGAAAGTTGGAAGGAAAAAAAGCTTAAGGAAGAAATAAGCAAGGTTGAAGATACGATTAGTCTAAAAAGATTGCAAGACATAGTTGATACATTTGTGAATTCAGATGCGGCACAGTTGAGAAGACTTATGAACGCAGATAATATGTCAGTAGATACACTCGCGCTTGTATTTTCAAAACTAGCTCCCGATGTAAGGGCAGAAATGGTACAAGAACTTACAGCAGTAAATCCTGTAAAAGCAGCTCAAGTTTTAGAAAAAATGGGAGGAGTAGACCAAATAATAAGCGATATAGATTTCAAAATAGAAGAATTAAAAAACACAATTTCCGATTTGGTAAATACAGAAGCAGAATTAGTTACGCTCAGTGGTTTTAGTAAAGGTTTATCTTCTTTCTTGAATAAAATGAGTTATGAGGAACTCTGGAATTTTATCTTGAAGATAAAATCAAGACCGGATTTAGTATTTTATTTACTATCGAACGTCGACCACCAAACAATGGTTAGGTTACTTAAAGACATTAAAGACAACGACGAACAACTATTTATAGAAATAATAAACAAGGGAGTGAGATTTTGATTAACATTGTAAATTTAACAAAGTTGATTCAATCTCAACCACCAGAGGTTGCCAATGAGATATTAAAAAAATTAGAAAATCAAAAAGAATATGGTAATAAACCATTTGAAGAAATTCTTAAGGAAATAATAGAACAGCTAAATTCCACAAAAGAAGAAACTAAAAAATATCAAAGTGTTCAACAAAACATTCAAGCTAATAAACTTGAAAAGAATTCTTCTGAAATTAATAAATTGCAAGTCGATAAGGCAAAAAATGAAAATGAAATAGATAGCATATTTGAGAATAAAAATATCTTAAAAAGTAATGAAAATTCTAAAGAAATGGAGAATACTACAAAAGAAACCTTAGAAAAAAATGTAATCACTGAAAAATCTGAGCAAATGGAACCGATGAAAATATATAACGAGGATAAAAATGAAGAAAATAGTGTTGAAATGGAACAACAAATTAAGTTAACGGAAAAAGATATTGAATTTTTAAATAAGGAATTATCAAAATTACAAAGTGAAACTGAAAAAACAGACCGCAAGCCCATACTAATTGCTTCTTCCGAAAGGTTTGAACCAAAAACGCAAACAAACCAAAGTGCTATCATACAAAACGATTATAACGCACTTACAGAAAAAGCAGAGGAAAAATTACAAATCCCTAATCAAAAACAAGTTTCAAAGATAAATATTACACCAGAAAAACCAGAAAAAGTAGAAACTCAAAACGTTGATAAAAATCCTAAAAAAGAAAATGGCGTTATGGAAAAGTCAAATAATAAGTCTGTATTAGATAAAAATACAGATAATTTTTTTGTGCTTGATAATCAAAAATACACAAAAGAGAATATGGATAAATTAGTCAATAGAATTCCAAAAAGTTATGGCAATAATTCTGAAACCAAAAACCCAAAAAATGAAACGAAAAATATACAGAATAATCAAGTAAAAGTAGCTTCAAACAAAAACCCACAGAAAAATGAGAATTTATTAGAAAAGTCGAATGAAAACAAAAATCAAGAAGCTTATATTCAAGTCAATAGCTCACAAGATAAACTTGAGAAAATCCACACCAATTCTCCAGAAACACTCACAAAAGAAAAATCAAAAATAATTTATAAAGAAGACTATATTAAGCAACCTAACCAAAAAACAACAAATGAAAATAAGAAAGATTACATTTCGCAATTTTCAACAAGCTATATTACCAATATATCAACCTCATCTAATACACAAAAAGATACGATTCAAAACACTAAAGTTGGTAATATCAATATCAACGTTAACTACCAATCTCAAAGTTCAAATGGCAAAAAAGAAAACTATGTTAAGCAAAACGATTTGATAACATCAAACAATGACATCAAAAATGTACTAAATGAAATAAACAATATTGTTATTGCTTTTAATAATCTCAATATGTCATCCCAAACCAACCAAGCAGATCAAAGCAATCTAAAAAATAAAACAATTCTCAACTATGTTGCCAACTATGTTAATGAAATCACCAAACAGGAACAGAAACAACAAAATTCAAATATTCTAGATTTAAGTGTAAATACTAATATAAAACCTAAGAATCTTGCACAAAATGTCCAAGAGAAATATGAAGACAATGAAATAATTTCAGATCTTTCAAAATCGATAATTCAACTTAAAGCCATTGTAGATATAGCTAACTTAGAAAATTTAAATATTAAAAACACCAAATATACAGACTCAAAATCATCTTTCCAAACGAGCGTTAAGACGAGTGACCCTACTTTTATTATTAATCCACATTCAACCATTATCAAAAATTCTACAGATTTTTCAAGTGGTAATTTAAATAATTCAAAAAATTCACAAATAAACCCATATTCTGACAATTCTAAAAATGATTTTCAAAATGAATTAAGGAATAACACCTACGAAACATCGAAAAATAATTTAGAAGTAAAATCTCTAAAGATTGAGTACAACAATAAAAATCAGCAAAAAATGGAATCAGATATTGAAAAATCAAATTATGAAGACAGACCAAAAGTTTCAAACAAATTCATAGAAAGACTTGCGGAAATGACTTACAGAAATTTAGAGCAAAAAAATGACGTATCATCTACTACTCAAACTAATAGGTTTGAGTTAGCAGAACGACTTCAATCTTCAAGAAACCTTGAGCAAATTTATGAAAAGATTAGAGAATTTTCATTATCAAATAGAATTGAGGAACGAGTCCAAATGAAATTGTTACCAGAAAATCTTGGAAATCTCGATATAGAAATGAGAAAAGAAGGTAAACAAATAACACTTCTTTTCATAGCAGAAAATGAAAAAGCTAAAGATACAATCGAGAAGAATATACACATCTTGCGTGATAGATTAAGTAACTTAGATCTTGAAGTAAAAAATGTAGAGATTAAAACCAAGGAAGAAGAAAAATATTACGAACATGAAAGAAATGACCATCAAAATTCACAACAACAACGAAATGAAGAAAATCAAAAAAGAAAATACACCTACGAAGAGGTGATTGAAGATGATGATGAACGTAAACTCGATGTCTAATCTATTCTCAACGTCAACCGATCGAACCACGAAAAAAGATTTAGATAAAGAAGCTTTTTTAAAGTTGCTAATCACACAACTCAAGAGCCAAGATCCTCTCGAGCCTATGAAGGATAGAGACTTCATAGCTCAAATGTCTCAATTATCATCACTTGAGCAGGTTATGAACATGAGTAAATCGGTCCAAAGTTTCGTTGACACCGCCGCTCAACTTTACAGAACGCAAGCTGTATCTATGATTGGTAAGACCGCAGTTGTGAAAACAAATGTTATCAATGTTGAAAACGGTGTCCCCGAATCAAAAGTATTTAATTTAGATTCTCCAGCGAACATTGTAATAAAAATATTTGATTCAAACGGGAAATTAATAAAAGAAGAGAAAATTGGTCAAGTTGAGGCAGGAATGCAACTCTTCGCTTGGGATGGAAAAGACGAAAATGGCACAAAAGTAAAAGATGGTAGATACACATTTAAGATATTAAAAACAACTCCAGATGGCGGATATGAAGAAATCCCAAGTGTTGAGAGTGGAATTGTATCAGGTGTTCAATTTGATGGAAATAAAATAAATGTTATAGTTAGCAACAAAATATATGACATATCCGAAATTTCCGAAATACATGCGTAAAATAATAAAAATCTTATAGAGGGGTGAACTATGTATGATGAGATCGCTCTACAGTGGTGTTTCAGGTTTACAAGGATTCCAACAGGAAATTGATGTAGTGAGCAACAATATTTCAAACGTAAATACAATAGGTTTTAAAGGCGCACGTGTAACCTACGCAACTAACTTTTCTCAAATTCTCGATATGTCAAGAAGAGCAACAGACAATACAGGTGGAACAAACCCAAAACAGATAGGTTACGGTATAAGAGTAGCTTCTATCGATAAAATAATGAACCAGGGAAGTTTCCAAAATACTGGTAAAAAGACAGACTTAGCAATTCAAGGCGAGGGTTTCTTTATACTTTCAAACGGGCAAAGACAATTTTTCACACGTGCCGGTAACTTTGACCTTGATTTGAACGGTACCATTGTTCAACCAACAACAGGGTTAAAATTACAAGGTTGGGTTGCAGAAGTAGATCCCATGTCTGGAAGAAGGTACGTTGATACTAATAAGCCCATTAGTAACATACAAATTTCTTCCGGATTAAGTATGGCAGCCAAGCAAACAACAAGAATGACCATGGCCGGCAATTTGGATGCGCGCGTTGGCCCTGAAAAATTTGTCATTGCAATAAACGGTTACGGTGGTAGAACCATAAACACGAAAGTTTCGTTTGAAAGAGACTTTGGAGCACTTCAAGATACTTTTAGCGATTATCAAGTGTACTTAGGGAAAATAGATGCGAATTTGGACGATAAAGTAGATGGGAAAGTTTATATAAAATTTGACAAATTTGGTAATGTTGTAAATGCTGGAGCAATTAAACAAAAATTATCGGGTACAGCTTCCGGTGGAGCTTTGACCTTAACTAATCCTATTCAACAACAAGACGGAAACTATTTGTTTATTATCAGAGATAGCAATGGAAAAATTGTTGACACATTATCAAGGAACGTTTTAAATGGTTCGGTCACAGAAGCCATAACATCTGAAAAACTTGTTGATGGTCAAACTTACAGTGTAGAAATTGCCGCGTCAACACAAGAAGTGGTTCCACTTGATATGCAATTTGATTACCAAACAGTAGCATCAACAGCAAATGGTCAACTTTCAAATAATTTTACAGTTCAATACGTAGTTGAAAACCTTGATGGAACACCTGTGGCTATAGCACCACAAAATATAACAAGTTCTGGGACTCAGAGTATATCAGATGCAGCTTTGACCCCAGGAACACAATATAGGGTAAAGGTTATGATAAACGGTAAAGTCTTTGGTTCAGAAGTTGTAACAGCGACAACTGATGGTGCTAATGGTCGTATATCATTTGAATATACTCAAGGAAAATACGGTGTTATAAGAACAGTAAGAGACAGCGTTTCCGGAAATGTTATAGGAACTTATAACGTACTTTTAACAAACGGTGCAAATACGATATACGATGATAATTTTATAAGTGGTAATTCTTACATCGACGAAATATATCAACCTTCAAAGGTTGATATGATAACAATACCAGGTGCTGGTGAGCCAAGATTCTATGAAGCAGATAATCCAACTAATTTCTCTGTTGTTTCATTTAAATCCCCGTTCTACACAACATCAACCCAAGTTTACGATTCGTTAGGTAATCCATACACACTCTATATCGATTTTGTGAAACTTGCATCTGTGTATGGAAACCATGAAAATGCTTGGGCATTTAGAATCAGAAGCGCATCTGGTGAAAACATAAAATACCTATCTAATTATGATACAGCAACCGAAATCACCGGTGGTACTTGTGGAGTATTAAGATTCGATAAAACTGGTAGACTTCTTGGAGTTAATTCATTTGATCCATCAACTGGTAGAATTTCGGAAGGTGAAAATGTAGATGCTATATTGTTCAATGCTGGCGAAAATGGAGACGGTATTGTTAAGATAAAACTTGATTTAAACAGTATGACTCAATTTGCAGCCCTTGCCGATGCATTCGTAAAAAACCAAGATGGTAATGCACAAGGGGTACTTGAATCTTTCTCAATATCAGAAAATGGTGACATAATCGGATCGTTCACAAACGGACTTGTTGACGTACTTGGAAAAGTAGCACTTGCAACATTTAACAACCCAGCAGGTTTATTAGAACTTGGAAACTCACTATACGGTGAAAGTGCAAATAGTGGTACAGCAAGGATAGGTCAGCCAAGCAAAGGTGGTTTTGGCTCACTTGTAGCAGGTGCGCTTGAAATGTCAAATGTTGATCTTTCGGAAGAATTCACAAAATTGATAATTGCTCAAAGAGGTTTCCAAGCAAACGCTAGAACAATAACAACAGCAGATCAAATTCTACAAGAGGTTGTAAACCTCAGAAGATAATGAAAATAGCTTAAAATATCTTAGAATCATATACGGAGGATAATTATGATTCGACTTACAGGACTTAATGGAAAAGAATTTTACTTGAACGCTGAATACATTGAGAAGATAGAAGCAAATCCGGATACGACAATTACATTATTTAATGGAAAAAAATACATCGTTGCCGAACCTGTTGAAGAAGTAGTAAAAAGAGTGCTTGAGTATAAGAAAAAAATAATTTTACCACCAAGACCTTCAGAAGAATAGTTTAATCGAAAAAACATTATATGTATCATACGGTAGGTGATGTTTGGTGGATATAACTGTTCTTATAGGTGTTGTTTTAGGATTTGGAATGATGGTTTATGGTATAATAAGTGGTTCAGGTGACTTTGCGACATTTATTAATATACCATCATTAGTAATTACAGTGGGTGGTGCTATTTCATCTGCCATTACAGCAAACAAAAAGAATGTTGTTTTTGGTATAGTAAAAGTTATAATGGGAGCTATAAAAGAGCCAAAGATAGATTACGTTGGCACGTTGAGAACGCTTGTTAGTTTTTCCGAAAAAGCTCGAAGGGAAGGTTTACTATCACTTGAGGCTAACATAGAAGAAATCCAAGATCCATATTTTAAAAAAGCCATTCAACTTGTCGTTGATGGAACTGAGCCCGAAGTTTTGAGGAACATGATGGAAATCGAAATTGATATGGCAACAGCAGAAATGATGGACCAAAAAGCTTTTTTTGACTCACTTGGAACATTTGGACCAGCATTTGGAATGATAGGTACTTTGGTTGGTCTTATACAAATGCTTAAAAGTTTGAACAACCCTGAAACGTTGGGACCATCGATGGCGGTTGCGCTTATAACAACATTGTATGGTTCTATCCTTGCTAACATTGTTGGAATACCAGTTGCAGAAAAAATTGCTAAAAGGGCGGCTGATTTGGAAGTTTTCAAAAGAATGATTTTAGAAGGCATCATATCTATACAAGCTGGGGAAAACCCAAGAGTGCTTGAGGAAAAGTTGAAATCTTATTTACCATCTCAGGAAAGGACAAAGTATGAAGCACAAGTCCAAGGAGCTGGTGCTTAGTGGCTAAAAAGGAAAAGTGTGTTTGTAAGTCCGTTCCTGAATGGCTTAATACGTATGGAGATATGGTTACATTACTTTTGACGTTCTTCGTTTTGTTATTCTCAATGTCGACAATAACTCCCGGTAAATTCCAACAGGTAGTTGTAGGTATAACCGTTGCGTTAAAAGGTAATCCACCAAGTGTTTTGACAGGTGGTCAAACACTTAGCGAAGAGGCGCTTATCTCAAGTAAACCAGGGGTTTATCAAGAATTATTAAGAATCTCAGAAGAATATAAGGGAAAAATAACTATAGAAGACAAAGATGAAGGTACTTTAATAACTTTGACAAATTTTAAAATATTCGAACCAGCAAGTGCACGACTTACAGCAGAAGCCAAAGAAATTATTGAAAAGTTAGGAGCGGTAATAATCGAACACACTTCAAATATTATTGAAGTTCGCGGATATGCCGATGATAGACCTCTGACGCCTGATTCGATATACCCATCAAATTGGCATTTAAGTAGCGCACGTGCCTCTACCGTTGTTAATTTCATGCTCACTGAACTTAAACAAAAAAGATACGTATTGAGGCTTGCTGATATTCGCTCTGGATTGTTTGACATTGATTATTTTTATGCTCCAGACAGATTTGTACCAATTGGAAAAGGCGATGTAGATGTTAACAAGGAGTTGAAATCTTTAAAAGCAAACTTTGATTTTGATATTTCAAAACTTCAAAATGATTATGCAAATGGTAAAATATCATTAGAAGAATATCAAACAAAAAGGGCACAAATTACGTCAAAATACAATGATGATATAGAAAATACAAGGAGAAAACATAGGAAAATCGAAATAATGATAAAAAGAGAAACGAGAGGTGGATAAAGATGCCAGAAGAAATGGAACAACAACAAGAACAAGGTGGTAAAAAACCTAATCCGATAATGGGAATTTTAAAGTTGGTAGGAATACCTTTGATAGTTTCGTTGGTCGTTACTTTAGCAGTATTCTTTCTTCTTGGCCAAAATAAACAACCACAACAACAACAAGAACAACAACAGGTAACAGCTCCAACTCAAATCAAAGCCGTTGTGATTCAAGCTGGAAAATTTCAAACATTTATGTTAAAGGGTGGAAGAGATGTTGTTGTAATCGATTCATTAACACTTCTCGTTGGTAGCGAACCTTGTCGTGCAGCAGTTGCTGAAAAAAATGACGAAATAATGGATGCGTTGAGCATAATTTTTCTAAGCAAAGAAAGATTCGAGTTAACGACACCTGCAGGTATTGATTTATTGAAAAAACAAATCAGGGAAGCGGTAAATGAAATAACAGGATTTACAGGTGAAAAGGAAAAATTTGGGGTAATTAATGTATACATATATATCAAATCAATAAGCAGTGTTCAATAAAGCATAAAACCTAAAAATTAAGAAAATAAAACAGGAGTGATTTGTTTGTCAGATGTTCTCAGCCAGGAAGAAATAGACCGTTTATTGGCTGCGTTATCTCAAGGAGAAGTTAATATAGAGGAAGTAAAAAAGGAGGGCGAAGAGAAAAAAATCCGTACCTATGATTTTTTGCGCCCTCAAAAGTTTTCAAAGGAGCAAATTAGAACCGTTCAAATGATTCATGAAAACTTTGCTAGAAGCGTTTCCACTTATCTTTCAGGAAAGTTAAGGTCATTCACATCTGTAAATGTCGTTGGAATAGATCAGCTAACATACGATGAATACATGAAATCGATTGGAAACCCATCATTTATAACCATCTTCACAGCTAGGGAATTCGTTGGAAGCTCTATTCTGAACATTAATTTAGAGATATTCTATGGTATATTGGACGTATTGCTCGGTGGACCTGGGGAAGTTATCGATGCTAAGCGAGTACCAACGGAAATCGAAATAGGAATTATAAAAAAGGAAATAGTTAATATTTTAACTTCTCTTTCACAAGCTTGGGCTTCCGTTCACCCATTTATACCTGTCGTTGAGTCAACGGAAACAAATCCACAATTTGTTCAAGTTGTTCCAAGCAATGAAATGGTACTTGCGGTGACTTTTTTCGTGAATTTTGGAAAAATCGAAGGATACATGAGCATATGTTGGCCATCTTCTGTAATTGAACCAATAGGTGAAAAATTAACAACACAAAGTTGGTTTAAAATAAAACAGAAAGAAGTTACACAAGAATTAGTAGAAAATCTTAAGCTTAACATAAAAAAAGCTAAGTTGGATGTCATTGCTAAAATTGGAGAAACTAAACTAACGCTAGGTGAAATATTAACCTTGGAAGTAGGTGACGTAATTAGATTGCGTGAACACTACGATGAACCAATAAAAATAGAAGTAAATGGTAAAACCAAGTTCCTTGGCAAACCTGGGCAGTTTAAGGGTAACTACGCAGTAAAAATCACCAAAGTTATCGAGGAAGGTGAAGAAGAATGATAGCAGACGATTTCCTCTCTCAAGAAGAGTTAGACGCATTATTGGGACAATTAACAAGTGAAGAATCACTAACTGATATAGAAAAAGACATGATAGGTGAAGTCGGCAACATAATCCTTGGCAGTGGTGCTACAGCTCTTTCAAGTATACTCGGAAGAAAGGTTGACATTTCAACACCTGAAGTCGAGGTGAAAACTCTTAAAGATTTAAGAAGTGAAGTCTCAGGTGAAAAAGTCACCGTTATAATACATTTCGAAGGAGCGGTTGAAGGATTAAATGCTCTTGTTCTTGAAAAAAAGACCGCCGCTGAAATAGCTGATATTATGATGGGTGGACTTGGAAAAGTTGAGAGTGACGAACTCGATGAAATGAAATTAAGCGCAGTCGGCGAAGCGATGAATCAAATGATGGGGTCTGCTGCTACATCCCTCTCTGACATGATTAAAAAAAGCGTAAATATAACACCTCCGACCATTGAAATTCTTAATTTTGACAACGCGGAAACAAAATTTCCACCAATCGGGGAAGATGCTGATAAAGTGGCAAAAGTTAATTTCACAATGTCGATAGAAGATTTAGAGCCTGCAAAATTTTTCCTAGCGATGCCTATACCATTTGTGAAAAAAATGTACGAAATGATATTCGGTAAAACTGAAAAACAAACAGCAACTTCTCAAACTCAAAAAACACCAACGCAAAGTGTTCCAAGCCCCTCTATTCCCAAGGAAAAAACAGCGGTCGCGGCAAAACCTGTACAATTTGAGGACTTTGGAAAAGTCCCATCAGCTCAAGAACAAACGCAAGTTATAGATGAAAGATTACAATTGCTATTTGATATACCACTAAACGTATCTGTTGAATTAGGTAGAACAAAACTATCTCTTAAAGAAATTATGGAATTGGGAGTTGGGTCATTGATTGAACTTGACAAACTTACTGGTGAACCGGTTGATATTTACGTAAACAACAAACTTATCGCACGTGGAGAAGTAGTTGTCATAGATGAAAACTTTGGTGTAAGAATTACTGAAATCGTCAGTCCAAAAGAAAGGCTGTATGGATTGAAGTAAATAAACAAAATCGGTCGGTAGAAAAACCGACCGATTTTATTCATCATTTTATCTATGATTTCAGCTTCTCAAGAACTCTTTCAACCATTGTGCACTCTTTTTCAGAATTCTTTTTTGCGTATTGTAATCTACGTAAACTATACCAAATCTTTTTGAATACCCATAAGCCCACTCAAAGTTATCAAGGAGCGACCAAATAAAATATCCTTTCAAATTAACACCAGCATTTATAGCTTCAAGTGCTTTTTCGAAGTGTTTCTCCAGGTATTCTATTCTGTAATCATCTATAACTTTACCGTTTTCAACTTTATCTGGTCCAGCCATACCATTTTCTGTTATGTAAAGTGGTAACCTATACCTTTCTTTGAGATAGATTAACATATCGAATAAACCTTGTGGATAAATTTCCCAACCCATTTCCGTCTTTGGTAAATCACCGCTAACATAAGAAAATTTCATTGGATTTGTTTCATCAAACACAACAAGAGTTCGAGTATAGTAGTTAACACCAAAGAAATCTATAGGTGTTGATATAATGTCAAAATCGTTATCAGGAACATTAAGCCCCATCTCAACGTAATTTTTAACAGCTTCTTCAGGATATTTTCCAAAGATAACAGGATCGTGGAACCATGCGTTGATTACTTTGTCAACCAAACTAGCTACAAAGAAACTTTCCGGTCTTGAATCACCTGGTTCCACTTTCGTAACAACGTTCGTAAGTCCTATCTTTCCATCTCTTACCTCTTCTCTAAATGCTTGTACAGCATGCCCATGCGAACGCAAAAGATTATGTGCTGCTATCAAAGCCTCTTGCAAATTTTGATGACCTGGCGCATGTTCACCAGTAAAGTATCCAAGGAAAGATGAACACCATGGCTCGTTTAACGTAATCCAATGTTTTACCCTATCTCCAAGTTCATTAAACATGAGTGTTGCGTAAGCTCTAAAGTACATTGCTATATCGTCGTTAAGCCATCCACCCTTCTCGTACAAGGCGTAAGGTAAATCCCAGTGGTAAAGAGTAATAAATGGAATGATATCGTTTTCTAAAAGTTCATCCACTAGTCGATTGTAAAAATCGATACCTTTTTGATTAATGTTCTTCCCATCTTGCATAACTCTAGGCCAAGAAATTGAAAAACGATAAGCGTTAAGACCTATTTCCTTCATTATAGCTACATCTTCTTTAAATCTATGGTAATGGTCACAGGCAATATCACCAGTGTCACCGTTGAATGTTTTACCTGGTGTATGGGAAAAAACATCCCAAATAGATGGTCCTTTACCATCTTCCTTTGCCGCACCTTCTATTTGATACGCTGCAGTCGCTGTTCCAAACAAGAAATCTTTCGGAAAATCTGAACGTTTTATCATATTCTCACCCCCAATATCAAAAATCCAATAAGATCTAATTCTTTATTTCTAATCGTGCTGTTTGAAGCGCCAAATAAGCGTTTGCAATCGCTGAAAAACTACCAAAGAAAAGTACTATCGGTAACAAACTGTAAATAGCTTTCGAACTTATTAAAACACTACCAACAAAAAATTGTGTTATGTTATTCGCAACCATTCCTATTATACTTATACCTGTTATCCCAAATATTTTTGTTTTTGAAACCAAACTCTGTACCATGGCAGAAGCAATACTTCCAAAAAAACCCATAAAAAAACCTGGTGTGAATATGGTACCAGAGAGAATGGAGCCCAAAAGTGATTTTGAAACCGCAAGAAGTAAAGCATCTGATAAGGAACTATAATAAGATAGATATAAAACTATAAAATTTGAAAATCCCCACTTCCCACCAGGAACTGGAAACGGGATTATACCTTCAACAACATAAACAACACTACTAATCGCAATAAATAAGCCGAATATCACCACGTTTCGACGTCTATATTCTGATTTACCTTTTTGAATTCTATTATCGTTCTGTTGGGGACACATATTATACTTCCTCCAGGTTTAACTTTTCCGGTCTTTTCACATATTTTATCTGGGCAATTCGATTCCGTCACCCAAATAAAATTCCCATCATAGTGTAAAGTGGTTATATATTTACCATCTTCGTTATTAATTTTCCATTCACCTGGTTTATCAAAATAGTACGTCTCTTTTCCAGAAATTCTAACAACTACCCCTTTGTAATTATCGACTTTTCTAAAGATTTTACCTACTAAAAAAATAACCGCTATAGATAAAACAACCACAAAGATTACAAAATCCGCCTTTTTAAAATCCTTACGCATCTAATATTACTCCTTACTTAAAATATCCCCATCAATGACAACTTTATCAACAAAATTCGTTTGGAACATGTATGGTATATCAAGAAATTCGTTTGTATTCCATAAAATAAGATCCGCAGGATACCCAGGCTTTACAACTCCAGACTTTAAACCGAGCACGTATGCGCTATTCACAGTGTACGCATTTAAAACCTCCTCTGGTTCCATACTCAAAAATCTTATGGCAAGATGCATAACAAACGCTGGATTGTAAATAGGTGATGAACCGGGATTGAAATCCGAGCCCAACGCAACTCCTATACCACTATCGATAATTTTTCTCGCAGGTGCGTATGATTCACCAAGATAAAAACTCGTAGAAGGCATTAAAGTAACAAAAGTTTCATTCTCTGAAAGTACCCAAATATCTTCATCGTTTATTTTTAAAACATGGTCAACACTCACAGCTCCGATTTGCGTTCCGAATCTCGCCGCGCCAACGTTCTCAATTTCATCTGCGTGAAGCCTTATCTTAAAGCCCAAATTTTTCGCTTCAACAATAAAATCTTTGATTTCTTCAGGTAAGAATACCCCTTTATCAACAAACGCATCGACAAAATCCGCAAGCTCCTCTTTTTTAATTAACGTCAATATTGATTTCATATCAGAGATATACTCTTCCGTTGTCTTACCTGAATCGCTTCTTGGTCTTGCATGAAGCCCAAGAAACGTACCAACAATTTTATTTTTCATCTCATGATTAAGTTTTTTAATTACTCTAAGCTGCTTCAACTCATTTTCTATATCAAGCCCATAACCACTCTTGCACTCAATACCTATAACTCCGTGTTTCGTAAGTTCTTTGATTTGCTTTTTTCCTTGCTCAAATAATTCTGTTTCTGTACTTTTTCTAACTAATTCAGATGTAAAGTGAATACCTCCACCAGCTTTTAGTATCTCAATGTAACTCTTCCCACGTGCTCTCATCAAAAACTCTTTCGAACGTGAGCCCACAAATGGGATATGAGTGTGTGCATCAAAAAATCCAGGCGTTACCATCTTAGCTTTTATATCAGCATTTTTGTGTTTTCTTATATCGATAACGTTTTTACCTTCTATAACTATATCAACATCAAATAATTCCTCAATTTTTTTCATTTCTATGCCTTTAACTGGCTGTTTAATAGGGGTAATTAATCTTTCAGCATGAATCGTTAGCACATAGAACACCTCTTTAAACATTTTAACTATTTTGAACAATTAAATTTGTCGAAGTTCCCCAATTTTTATCAACATATCGAAAAGCTTTTTAAAGGCCACACTTCTATGACTAATTTTCTTCTTCACTTCTTCTCCGAGTTCTCCGAAAGTCTTATCGTATCCTGCTGGGATAAATATTGGATCATACCCAAATCCATGACTGCCACGTATTTCAGTTGCTATAGTTCCTTCAACAAAACCTTCTACGGAAATTAAGAATTTGTTTAATGGATTAAAATATGTAGCTGAGCAAACGAATCTTGCCTTCCTTTCTTCTGGTGTTCTAAAGTTTTTCATAAGTTGCAAAATACTTTCCATCTTCTCTACATAACTTGCATTTTCCATATACCTCGCAGACATAACTCCAGGAAAACCGTCCAGACTGTCAATAGATAAACCCGAATCATCAGCTATAACCGGTTGATCGATATGTTTTCCATACTCAATGGCTTTTATAACAGAATTTTCCAAAAAAGTCTCTCCGTCTTCAACAACGTCCATTTCTGTATCTATACTCAATAATTCAACAAAATCAGGTATAATCAATTTAATCTCATGTAATTTATGCGCATTTTTACTTGCCATGAAAATTTTAAAACCCAAACCAATCCCTCCAAGAAATTATTTCATAAAATTATTAATTATTTAAGCAGTGGTTCTTTCAGAGATTTTAAGTACTTCTTTCAAATATTTTCCAGTCCAAGAATCACCACATTGCGCTATTTCTTCAGGTGTACCGGTCGCAACAATGTATCCTCCCTCTTCGCCACCTTCTGGTCCAAGGTCTATTATGTAATCTGCAGATTTTATAACATCTAAATTGTGCTCTATAACAATTACTGTATTACCCTTATCTACAAGTCTATTCAAAACTTCTATCAGTTTTTTCACATCGTCAAAATGTAATCCAACCGTTGGTTCGTCAAGAATATAAAGCGTTCTACCTGTTGCCTTCTTTCTTAATTCAGATGCAAGCTTAACTCTTTGAGCTTCACCACCGGAAAGAGTCGTTGCTGGTTGACCAAGTTTTATGTAACCTAATCCAACGTCTGATAATACTTGCAGTGTATCTCTTATTGCTGGTATATTTGCAAAAAATTCGAGAGCTTCATCTACAGTCATATTAAGCACATCGGCTATATTTTTCCCTTTATAAGTAACCTCAAGCGTTTCAGAATTATATCGTGAACCCTTACAAACATCGCATTCAACGTAAACTTCTGGTAAGAACATCATTTCAATTTTAACTACACCTTGCCCTCCGCAAGCTTCACATCTTCCACCTTTCACGTTAAAACTAAACCTTCCCTTGTCATATCCACGCGCTTTGGCTTCCGGAGTCATTGCGAATAAATCTCGAATAGCGTCAAAAACCTTTGTATACGTTGCCGGATTACTACGTGGTGTTCTTCCTATAGGTGATTGGTCTATCGCAATAATCTTATCGATTTCTTCAATTCCCTCTATTTTACTGTACTCACCCGTTTCGTATTTAGTTTTGTAAAGTTTATTTGCTATCGCAGGATAAAGTGTATCTAAGATAAGTGAGCTTTTCCCAGAACCACTAACACCTGTAACAACTATGAAAGTCCCAAGTGGGAACTCTACTGTTATGTTTTTCAAGTTATTATGTCTTGCACCAATTAACTTTATAGATTTACCATTTCCCTTTCGCCTTTGATGTGGTATTTCTATCCTCATCTTACCTGATAAATACTTACCAGTTAAAGATTTATCTGATTTCATAATTTCTTCTACAGTACCAGCAAATACAACCTCTCCACCGTTTACACCAGCGCGAGGCCCTATGTCTATAACATAATCTGCATTTTTTATAACATCTTCGTCATGTTCAACAACGAGAACTGTATTTCCAAGGTCACGAAGTTGCTTTAACATATTTATCAATCTATCGTTATCTCTCTGATGCAATCCTATCGTAGGTTCATCTAAAACATATATAACGCCTGTCAGCTTTGAACCTATCTGCGTTGCCAAACGTATTCTCTGAGCTTCTCCTCCAGATAGTGTACGCACGTTTCTTGAAAGTGATATGTATCCTAAACCAACTTGCTCAAGAAAGTCCAACCTTTTTTCTATTTCATTCAGCAACTCTTTTATAGCTTCGTATTGCTTAGGTGTTATAACCTCCGGTAACTTCCTTATAACCGCGAGTTCTTTGGAAATGGGTAATTCTGTAAAATCGATTATACTCAAACCGTTTATTGTTATACTCAATGCTTCCGGTCTCAATCTTTTACCTTTACACGACTGACAGGTTCGTTCAACAAAGAAATTCTCCACAAGCCACTCACGAGTCTCTTCCGAGGTATACTCTTCGTATCTTTCCTTGACAAGAGTAACTATACCTTCGAAATATTCAGTACCATACAAAATAGCTTCTTTAACTTCATCTGGTTGAGCATAAAATGGTTTATTTAAATCACCATGGTACTCTCTAACAATTCTTTCAAGTCTTCTTGGGAGCCATCCATCCGCTTTATGACCAATCCTTAAACCCTCAATTACCGATTTGTCTTCTTCGAATAAAGAATCTTCATCTACTTCTAATTTAAAACCAAGGCCATGACAATCAGGACACGCACCATATGGACTGTTAAAAGAAAATAGTTTAGGTGTAATTTCGGGCATTGAGAAACCGCAAGATAGACAAGACAACTTTTCAGAGTAAAGATGTTCATGACTTCCATCCTCTGTTTTCACTAAAACAAAACCATTACCCTCTTTAAGTGCAAGTTCAATTGACTGAAACAACCTATGTGGATCAGTTTCGCTCAAATATATTCTGTCAATAACTAAATTAATATTGTGCCTAATATTTTTATTAAGTTCTGGTACTTCCTCAAGTCTGTAAACCTTTCCATCAACTTCTACTCTTGTATAACCACGATTTATAAATTCATTGAATTCTTCCTTGAAAGTCCCTTTTTTCTCACGGGCAATTGGGGAAAGAATTAAAACTCTTTTGCCTTCAAAATGCTTTTGCATATTATTTACAATTTCGTCTACGGACATCTTTTGTAATTCTCGCCCGCAATGTGGACAATGTGGAACACCTATTTGAGCGTACAGAACTCTTAGATAATCGTATATTTCAGTCACAGTTCCAACAGTCGACCTTGGGTTGTGAGAGACGCTTTTCTGGTCTATAGCTATAGAAGGAGATAGACCTTCGATACTTTCAACATCTGGCTTTTTCAACTCACCTATAAATTGCCTTGCGTAAGTTGATAAACTTTCCAAATACCTTCTTTGTCCTTCAATAAAAATAGTATCCATTGCCAAAGAGCTCTTACCAGAACCCGAAAGTCCAGTAATGACAACGAGCTTGTTCTTCGGTATCTCCACATCGATACCTTTCAAATTATGTACCCTTGCACCTTTTACAACAATTTTTTCCATTGTATTATCTTCTAAACCTCCTCGTTAGAACCGTTCCAAGTACTAAAAGCATAATTATTCCAAAAACTAATGCCTCAACGCTCAGTGCTATTAACTTTCTCCTAACATCATCTACCGAGAGATAACCGTAAGCTCTCACTTGAAATGGGAAAAACCAAGTAATCGTCATTATTATAAACATGGTAACTATAGTTATAAAAGCGTTTCTAAACGCTGACCACGTATCATCTAAATCATCTGTAAGCCTATTTATTTTTATGTTAAGTTCCTCGATATCTTTCTCATATCTTTCAATATGAGATTCTATTTTTTCAATAGTCTCTAAAAGCTTCCTTTCGATCTCTTCACGCTCCATATAATCCCCCCTTGAAAAAGCTCAAAAAATTCAAATTACATCTTTAACATAGAATGTGCTATAGCAAAGTAAATCATTATTCCACCAAGGTCCGCAATAGTCGTTATAAGTGGTCCGGACATCAAAGCTGGGTCAATATGTAAAAGTTTCCCAAAGAAAGGTAACATAGCTCCAACTACATTTGCAAAAACTATTATTAAGAAAAGAGAAATTGCCGCGGAAAAGTTAACAATGATATTGTTTGAAACCATGAATCCCCTTAAAAAGAGTGTTATACCAAGAATTACGCCTAAAAGTGCTCCAACATACAATTCCCTTAATAAAACTTTCCACCAGTCTTTGAGCTCAACTTCACCAAGTGCCATACTTCTTATTATTAACGTACTACTTTGACCTCCGGCATTACCTCCAGCATCAACCATTGTGGTCATAAACGCCGCGACTATTGGTATTGCTGCAAGAAAATCTTCATATCTGTGAACTATAAATGCATTAACACTTTCTAAAAGTAATAATCCAACTAGCCAAGGGAGACGGTTCTTTATAAAAACAAGCGGCGATGTATGAAAGTAAGATGTTGTAGTTACATTCATACCAGCCATCCTGTGAATATCTTCCGTCGCCTCTTCTTCGATGATGTCTACGATATCATCTATAATTACCACGCCAACGAGTCTCATATCGTTATCAACAACAGCAATAGCATTCAAATCGTATCGTTTCATCAATTCCGCGACTTCTTCTTGGTCCGTTGTAGTTTTTACGTAAGGAGGATCTGGAGTGAATATCTCATCAACAAGTGTATCAGGTTCAGCAAATATCAAATCTTCCAAGCTAAGTGTACCAATCAAAGTCTTATCCTCTTCAACTACAAATATCGTGTATATTGTATCAGCGTCTTTTCCAAACTTGCGCACTTTTGCTAAAGCTTCTTCAACCGTCATGTTTCTTACTACATAGACGAAATATGGAGACATTAAACGACCCGCTGAGTTTTCAGGATAATTTAATATCTCTATCGTCTGTTCTCTTTCACTCTTTGGAAGGAAAGAAAGAAGCTTGGTAACAACATCGGCAGGAAGTTCATCAAAAAGTTCAGCACGATCCGAAGGGTCCATGTTCCTTATAATAGATTTTATCTCTTCATCTGTTAACATTCGTACAAGTTCAAGTTGTTCATCTGGCTCAAGTTTGGAAAAGACCTCCGCAGCTATATCTTTATGTAACAAGCGGAAGACAATAGCTTTTTCCGAGGTTTCAAGTTCTTCGATCATTTCATATACAACATTTGGATCTTGGTCTTCTAACAAAAGCTTTAACGTTCGAAAATCACCACGTTCGATGAGCTTTTTAATATCAACCTGGAGTTTGACCTTCATTCATAACAGACCTCCCCTTTTCAGTTTTTTGCTATGGTGGTTTTGTTGTAGAATTTGACGAATTACACGAATAACTCGGATATTCCACAGTTACTCACCGCCTTTCGCCCTCGTTTTGATTTTTAAGACAAAAGAAACCTAAAAAAATAAAAGCAAAAAACAAATTGCTTCTTTTAATTAATTATACCAAAATAATGGTACTTGTTACCCAAAGTTTCTTGAAGTTTTGGTTAAATAAAGTTTTAACTTTGTGTGTGAATGTATCTTATCTAAAAACTTCAAAAAACAAAACACAGTACAAATATAAAAAAACTTGTGATATAATTTATTAAAAACCATTTCACAAAAAATACTATTACAAACGGAGGGATATATACCATGAAAGAATACAAGCCACAAGAAATAGAAAGCAAGTGGCAGGGTGTTTGGTCTGAAAAAAAAGTTTTTGAAACTCCACAGTACTCGGATAAGAAAAAGTACTATGCGCTTGTAATGTTTCCATATCCTTCTGGAACACTACATGTTGGTCACGTAAAAAATTACGTTATCGGTGATATAGTCGCAAGATACAAAAGAATGCAAGGGTATAATGTTCTCCATCCATTTGGTTATGATGCTTTTGGATTGCCTGCGGAAAATGCTGCTATTGCTCACAAAATACATCCGAAAAAATGGACGTTGGACAATATCAATGTGATTCGTGGCCAAATAAAGAAAATAGGAATAAGTTACGATTGGAATAGAGAAGTAATAACCTGTACGGAAGATTACTACAAATGGACCCAGTGGGTATTCTTAAAATTATACGAAGCTGGCTTAGCATATAAGAAACCTGGTGCTGTAAATTGGTGTCCAAGTTGTCAAACAGTTCTTGCGAACGAACAGGTAAAAGACGGAAAATGTGAAAGATGCGGTACAACAGTTACAATGAAATATCTTGAACAATGGTATTTCAAAATAACAGACTACGCCGAAAAATTGTTGGAAGGTTTAGATAGATTACCGGGATGGCCAGAACATGTTAAAACAATGCAGAGAAACTGGATAGGTAAAAGTACCGGTGCTGAAGTTGATTTCCCAGTAGATGGAATGGATAGAAAAATAAGAATATTTACAACCAGACCGGATACGATTTACGGTGTCACATTTATGGCAATTGCCCCAGAATCACCACTTGTAATGGAGTTGGTCACTGAAGATAAAAAGAAGGAAGTCGAAGAATTTTTAGCGAAAGTAGCTCTTGAAGATAGATTCAAAAGAACGAGCGTTGAGGCCAAAAAAGAAGGCGTATTCTTAGGAAGATACGCGATAAATCCTTTAACAAACGAAAAAATACCAATTTATGTCGCAAATTATATACTTTACGAATATGGGACAGGTGCTATCATGGCTGTCCCAGCACACGACCAAAGGGACTATGATTTTGCGAAAACTTATAATTTGCCAATAAAACAGGTCATAAAACCAAAAGATGGCGAATGGAATATAAACGAAAGACCTTACGAAGAAGAAGGAATAATGATTAATAGTGGCCCATTTGATGGACTTGAAAGTTCAAAGGGTATTGAAGAAGTAACGAAATACATTGAAGAGAAAGGTTTTGGAAAAAAGAGTGTTCAATACAAGCTTAGAGATTGGCTTATCTCAAGACAAAGATACTGGGGTGCTCCTATTCCCATTGTTTACTGTGAAAAATGTGGTATAGTACCTGTCCCAGAAAAAGATTTACCCGTGAGACTTCCAGAAAATGTCGAATTTTTACCAACGGGACAATCACCATTAACATTGAGCGAAGAATTCAAACATACAACATGTCCAAAATGTGGAGGACCAGCTCATAGAGAAGTGGAAACGATGGATACATTTGTCGATAGTTCTTGGTATTTCCTCAGATATGTCAACCCAAAATTAGACGACAAGCCATTTGAATCAGATGATGTGAACTATTGGTTACCTGTTGACCAATACATAGGCGGCGTTGAACATGCAGTTCTCCACCTTCTCTACTCAAGGTTCATAACAAAAGTACTTCACGACCTCGGATACCTGAAATTCGATGAACCATTTGAAAATCTCTTCACACAAGGGATGATTTACAAAGATGGTTGGAAGATGAGCAAATCGAAGGGAAACGTTGTGTCACCTGACGATATGATAAACAAGTACGGTGCAGATACACTGAGAATGTACATACTATTCATGGCACCACCTGAAAAGGATGCGGAATGGAATGATGCAGGCATCGACGGAGTAAATAGGTTCATAAAGAGGTTGTGGAACAATTACTACAAAATATTAGACATAATAAACAGCAATGACACAAAAAATGAAAATGAATTTGGAAAAGAAGAGAAAAACCTTAGAAGAAAATTACACGCAATGATAAAGAAAATAAAAGAAGACATCGAAGGTGGATTTAAATTTAATACGGCAATCGCTGGCCTTATGGAATTCAACAACCAACTTTCAGATTACCTTGAAAACACAAAGTCACCTAATAAAAAACTTTTAAGAGAAATTGCAGAAAAGGTTGTTTTGATATTATCACCATTTGCGCCACATATGGCGGAGGAAATGTGGCATGACCTTGGCAAAGAAACACTTATTGTTGAAGAAAAATGGCCTGAGTACGATCCAGAAGCCCTAAAGGAAGATGAATTAACTATCGTTGTTCAAGTAAATGGTAAAGTTAGAGGTAAAATTACCGTTCCAGCGGATGCTTCTGAAGAAGAAATCAAAAACAGAGCTGTTGAAAATGCAGGTAAATTTCTTGAAGGAAAAACTATAGTTAATACGATATACGTCAAGGGAAAATTGGTTAATATAGTAATCAAATAAAAGACTGATAAATATTTAATCAAAAGTGTAAAGGGGGGCTTACTGTGAAAAAAGTATGTATATTTCTAGTCTTGTTAATAAGTTTTTTTGTCTTTGCTCAGCAAGAGATTGTAGCGGTTGTAAATGGTCGCAGTATAACAATGGATGAGTGGAACAGAGAAGCGAATGTACAAAAACTTTTGTTAGAAATTCAAAATTCAAACGAAACATTCTATCAAATACTTATGACAACGCAAGAAGGTCTTGTTTTGATTGAAAAATACAAACTTAAGGTGCTAGATACATTGATAAGAAAAATAGCCTTCATACAATTTGCTGAAAGTTTAAAAGTTCAGCCTGATCCACAAACTGTTAAAAACGATGTCGACAACGAGATTAAAAAGATGCTGGTTGATTTGAAAATGACCGAAACACAGTTAAATGATTATTTAATGCAACTTGGAATGGGACAATTGGAAGATTTTAGGCAAAAACTTTATTTACAGCGAACTTATTCATTATCTCTGGCAAATGTTTATACATACTATTTGAAAAATGCAACGGTTTCGGAAGAAGAAATAAAAGCTTATTACGAAAAAAACAAGGCAAAATACACCGTACCCACACAGTACGACTTGCTTATTTTCAAAGCGAAAGATAAGGCCATGGCTGATAGTATACGTCAAGATGTAGCAAAAAATATTTCGGTTGAAGAAATATCAAAAAAATATAATCTAAGTCCACATGTTAATGGCTTAGTAACACAAGGTGATATGGAAAAAATTCCACAAAACTTGTGGGTTATAATCACAAGCGTCTCAAAAGGAACTATATTACCTGCACAATTAATAAATAACGAATACTATATCATAAGGGTAAGAGATGTAAAACCAGGTAGTCAAAAATCTTTAGATGAAGTGAAAGAAGAAATTAAGAAGGAACTTGTCTCAACTAAACAAAAAGAAGTAAAAGATAAAGTCGCAAAAGATTTTGAAGATTTCTTGAAAAAGTCTAAAATAGAAATCAAATATAAAAGCCAGATTGCTAAGTAATTTTTAGACATAAGGATTATAAACTTAATTAAATTCACTCGAATTGGACTTGGTGTAAATAATGAATACTAATAGCTCTCAAGAAAAAACTTTTGAAAAACATTTTTAAGAAGAATAACAATCTCAATAATTGGTATTCTTGTTGTATTCTTAGTAGGGACTTTCTATTATTTTTTCTTCGAGAAGTACTCACTCTTAGAGTCAATCTTTTTTACTGCGATAACACTTTCAACAGTTGGGTACGGAATACCAAAGGAATTATCTACATTTGGCAAGCTATTCACAATATTTCTTATTTTAATAGGTTTATCTTTCGTTTTGTACAGTATATCGTATATAACAGCCATACTCGTTGAAGGTGAACTTAACAAATTCTTTAAAACAAAAAGAATTGAAAGAAGGGTATCAAAGATGAAAAACCATATCATAGTAGTTGGTGTTGGAAATATCGGCACGCATGTCGTCAACCAACTATTAAGGTACGATGAAAAAGTTGTAGCTATAGATAAAGAAGTAAATGAAAATGCATTTTTTGAAAGAATACATGGTAATAGAGAAAAACTAATACTAATAAATGGTGATGCCACAAACGAAGAAACTCTTTTAAAAGCAGGACTTCGCGAAGCTCGAGCGCTCATAACTACTCTTCCAGACGATTCATTAAATGTATTTGTTGCGTTAACTGCTAAAAATTTGAACAATAAAATTTACATTGTGTCTAACATAAATAATCTTGCTAATTTAACAAAGTTCATTTACGCAGGAGTTGATTATCCAATAGCTACTGCAGAAATAGCGAGTATTAGAATTGTTGAAACGGTGATTGGAAACAAGCCTAAAGAAAACGTTATTGACATTCTTAATATAAAAGATAAGACTTTCAGGGTAGAAATTGTAGATGTTGAAAACACAAAACTTTCCGACGAAAAAATTAAAGATTTAAAGTTAAAAGAAAAATACAACATTTTTATCGTAGGTGTTATAAACAACGAAAAATTTTTAATGGGACCGTCAAAAGACTATATTATAAATTCAAAAGATAAAATAATATTATTTGGTGAAAGTTCTGGACTTGAAAATTTTAGAAAAGATTTTCTACAATAATCAAAGTTCAAAGAATAAGGAGGGCAAACACATGAAACTTAAAACAATGACTATGGAATGGACTGGAGATAGTCTAATACTTATTGACCAGAGAAGATTGCCATTTGAAGAAGTTTATGTGACTTGCGCAGATTACAGGGCTGTCGCCCTTTCAATAAAAGAAATGGTTGTTAGGGGTGCACCAGCTATAGGTGCCACAGCAGCTTTCGGTTATGTTCTTGGTGCAAAGGAAATACTTAAAAAAAGTCATAATTACGAACAAGTGGTAATGCAGATGAAAAATGTAAAAGAAACACTTGCAAAAACAAGGCCAACGGCAGTTAATCTTTTCTGGGCTCTTGAACGAATGGAGAAAAGATTAATTCGACACGGAAAATACGAAGGACTCGTGAAAGTATTAGAAGATGAGGCATTAAAAATCGCAAAAGAAGACATTGAAGTCAATAAAGCAATAGGAAGAAACGGTGCACAATTACTCCAAGATGGTTTTACAGTATTAACCCATTGCAACGCAGGCGCACTCGCTACCGTCGATTATGGTACAGCGCTTGGTGTTCTTAGAGCAGCAAAGGAACAAGGTAAAAAGATTAAAGTGTACGCGGATGAGACAAGACCATATCTCCAAGGTGCACGCCTAACAGCTTGGGAATTAATGAAAGATGGTTTCGATGTAACATTAATTAGCGATAACATGGCTGGTTGGGTTATGAAGCAAGGAAAGATAAATGCTGTTATAGTTGGTGCAGATAGAATAGCTGCAAATGGTGATGTTGCTAACAAGATAGGAACATATATGGTCGCTGTTTTGGCAAACAGACATGGTATACCATTTTACGTTGCCGCTCCATTGAGCACAATTGATATGTCAATAAAAAGTGGAAAAGAAATTCCAATTGAAGAACGGTCACATGAAGAAGTTTTAACTTGTGGTGGGAAGAGAGTTGCACCAAATAACGTAAACGTTTATAACCCCGCTTTCGATGTGACCGACCATGAATTGGTAACTGCCATAATAACAGAAAAAGGTGTTGTTTATCCACCATACGAAGAGAACATTAAAAAATTATTTGAGGAGGGAATTTAATGATAGATTTAAAACTTTTAAGAAAAGATCCACAGCATTTTTACGAAGCTCTCAAGAAACGAAATTATTCAACTGACATAATTGATGAAATAGTTAATTTAGACAAAGAATGGCGAAATCAACTAAACATTGTCAATAATCTCAAAGCAAAAAGAAACGAACTTTCAAAACTCGTCGCAAGGTATAAAGCAGAGGGTAAAAACCAAGAAGCGGAAGAAATCATTGCAGAGAGTAAAAAAATAGGTGAAGAAATAGCACAATATGAAGGTAAACAAAAGGAATTAGAAGAGAAAATGTACAATCTCGCATTGTACATTCCTAATCCTCCACACGAAAGCGTACCTGTAGGAAAAGACGAAACAGAGAATGTTGAAATAAGACGCTGGGGAGAACCAAGAAAATTTGACTTTGAGCCAAAAGCACATTGGGACCTTGGTCCTGAACTTGGCATGCTTGACTTCGATAGAGGTTCAAAACTCAGTGGCTCAAGGTTCACAGTTATGTTTGGAGCAATTGCAAAACTTGAAAGGGCAATTGCTCAATTTATGCTTGATGTACATACAAAGAATGGATATATCGAAGTCAATGTGCCACATCTTGTAAAAAGAGAAACAATTACCGCAACTGGTCAACTTCCAAAGTTCTCTGAAGAACTTTACACATGTGAGAGAGACGACCTTTTCTTAATTCCAACTGCGGAAGTCTCACTTGCAGCACTGCATATAGATGAAATTCTTGAGGAAAATAAATTGCCTAAAAAATATACAGCATTTACACCATGTTACAGGCGGGAAGCAGGAAGCTATGGTAAAGATGTTAGAGGATTGATAAGACAACACCAATTTGAAAAAGTTGAACTTGTTTGGTACACAACACCAGAACGTTCTTTTGAAGATTTGGAACAGCTAACACAAGACGCGGAAAGAATACTTCAACTTCTCGGATTACCTTACAGAGTAGTTACATTATGTACAGGTGATCTTGGTTTTGCCGCAGCCAAAACATACGATATCGAGGTATGGTTGCCATCGTATAATTCTTACAAAGAAATCTCCTCGTGTAGTAACGTCACAGATTTCCAAGCGCGAAGAGGAAATATAAGATACAGAGCAAAAGATGGAAAACTAAACTATGTTCACACACTTAACGGTTCAGGACTAGCAATAGGAAGAACACTTGTAGCTATAATGGAAAATTACCAAAATCCAGATGGAACGATAACTATACCGGAAGTTCTAAGACCATATATGGGAACAGATATAATAAAGCCTATGGAGTAAAAGTGGGCGAATTCAAAAATAAAAGAATACGAAAGGTGTGGATTAATGCTTGATTTCTCAGCGAAACGAGAATTATTGGACAAAGTAAAAAATATGAATTACGATGAGCTATATGAATTTTCTGAAAAGATAAGAAATTATATGATAGATGTCGTCTCAAAAAACGGTGGGCATCTTGCAAGTAATCTCGGCACGGTGGAGTTAACAATTGCTCTTTACCGTGTCTTTGATCCATTTGAAGACTATATAATTTGGGATACAGGTCATCAAGCATATACTCATAAACTGTTAACTGGTCGTTGGGAAGAATTCAAAACATTAAGGAAATTCGGAGGTATCTCCGGATTTACTAATATATTCGAAGATTCAGTTGATAGATTCGGCGCTGGGCATGTTGGTACTTCTATAGCAGCTGCATTAGGAATCGAAAAAGCACTTAATTTATCGAAAAAAGAAGCCAATGTTGTTGTTGTAATTGGTGACGGGGCACTTACAAGTGGACAAGCTCTTGAAGCTTTAAATCAAGTAAAGAGTCAAAATTCGAAAATAAAAATAATATTAAATTCAAATGGTATGAGTATAGCAAAGAACGTCGGCGGCTTATCTATACTTCTTGAGTCACTAAGAACCAGCAAGTTATATATAACATTAAAAGAAAGAATAAAAAAAGGTATGAATGAAGGAGTCGAATTTGAATTAAAAAAGATAAAAGAAGCGCTAAAAGTAGCATTAGTTGGTGAAGACTTCTTCGAATCAATAGGCCTTAAACATTTCGGTCCTATAGATGGCCATGATATAAGAACACTTGAAGAGGCTCTAAAACAAATAAAAGCATATCCTTATCCAACAGTTCTCACAGTTTTTACAACAAAAGGGAAAGGTTACCATTACTCAGAAGCTAATCCAACAAAATACCATGGTGTGGAAAAATTTGATCCCGATACTGGATACTTTGAAAAACCAGAGAATTCATACTCATATAGTGAGGTTTTTGGAAAAACATTGATTAAGATAGCTGAAGAAGACGACAAGGTGGTTGCACTTACAGCCGCGATGCCTGATGGCACAGGTTTAACACAATTTTCAAAAGAATTTCCAGACAGGTTTGTAGACCTTGGAATAACCGAACAGTCAGTTGTTACATACGCTGGCGGTCTATCAACAATTGGGTATAAACCCGTTGTTGCTATATATTCGACATTTTTGCAAAGAGCGTACGACCAAATAATTCACGACATAGCTCTTCAAAATTTAAGTGTTTTATTCGCAATAGACAGAGCAGGACTTGTTGGAACAGATGGACCAACTCACCACGGTGTTTTTGATATATGTTATTTAAAATCAATCCCAAATATGAAAATATTAACCCCGATTGATGCAAAAGATTTGGCTAATATGTTGTATACAATAATTAAACAACGCAATAAATACAGCGGCCCTATCGCAATAAGGTACCCACGCGATGTAGAATTTGGAAATTTAGACGAAATTTATGGTAAAATAGAATATGAAAGTCCATTTAAATGGAAATATATTAACAGTGGAAAAGATATAGCACTGTTAAGTGTTGGAACACTCACAAAAGAGTATATAGAAATGTGTAAAGAAAAAAATTGGACATTAGTTGGTGTTAGAAGTGTGAAGCCCCTGGATGAAGAGTCATTAAAAGAAATAATTTCAAATCATAGTTTTATCTTCACAATTGAAGAAGGTATGATTAATGGTGGCTTTGGAGAAAGTGTTCTAAGTTATATCAACGAAAATCTTTCTGATGAAATTACCAATGTAAAGATTAAAAATATAGGCATTAAAGACGAATTTATAACTCATGGTACCCGCTATGAACTCATCAAGTTAGTTGGACTAGATAGTGAAAGCATTAAAAAATATGTTGAAAAATACGTAGAAAAATTCGATTTGAAAGGAGTGAAAAGACTATGAAATTTCAAACAGAATACGGTGAAGTTGAAATAACAGTTAATGCGCTAAGAAAATTGACATACTTAGCAGTTATGGAAACTTACGGACCTATAAGTATAGGTTCAGATAATTGGTTCTCGAAATGGTTTTCTTCTGAAGAAGGAAAGATAAAAGTCGAAGAAGATGAATACGGCCACATAAATATTGATATTTTTGTCGAGGTAGAATACGGCACAAAGGTAACAGAGGTAGGAAGAAACATCGAAGAAAACGTAAGGCACAAACTGCAATATTTAGCGAATTGTGAGAACGTAGACGTCAACGTTCACATCATAGGTGTGAAGTAATAATGGTAAGCGAAATGAGGTGGTAATTTGACGACAGTAATAAATGGTGCAGAAATGAAAGGCATCTTTATGAAAGGTGCCGAAAATTTGTTGTCTCATAGGGATGAAATTAACGCACTTAATGTATTTCCTGTGCCAGATGGTGATACAGGCTCAAACATGAGCTCAACAATGCTTGAGGCATGTAAGTATCTTGAAAACATAACTGACACAAAGTTAAAAAACGTACTTGATGCCATAAAAAAGGGCACCTTGATGGGAGCAAGGGGAAATTCAGGTGTTATACTCTCTCAAATATTTAGAGGTTTTTGTGAGACTTTAGATAAAAAAAACAAATTAACAGTTTCAGATTTCGTCAAAGGCATAAAAGGCGCTAAAGAAATTGCGTATAAAGCTGTTTTGAGACCAGTGGAAGGGACTATTCTCACAGTTGTCAGAATTTTAGATGAGCATTCGAAGGAATTATCAACACTTGAAAGTTTTGAAGAGCTTTTTGAAAAAATGGAAGAAATATCATTCGATGCAGTTAAAAAGACACCTTCTCTGCTTCCAAAGTTAAGAGAAGCAAATGTTGTTGATGCAGGAGCTAAGGGACTTTACTATATTATTCAAGGGTTTAAAATGTATATTCTTGGTGATAAAAAAATAAACCTTGAGGGAGTAGAAACGAGGCCAGCTGATGAAATATCAATAGCTCTTGAAGAACTTAAGTTCCAATATTGTACAGAGCTTATATTGCAATCTAGGAAAAAAATAAACGAAGACGATAAGCAAAAAATGGAATCATATTTAAACGAAATCGGGGATTCTGTGGTATTTTTTGTGCAAGATGACATAATAAAATTGCATGTTCACACAAATAATCCAGGTAGTGTAATTGAAAAGTTCCTTGAGTACGGTGACCTTGTAAAAGTTAAAATAGACAATATGAAGATGCAACACGAACATGTGGTAGGAGAATATACAAAAAAAGAAAGGAAAAAAATCGGTTTCGTCTCAGTTTCACCGGGTAATGGGTTATCAAAAGTACTCAAAGACTTGGGAGTAGATGAAATCATATCCGGTGGGCAATCAATGAATCCCAGCATGGCGGATATATTGAATGGAATTAGGAGAGTCAACGCAGAAAACGTAATAGTATTCCCAAACAATGCTAATATCATACTCGCCGCAGAACAAGCCTCTAAAGTTGCTGAAAGTGAAGGTATAAAGGTTTATGTAATCAAATCAAGAAATGTACAGGAAAATATAATGGCAATGATTTATAGAACAGGCGAAGAGATTGAAGATATAGTCAAAAGCATAAGTGAAAGTATAGCGAAAACTATAGCGATTTCAATAACCATAGCGGTTAGAGATTCAAAATATGCCGGAGAAAAAATAAAGAAAAACGAATATCTTGGATTTATTGGGAAAGAGCTTGTAGCACATCACAGAAACTTGGCGAATGTCCTTGATAAGATATACCAAAAGTGTAATTTACAGGAACGAGAAATACTCACTGTATTTATAGGCTCAGATGCCACCCCAATAGAACAGAGTATCGTTGAAAAATACACAAAGAAAAAATATCCGAATATCCAAATTGAATTTCTTGATGGTGGTCAACCACATTACCCATTTTTAATGATGGTTGAATGATTTTTGAAAGGAGAACAAGAATGAAAGAATTAATGCAAGTAAGAAATGTTGATGATAGGTATGTATATTTAACTTTAATGGTAAACGAAGCAACTTGTTCCGCTTGTGCACTCTCAGGAACATGCTCAGTAAAAGGAAACGAAAAAGATATAAAAATTCAGAAAAAATCCATAAAATCAGAACTTTTACCAATATTACCAGGAGATATTGTTGTTGTTGATTTAAAGTACAACGAAGCTGTGCTTTCGTTAATAGTTTATGGAATTCCGCTACTTGGTTTTATAACTGGCGTCTTACTTAGCTATTTAATGAAATTCAGCGATATTATATCATTTGCTGTAGGAATAGGTTTTGCTGGTGCAGGATTCTTACTAACAAGATTGTTCGATAAGAAATACAAAATAGAGATAACAGATGTAAAAAGATCTGTTGGAACACAATTATTCCAAAACGAAAAAGATGAAAATTTATAGTAAATCTTCTTGAGTAAATATTCTTAGGGGGGAGTATTTTGATTTACACATTCAGAAGGGGAGAACCAATTAATGGTTGGGTGGTCATTGTACATGGTTTGGGCGAGCATATAGGTCGGTACGAAAAATTGATTAATATAGTTACGAAAGAAGGTTACGGTGTTGTTGGTTTTGATTTGCCAGGTCACGGTAAAAGTTCCGGAAAACGTGGTCATACTTCAATAGAAGAAATATTAAATTTAATAGACGAACTTACAAAAGATATAAATACCTTCATACTATTTGGCCATAGTCTCGGAGGGTTAATAAGCATTCGCTACACTGAGACGAGACCTCAAAAAGTAAGTAAATTAATTGTTTCTTCGCCAGCATTATATCTTAAACCAAAAACTTCACAAAAAGTAATGGTAAACATTTTTTCCATAATTATGCCTTCTTTGACGGTTAGCAACGGAATAGATCCAAATTTACTCTCACGAAACAAAGAAGCTGTTCAAAAATATATATCCGATCCATTTGTTCACGATAGAATCTCTATCAAACTTGGTAAGAGCATGTTAAAAAATGTTGAATTAGCTCATCAACAAGCTGAAAGAATAGTATGCCCGACAAGCATACTAATAGGCACAGAGGATAAAGTTACACCTCCAGAAGGTGCGAAAAGATTTTACGAAGAATTAAAAACTAACAAGTATATAGAAGAATTTGAAGGAGGGTATCACGAACTCTTCGAAGACCCAGATTATGGTGAAAACTTCCATCAAAAAATTGTTGAAATTATAAAACAATAAACACTGATATCAAGCACTATATTATAATTTTTTATAATTTAGGAGAGTGGTCCACATGTACAAAACACGATTAGGAGAATTTGAATTAGAAGATAATGAAATCATAACATTCCCTAACGGTATTCCAGGATTTGAAAGTCTTAAAAAATTTGCTGTCATATCACTTGAAGAAACTAAACCAATATTTTGGTTGGTAAGCTTAGAAGATGAAACTATCGCTTTACCAATCATTGATCCATGGCTAATCAAAGAGGATTATGAAATAGAACTTTCGGAAGACGAACTTAAAATACTTAGTGTAGAAGATCCTAGTGATATAGTTATTTGGAGTGTTGTTACGATACCATTTGGCAAACCTCAAGAAGCTACAGTTAACTTAAGAGCACCGATAATTATTAATCTTAAATCAGGCATTGGCATGCAAATAATACTAGAAAATTACGACTTGAAATATCCAATAATTTCCCCTAATACCAATAATGATGAATTGAAATAATTTTTGAAAAGTGGTGATTAGATGCTGGTTCTTTCGAGAAAAATTGGAGAAAGTATAATTATAGGTGATAATATCGAAGTAAAAGTTTTAAAAATAGAAAGCGGAACTGTAAAAATAGGAATAATAGCACCAACAAATGTAAAAATATACCGGCAAGAGATTTATCAAACAGTTGCTGAGCAAAATAAAAAAACTATTAGTGAAATAGTAAATAGTCCTGATGATTTGAAACATCTAAAGGAGGTACTTAAAAATGTCAATAAAAATAGATGATAAACTTATCGATCATCTATCAAAGCTTTCAAGATTAACAGTTTCAGATACGGAAAAATTAAAAAAAGACTTGCAAAAAATCATTGACTACTTTGAGATACTTTCAGAAGTTAACACCGAAAATATCGAACCTATGTACACTCCAATTGAAGAACCTTTTGAACCAAGAATAGCAAATCCAACAACAAATGAAAATATAAATGAAATCATCGAAAATTTCCCTGAAAAAGTCGATAGACTTATAAAAGTCCCGGGAATATATGGTTAATATGTTTAAACACATTAAAAAATCAAGCAATAATTCAGAAAGCTGGAATAAGAAAGAGTGGCAAATCGCAGAAGAATTAGCCGTAAAATATTTAAAAGAAAAAGGATATAAGATCCTTGAAAAAAATTTTAAAACTCCTTACGGAGAAATCGATATAATTGCCAATAAAAAAGACATTATTATTTTTGTAGAAGTCAAATCGGGAAAAGGAATAAGAATACAACCATCTGAAAGAGTGGACGATAAAAAATATTTAAAGATAGTTAAGAGCGCTGAGTTTTATCTTGAATTTTATCTCAAAAATAAAAATTACAAAATTTCACAAATAGACGTAATTGAAATAATTAATGGAAATATAAAGCATTATGAAAATGTAGGGTGGGATTTCACTTGAGGATAATAGCTACGAATAAAAAGGCTTATACTGATTATATAATCGATGAAACATATGAGGCTGGAATCGTGCTTGTTGGAACAGAAGTCAAATCACTGCGCGAACACGGTGCTAGCTTCAAAGATTCTTTTTGCAGAGTTAAAGAAGGAGAGATTTGGTTGTTAAATCTTCATATTCCGCCATACCAACACGGTAACATTTACAATCACGATCCAGAAAGACCACGAAAATTACTTTTACATAAAAAGGAAATAGATCGCATTTGGAGCAAGTTAAAACTGGAAGGCTATACTGTCATACCAACAAAAATATACTTCAACAATCAGGGAAAAGTAAAAGTCGAAATAGCAATCGCAAAAGGCAAGAAAAGCTATGATAAGAGAGAAGAAATAAAGAAAAAAGAAACACAAAAAAGGATTAAGGAATATCTAAAATATAACAGATGAAGATATAAAGTTAGGAAATAAAAAAGTGAAGGGAGAATGAGAATTATGGATATTGTTAAATTTGTAGAAGAAAAGATAGAAAAATTTCTGAAAGATTATCAGCCAAAAACATTGAGTATTGATTTAGATAATCTAAACATAAATCGATATATAGACCATACAAATTTGAAACCAACTGCCACATCTGATGATATAAGGCAATTTTGCAATGAAGCACTTGAATACAAATTCAAAGGAGTTTGTGTTAATCCATCTTTTGTTCCTCTTGCTTCTGATATTCTAAAAGGCAGTGGCGTTTTAACAGTTACAGTAGTTGGTTTCCCGCTTGGAACCACAAGTACCGCTTCAAAAGTCTCTGAAACAAAATGGGTAGTCGAGAATGGTGCACAAGAAGTTGACATGGTGATACACATTGGCAAACTAAAAGAAAAGGATTATGAATATGTCTACAACGATATCAAAGCTGTTGTCGATGCCGCAAAAGTACCTGTAAAAGTAATAATAGAAACATGCTATTTGACAGACGAAGAAAAGGTTGCGGCCTGCGTACTTTCAAAACTTGCTGGCGCGAAATTTGTAAAAACATCGACTGGCTTCGGAACAGCTGGAGCAAAAGTTGAAGATGTACAATTAATGTATTGGGCAGTAGATGGCGAGATTGAAGTAAAAGCATCTGGTGGAATTAGAACATACGAAGATGCCATAAATATGATAAAAGCCGGCGCAACAAGAGTTGGTACAAGCTCTGGTACTAACATAGTAAAACGCTAAATGTTGTTATTTTTGTTATTTATACGTGGGTAGAAACCCAAAGAAAGAAGGTGAACCCAAATGAAAGTTTTGGGGCTTATTTTAGCTGGAGGGAAAAGTGAAGCTCTTGGAAAACTTGTCTACAAAAGGGCAAGTGCTGCTTTGCCAGTTTTCGGAAAATATAGAGCTATAGACTTTACATTGAGTAACATGGTTAATTCTGGAATATACAAAGTTGGGGTTCTAACACAATATAATCCCAGAAGTCTTATGGACCATTTAGGTTCGGGTAAAGAATGGGACCTTGATAGAAAACATGGCGGTTTGTACATACTCCAACCGTATCTTAGCATGACTGGAGAGTATTGGTATCGTGGTACCGCTGATGCCATATTCCAAAATACAACTATGCTAAGGCGTGGTGATGAAGATTACGTATTAATTGGTTCAGGTGATCATATATATAAAATGCTTTACAACGATTTATTCAACTATCATTTTTCAAAAGGCGCAGATGTTACTTTACTAGTAAAAGAATTAGATGACACATATAATTACAAAGATTATGGTTTTGTTGTCACAGAAAGTGACGGTCGCATAGTAGAGATACACGAAAAGGTAGAAAATCCTCCTTCAAGAAAAGCATTTTTGGGAATTTATTTCGTAAACAAATATCTTCTATTAGATTTACTATACGATACTGTCCCAGCAGGTAAATACGATTTACTCTTAGATGTTATAGTCCCAAATCTAAAAAAACTCAGGGTATATGCATATGAATTCAACGGCTACTGGCGTAATGTAAAAAAAGGAATAAATGAATACTATAGAACAAACATGGAAGTTTTAAACAACAGAAAAATTAGGGAAGAGTTATTCTTAAAAAATGGTAAAGTATATACAAAACTTAAAGATTACCCACCAGCAAAATTTACAGGCACAGCCAAAGTTTCAAACTCGATAATATCCGATGGTTGTATTATATCTGGAAGTGTTAAAAATTCTGTAGTATTCAGGGGAGTCGTTATTAGATCTGGTGCAAGAGTAGAAAATTCAATAATAATGCAAGATACAGTAATTGAAGAAGGCGCTTTTGTAAAGAATGCGATAATAGACAAGAACTGCGTGATACGTGCAGAACAAATGCTCGTTGGCGATTTTGAACCTGTCATTTTGGAAAAATGGATGGTTGTTTAAAGGGGGGAGATATATGAAAAACGTTATAGGATTGATTCTTGCAGGTGGTCAAGGAACCAGACTTGGAGTATTGACCGAGAAAATCCCCAAACCAGCAGTTCAATTTGGTGGAAAATATAGAATAATAGATTTTACTTTAAGTAATTGTGTTAATTCTGGTATTTATAGAATAGGTGTCCTCACTCAGTATAGACCACACCTTTTAAATAAGCATATCGGCATAGGTAAACCTTGGGACCTTGATAGAAAAGGTGGCGGTGTTACTATACTTCAACCATATTCAACACTTACAGAAAGCGTATGGTACAAAGGAACAGCTGATGCAGTTTATCAAAACATTGAATTTGTAGATGAATACAACCCTGAGTATATTGTAGTATTGTCTGGTGATCATATATATTCAATGGATTACAGTGAATTTGTTTACTACCATATATCCAAAGGTGCTTTAGCTACAATCGCTTGCATGGAGGTACCTATAACAGAAGCACATAGATTTGGAATAATGGTAACAGATATCGAAAATAAAATTATCGAATTTCAAGAGAAACCAAAAAATCCAAAATCTAACCTTGCCTCACTTGGAATTTATGTCTTCACCTGGAATTTTATAAAAGAAGTACTCATAGAAGATTCTAAAGACAATTCAAGCGATCACGATTTTGGAAAAAATATAATACCCAAAATACTCTCAACTGGAAAAGTTTATGCATATCCATTCGAAGGTTACTGGCAAGATGTTGGAACAATACAATCGTACTGGGAAACCAATCTTGAACTTGTAAGACCAATACCTCCTTTCAATCTACACGATCCTAACTGGAGATTTTACACTCGTTCAGAGGAAATGAATCCAGCTTACATTTCAGAAAATGGGAATGTTAGAAATTCCATCATCAGTGAAGGCTGTGAAATATACGGCAGTGTAGAAAATAGTGTAATTTCACAAGGAGTTTTTATAGACGAAGGAGCAATAGTAAAAAATAGCGTAATAATGACAAAAGTAGAAGTTGGGAAAAATGTTATTATTGAAGATGCAATCATTGCGGAAAACACAATAATAAAAGATGGATGTAAAATAGGAGTCGGGCATTTTGCAGAGAGCAAATACGATAAAAAGGTATATAACTCTCCTATAACTGTTGTAGGAATGGATAGCATAGTGGAAGAAAACTGCAAAATAGGTAAGAATGTTGTTATTGGTAATGATAAAATTGTTTCAGCTAACACTGTTATAGACAGCGGTGGATATTTAATATAACCTTTAGATAAATTAGAGGAGGTATACTTTTGGATCTTTATTTCATAAAAGTTAGAGCTAAAAGCAAGGGAACAGCTGAAGATATAGTGGGGTATTTTTTTGGAAAAACCAATAATGCTCCGGATTATGATTTTGTCGTAGTTCCTCTAAGATATTCAAATATATTAGAGGATATAACTTTAGAAGAAAACTTAAATGAATTTAAAGAAAAACTTGAAAATATAAAGAAGAAAATAAAAGAAATTCCGGGCATCTACGACATAACATTAGCGTTTTTAGCATACTTGAATAATATGCTGAATCGAAGGGGTAAAATTCCTCTAGGCATTGAATTTTCAACAGCGATAAAAGACGATGATGTAGAGGTTACCAAAACTATTCTCAGTGATTTACTTGAAGAATGGAGCCCGAAAATGGAGGTCTCATTTAAATTTCACGCAATGAGCCTTGAAGAATATTCTGCCTTTACATTTATGAATCTTCAAGAAGATTTCTCAGATGGTTCTGTACTTGAGATATATTCAAGAGCAGATGTGGCAGACTGCGCTGAAGTTTTTCCAGTTATCGATCCCATAAATGGCACATCTATAATTCAATTCGATATCGGCGATAAAATACCGGTGGTAATTTTAAATTTTGGGAAATACGAAAAACAAATTAGAGAATTATATCCAGGGATCGACAAGCAAAAGTCTTCTTTAGAAGGCATAATAATTAGCAAAGAACTTGTCCGAGTTAAAGGCGGGAACTTATTTCTTGTGAAAATTGAAATCGGCGATGGAATTATAGGTAAAACACTAGTAAGTCCTGCGCTAAAAATACTCAGCGATGAAACTTACTTTTTAAAAAAGAGAAAATACAACACTCAACAACAAAAAGAGTCCCAGAAAGAACTACCTAAACATATAAAGGTTGAGATACCACCAACAACTGGTTCAGAGTTGTTGATATCTTTTATGACAACACTATTGATAACCGGGGCACTTCTTATAATAATTTATATTTTCACCAAATAAGAATTTAAATAATCTATCTATCTTTATAGAGGTGCAAACGTTATGAACATAATAAAAGCAACAAATGAAAATATACAAAAAATAGCAGAATTAATATATTCTGAAAAGTCTGAGTTTTTTGATGAATTATTTGGCAATAAAGCTATAGATTATATATCAAAGGCTTTAGAAGAAGATATACCACCTTTTATCAAGCAGAACATGTTACTATTGACAGATGGTAAAGAAATTAAAAGCGTTTTACTTTATGCAACAAAAGCTGGTTTTCGACATGGTTATCAAAAATGGTTTAAATTACTTGGCTTCAAGATAATTCCTGTTGGTTCGAAGATGATATACATTATAGAGAGAATATTGATGGATTTTTCTGTGGATGATCTTTACATAATATCTCTCTCAGGTGAAATGAAGGAATTTTTACTATATAAATTTATGAAAGAAAACAGATACAAGAAAATTATAGTGGATACCTTTAAAACATCTATATTCGAAAAATTCGGATTCCAAGAATCAAAATCTGTACATCCAAAAATGAAACGCTTTTCAAGAATAAGCGATTATCAGACTTTTACAGGTATCGGCTGGGATACACACCCTCTTGTTGAAAGCAGAAATTTAGTAATTGGCGGTGTTGATATAGAATCTAACATGGGATTATTAGGACATTCAGATGCAGATGTTTTGACACACGCAATAATAGACAGCATAGTAGGAATAACGCATAAAAAAGATATAGGTGTACTGTTTCCAGAAAATGAGTCAAATAAAGACAGAAGAAGTATCGATATGCTAGAAGAAGTAACAAAATATGTTATTTCATCAGGCTTCTTTCCATCTTCAATAGATTGTGTTATAATTTCTCCGATAAAATTAAAAGACTATAGGGAAAAAATTACTCAAAATCTTGAGAATATACTTAATTGTCAAGTTTCGGTTAAATTTAAAAGTGGGAACAATGTATATCCAGAATCGCAAAATAAAGGTATAACAGCAATATGCATAAGTAATATTGATAAAATATAAAACATATAACTTGGAGGTGCAGAGATATGGTAAATTCCTTTATAAAGACAACAGAAGAAAAGATGAAAAAATCCGTTGAAAAAATTGCTGAAGAACTTAAACATTTGAGAACAGGTAGGGCAACCCCTGCTGTACTTGAAGAAATTAAAATTGATTACTATGGAGTGCCAACACCCGTTCTCCAAGTCGCTCAAGTAACTACAGAAGAAAGACAACTCGTTATAAAACCTTGGGAAAGAAATTTACTGAATGTTATTGAAAAAGCCATATTAGCAAGTGACCTCGGATTGACGCCTGTTAATGATGGTACCGTCGTAAGAATAAACTTTCCAACACCGACAACTGAGCAAAGACAAAAGTGGGTTAAAAAAGCCAAAGAAATAGTTGAAGAAGGTAAAGTTGCAGTGAGAAATATAAGAAGAGATATTTTAAAAGATATAAAAGATAAGAAAAAAGCAGGAGAAATTTCAGAAGACGATGAAAAGAGACTTGAGAAGGAAATTCAAAACTTGACAGATAAATATGTTGCAGAACTTGATAAACTCTTCGAGAAAAAAGAAAAGGAGATAATGGAATTTTGATGAACAATTCAACTAATAATGTACCAATACACATCGCATTTATAATGGATGGAAATGGCCGATGGGCAAAAAAACAAGGTAAACCACGAACTTACGGTCATTACGTTGGAGCATACAAAATAGAAGATGTTGTCAAATGGTGTGCAAATCGTGGTGTAAAATACACCACGTTTTATGCTTTTTCAACTGAAAACTGGAAAAGACCTATGGAAGAGGTAAATTTCATATTCGGTCTTTTGGAAAATAAAATTCATGAATTTTATGAACGCATGAATAAAGAAGGCGTTAGGCTTAGATTCATAGGGAGAATAGATAAACTCCCAAGTTCTTTAAAAGACAAATGTTTAGAGTACGAAGAAAAAACAAAAAATAACTCGCGTATACAAGTAATAATGGCATTTAATTATGGTGGTCGAAATGAAATCATCGATGGCATAAAAAGATTAATGGAAGACACTAAAAAAGGTAATATTACACCAGATAAATTAGATGAAAACAGCTTTAGAAATTATTTATATGCACCGGATGTACCTGATCCAGACCTTGTGATACGTACTTCTGGTGAGATGAGAATAAGTAACTTTTTAATTTGGCAAATAGCTTACAGCGAACTTTACTTTTCAAAACTTCTTTGGCCTGAATTTACCGAAGAAGAACTCCAAAAAGCCATCGATGAATACTCAAATAGAGATAGAAGGTTTGGGGGAATAAAGTAAAATGCCAGAAACAATTGAAAAAAACACCAATTCTCAGAAAAATCTAAAAAAGGAAACGATTCAAAGATTCATAAGCGCTATTATAGTTGCTCCATTCGTTGTATTGTGCTTTATATCTTACAGCAGTTTAGTAGGATTAGTCGCAACGATAGTTATGATAACATCGAGTGAGTTGTTTTTCACAACTATAAAACGCCATAGTACTTGGCTTTCGTTTACATACACAGCCATCGTAACGGTTTATCCGATATTGTACGGTGTTGCTTTTAGAAATCATCCCATGGAACTTCTTGCCGTAATTTATATGACTGGAATAATTGTAGCACTTTATAAAATCAAAAATCGGGAAATTATAACGGAAGTTTATTTCGCATATTCAACTGCTTTAATATACATATCATTTTTGCTTTCTTTCTTTATACCACTCTACGATATCTATGGACCAGCAATTGCTTTGCTAACTTTAACGCTCTCTTGGTCTTACGATAGTTTTGCCTATGCATTCGGTATGTTATTTGGGAAGCACAAATTCGGAAGCCATTACAGTCCAAACAAGAGTTGGGAAGGTTTCTTTGGTGGTATTGGTGGAACATTTGTTTATATAATTATCTATCAGATAATTGCGAACACATTCTTCCACTCAGAAATGAAATTAACATTTTTTTTGGAACTTTTAATCGCTTTTCTTACAGGATTAATGGACTCTTTTGGTGATATATTCGAATCATCTATTAAGAGACATTACAATGTCAAACATATGGGAAATTTAATGCCGGGTCATGGTGGAATGTTGGATAGAATCGATGGTTTGCTCTTTATCACTCCAGTTGTCTATATTATTTTAAAACTTTTCTATTAAGAAAAAAGACCATTCTAGAATGAATAAATTTGGAGGTGTAAATAGATGAAATTCATGACAAGTGATGAAATTAGGGAAGCATATCTTAGCTTTTTTGAGAAAAAAGGGCACAAAAGATTACCAAGCGCATCTTTGATTCCAGACGATCCACAATTGATGTTTACAGTAGCAGGCATGGTACCATTTAAACCAATTTTTTGGGGCAAAGTTGATCCAGTATATCCAAGAGTTACAACTTGCCAAAAATGTGTAAGAACAAATGATATAGAAAATGTTGGTAGAACACCAAGGCATCATACTTTCTTCGAAATGCTCGGTAATTTCTCTTTTGGAGATTACTTTAAACAAGAAGCTATTGAATGGGCTTGGGAATTCGTGACCAAAGTACTAGAGATGCCAGAAGAAAAATTATGGGTTTCCGTTTACGAATACGATGACGAAGCTTACGAAATTTGGCGCAAGCTAGGTGTACCTGAACGAAAAATAGTAAGAATGAGCAAAGAAGATAACTTTTGGGGACCTGCAGGTCCAACAGGTCCATGTGGTCCATGCTCTGAAATATTCTACGACACGGGCGTTGAAGTCCCGGTACCAGAAGGTCAGGACCCAACACCAGCAAATACAGATGGAAGATACATAGAAATTTGGAATCTTGTCTTCACTGAATTTTACCAAGATGAAGAAGGAAATCTTCATCCACTCCCAAGAAAAAATATAGATACTGGCGCTGGTCTTGAAAGAATCTCCGCAATGATGCAAGGAGTTTATTGGAACTTTGATACAGATTTGTTCAAACCCATAATAGAAAGCATTGAAAATGTACTTAAAGTATCTTATAAATCCGACAAAGTAAAAGACGTTTCTATAAGGGTTATCGCCGACCATGTAAGGTCTGTCACGTTTATGATTGCCGATGGCGTCTTACCTTCAAATGAAGGGAGAGGTTATGTATTAAGAAGGGTACTTAGAAGAGCTCTTAGGCACGGAGTATTATTAGGAGCAAAAGAACCATTCTTATACAAAATCGTCGATAGTGTTGTTCAAAAAATGGGGAAAATTTACCCAGAAATCGTTGAAAAGCAAAGCTTTGTGGAAAATATAGTAAAAAGCGAAGAGTTGAAGTTTATCAATAATCTTTCCAGAGGACTTGAAATAGTGCAAAAAATAGTTACCACTTCTGGAAAAATAAGTGCAGAAGACGCTTTTAAATTGTACGATACATATGGTTTTCCAATTGATATACTCAGAGACATTGCTACAGAAAATGGATACGAACTTGATGAAAAAGGATTTGAAAAATACTTAGAAGAGCAAAGAGAAAGGTCAAGAAAAGCTCAAGGTGAAGTAGAATTTGCCCAAAAAACAGGGTATGAAAATTTAGGGATAGAAACCGTATTTGTTGGTTACGATACACTAGTATCAGAATCTTCTGTATTGAAAATAAGGGTAAATGGAGAATTTGTTGAAAAAGCCGAGGGCAACGATTTAGAATGCGAATTAATACTTGATATAACCCCATTTTATGCTGAGAAAGGTGGCCAAGTAGCAGATACTGGAGTAATAAAATCCCAGGATGGACTTTTCACGGTAGAATATGTTTATTCACCAGTTGAAGGTATAATCGTACATAGAGGTAAGCTAAATGGAAAAATATCAGTAAATGAAAAAGTACAATCTCAAGTTGATGAAATAAAGAGAAAATCAACGATGAGAAATCATACTGCAACCCACATTTTGCACTCAGCCTTAAGAAAAGTTCTTGGCTCACATGTAAGGCAAGCTGGGTCTTTGGTTGAACCAACAAGACTAAGATTCGACTTTACACATTATCAAGCATTAACAAAAGATGAAATTACAAAAATAGAAAACATAGTGAACGAAGTAATTCTAAAAGCTATACCTGTAGTCACAGAAATTAAAAGCTACGATGAGGCTGTCAAAGAAGGCGCAATGGCATTATTCGAAGAAAAATATGGTGATTTTGTAAGAGTCGTAAAAGTTTCCGATTTTAGTGAAGAATTATGTGGTGGTACACATGTAAAAAATACCGGTGAAATAGGGCTATTTAAGATAGTATCAGAATCTGCTGTTAGTGCTGGGGTTAGAAGAATTGAAGCTATAACAGGTTTAAATTCTCTTGAATATTTGAGAACAGATGAGGAACTTTTCGAAAAATTAAAACTTTTGCTCGAAGCTCCAAAAAGTGAAATTGTCGAAAAAATACAAAAAATTTTGGAAGAGAAAAAGAACTTAGAAAAAGAAATACAGGAGATAAAGAGAAAACTCATAAATCCTGAAGAGATCGCTAAAAAAGTTAAAGAATACAACAATATAAAATATGTAGTCTCTGTCCTTGAAGATGTCGAACCTGATATCTTAAAAGATCTTATAGATAACATATCAGATAGAATAAAAGGTATTGTATTACTTATATCTAAAATGAGTGATAAAATAATTGTGACCGTAAAAGTTCCAAAAGAACTTACTCAAGATTATAACGCCGGAAACATAGCGAAATTGGTTTCAAAAGTACTTGGTGGTGGTGGCGGAGGTAGTCCAACATTTGCTCAAGCTGGTGGAAAGTTAATTGAGAAAATAGACGAAGCCACTGAATTATTCGAAAAAATAATCAGAAAGGAAGTGCAGTAATGTTTGGCAGATCTGATCTTGGAATAGATCTGGGAACCGCAAATACTTTAGTTTATGTGAGGGGTAAAGGAATAGTTATAAACGAGCCTTCCGTTATATCAATTAATGTTGACACAGGAGAGATAGTAAAAGTCGGTGCGGAAGCAAAGAAAATGATAGGTAAGACTCCATCTTTTATCCAAGCTATCAGGCCTCTCAAAGATGGCGTCATCGCAGATTACGATGTTGCATTAGCGATGTTGAGCTACTTCATAGGAAAGGCTCAAGAAAGTTTCTCGTTTTTCAAACCACGTGTAGTTATCGGTGTGCCTTATGGTGTAACGGAAGTTGAAAGTAGAGCTCTTTTAACAGCAGGGAAAGAAGCTGGTGCAAAAAAGGTTTTCTTAATAGAAGAACCCATGGCAACTGCTATAGGAGCAGGGCTTCCAGTTGAAGAACCGCAAGGAAATATGGTTATAGATATCGGTGGGGGGACAACGGAAGCAGCAGTTATATCTCTTGGTTCAATAGTTAATGCAACTTCCTCAAGAATTGCAGGAGACGAATTCGACGAAGCTATAATACAATATGTCAGAGAAGTTTACAGAGTTACAATCGGTGTAAGAACAGCTGAACGTGTAAAAATAGAAATTGGAAACGTTTACCCTCTGAAAGAATTTGATGAATTACAAACTGAAATAGTTGGTATAGAATTATCAAGTGGATTACCCAAAAAATTAACATTAACTGGGGGAGAAATACGTGAAGCAATAAGACCTACAGCAATGCAAATTGTCGAAACTGCAAAAGCTACTCTAGAGAAAACTCCTCCGGAACTCGTTGCTGATATAACAGAACGGGGAATTGTTGTAGCTGGTGGCGGTTCATTACTCAAGGGCATCTGCGAACTACTTGAAAAAGAAACAGGTATAAAAGTAGTACGCGCAGAAGATCCAATGAGCTGTGTTGCAAAAGGTGCAGGAATGGTATTGGATAAAATGGATATACTTGTGAGGTTGAAGAGCGTAGAATGAAGTTAAATACATTAGTTATTGTCTTTCTTGTTCTCATGCTTTTACTATTTCTCGATATTTTTTCAAAAAACTCCATAGCTAACTCAATACATACAATATTGTATAAATCTTCTACACCAATTTACAGTTCAAAAAGAAATTTGGAAAAATTATTTGAAAAAGAAAAAATTACTCTAAATGTTACTTTATTCAAAGATACTACTACCAATGCTCTTGAAGTTTTAAGTGAAGACTCTAAAGGAATTTATGTTCTGAATCTAAAGAAAAAAGGTATTGTTGTTGACGCAACGACAGGTGAGCTAATTGGTTTTGTTGAAAAAACTGGTAACGTTGGATACGCGATAAAGTGGTGGGAGAAAGAATTCCCTGTAACTATTGAATCAATAGAATCCACAAATGAGGCCACTCAAACACTGAAAGAATCAACAGATACACAAGCATACGAAATGTACACAAAAAAAACGGTTGGTTATTATTCAAACTATAGGATAGATTTACCAGACCCAAATATTAAAATAAATGGCAAAGTCTATATCTCGGAATATATACCATACGGGCGACTATTAAAAAATAACAATATATCAATAGGTGAGTATAGCAATGGTATCTTCAGAATCAAAATTCCTACAATTCCTAAGTACGTAGTGCTTTTAGAAGATTACACCATAAATGATGGTTCAAATAATTCGAACGGGGGGAAATAACTATGGAATACGAAAAGCTTTCAAAAGAAGAGTTAATCCAAAGAGTAAGAGAGTTAGAAGATGAAATATCAAAATTAAAGATGCGTGAAAACGAGTTGGAAATGCTTCTCACCGAATATTCTTCTATTATGAAAAAACAGTTTGAAGTCTTTGATGATTTTATAAAAGACGTAGGGACAAAGAGAATGATAGACCCACTGACAAGAGTATACTCAAAAGAACATATGTTAAAGCTCATTTCGTACTATCATCAAAAAGCGTTTGAAGAAAATTTTGGCTACGCCATTATAACAGTAACCATTAGTAATTTCGACAAAATGGCACAGATAGAAAAAGAACAAAACTTATTGGGTGTTGGAAAATTATTAAAAGAACTTGTAAGAGTCCCTCTTGACAGCGTTGGAAGAAGCTCTGAAAATCAATTCATTGTACTCTTAACAGAAGTAAATAAGGAAAATAGTATGAAAGTTAAAGAAAGAATTGAAAATGCGCTCATACTACATAATATACCAGCGACAGTAAAAATTTCAAATTATCCAGATGATTCAACAAACATAGAAGAGCTAATGAAAATTGTAGAATAATGTAAAGTAACTATGTATAAAAAAGGAGAGAATGATTAAATTATGGGTTCAATAATAGTTGAAAGAAGTAAACTTTCTGGTGAAGTTGAGATATCGGGCGCAAAAAATTCTGCGTTACCTCTTTTGGCTGCCGCTTTGCTCACAGAAGAAGAGGTCACACTTTACAAAGTTCCAGTTCTATCCGATGTTGAAACAATGATTGATATTCTCAGAACTACGGGTAAAGACGTCTTTTTTGACAAACATAAAGGTATTGTAAAGATTTCAGGTAAAATCTCAATAACACATATTCAGTACGAACTTGTTAGAAAAATGCGTGCATCATTTAACGTCCTTGGCCCTATTGCCGCATTAGTTGGTGAAGCAAGCACGCCCCTTCCTGGTGGTTGTGCAATAGGGGCAAGACCTGTTGATTTTCACCTTGAAGGTCTTAAAAAAATTGGTTTTGAAATAAGCTTTGACCATGGCGAGATACGTGCTAAGAGAGGGAAAAAAGAGGAAGAAAGTGTAGTTTATTTACCATTTCCAAGTGTTGGAGCAACAGAGCATATAATGAGTACCGCAGCCATACTTCCAGGTAAGACGATTATAGAGAATGCAGCGATGGAACCTGAAATAATTGATTTACAAAATTTGCTGAACAAAATGGGAGCAAAAGTTTATGGCGCTGGTACAAGTAAGATAATAGTTGAAGGTGTAGAAAAGCTCCACGGATGTGAACATACAATAATACCAGATAGAATAGAAGCAGGAACATACATAATAGGCATACTCGCAACAAAAGGAGAAGGAATTGTAAAAAATATAATACCAGAACACTTAGAAGCTTTATGGTTTGTTTTAGAAAAAACCGGTGCAATTATTAAGAAGGGGGAAAATGAGGTAGAAGTAAAATCCCCGGATAAATGGTATGGTTGCGATATAAATGTATTACCATATCCAGGTTTCCCCACAGACCTTCAGCCACAAATATTGGTTTACCTTTCACTTGCTGATGGTTCTAGCACGGTAACGGAAAATGTCTTTAAAACAAGGTTTGCTCATGTTGCGGAGCTTGTCAGAATGGGTGCAAATATGAAAATTATCGAGAATACAGTATTTATAAATGGTGTCGAAAAGTTATATGGCACAACAGTTATGGGCACCGATTTAAGAGCAACAGCGGCTTTGGTAATTGCAGGATTAGCTGCGGAAGATAGAACTGAGGTAACAAGCGTTGAACATATTTTCAGAGGTTACGAAAACGTGATTGAAAAGTTCTCAAAATTAGGTGCAAGCATAAAATATATCCCCGGAGGTGTTCCTGAAATTTGAAGTCTAAAAAAATTGATAATTTTCTAAAACTCTTTTCGAGTAGAAATTTTTTGCTCTTTCTAATAGATATCACGCTTTTAACATTAGCTGGCTTGAATGCATTGTTTGTAAGATTTGGATTCGACTTTTTAGAAATGTCAAAGTATTCATCCGGGGTTTTTGTCCTTGTAATAATAACAATTATATCGAACCTTTTAAATGGTACTTACCGCATTGTCTGGCGTTATGCAACACCAAAAGATTTGATTGTTCTACTAAGAGGTCTGTTTATTGGTTATGCTTTCACACTAATATTCATACATTTCACAAGATTGGTCGTTCTTCCACGTTCCGTTGGAATGCTTACCTTCCTTGGTAGCTATTTTCTCCTATTAAGTGCAAGGATAATTTATCAATATCTGTTAAGTTGGAAACGAAAAAGCGAAAAAAGAATAGCTATAATAGGTGCCGGTGATGCTGGTGTCATATTATTAAACGAAATAAAAAGAACAAACTACGGTACCGTTGTCGCCTTTTTCGATGACGATACACAAAAAATAGGAAAATACGTTGCCGGTGTAAAGGTTTTGGACTCTGTAGACTCAATAAATAATTACATCGATAAGCTTGAAATTGATGAAATACTAATAGCTATACCCTCTGCTTCAAAACAAGTCATGAGCAGAATAATCTCAACAATAGATACAGAAAAAGTTAAACTAAAAACTTTCCCTTCAATAACCGAATTTTTAGATAGAAATCCAACAATAACAGATTTACGTGAAATTTCCTTACAAGATATTGTTGGAAGGGAACCAGTAAGTGTTGACATAGACTCTATAAGCAAATACTTAACAGGAAAAACAATTCTAATAACCGGCGCCGGTGGTAGTATCGGTTCTGAAATTTCAAGGCAAGTTTGTAAGTTTTCTCCAAAAAAAGTAGTCTTAGTTGGGCGAGGAGAAAATAGCATATATGAAATTTACAACGAATTGAAAGAGAAATATTACGAACTCGATATAGTGCCAATAATATCAGACGTTACAGACAAAAACATGATGGAAAAAATTTTCAAAACTCATAGGCCGGATATTGTCTTCCACGCCGCTGCACACAAACATGTATTTTTTATGCAAAACAATCTTTACGAAGCACTTAGAGTAAATGTATTAGGCACCATAAACCTTGCAAAATTATCTTGCAACTACAATGTTGAAAAATTCGTGTTTATATCCACCGACAAAGCAGTTCATCCAACTTCATATATGGGTACAAGTAAAAGATTAGCGGAACTTTACTTACTCTCAATACCAGATACATGCAAGACAGATTTTTCGATAGTAAGATTCGGAAATGTCATAGGCAGCAGAGGCAGTGTGCTTTGGAAATTCAAAAAACAAATAGAAAACGATGAACCTGTAACAATAACTGATCCAAGAATGAAACGTTATTGGATGAGCATCCCAGAAGCCGTGTCACTCGTAATTCAAGCGGGAGCTTTATCCACAAATAGAGAACTATACGTCCTTGATATGGGAGAGCAGATTCCCGTTGAAGAAGTAGCAAAAGCCCTTGCCAAGATTATGGGAAAACAAAATATAAAAATAAAATACACGGGCGCAATTCCAGGAGAAAAGCTTGAGGAAGAACTTTTCTACGAATACGAAAAACCAGAAAAAACACAACATCCAAAAATAATGCGTGTAGAATACAATAATTTAAAAAAAATACTCCCTGAAGAATTTGAAAACAAAATCTTAGAAATTATGAACAAATACATAGAAGGCCATGAAAGAGAAGCAGAAAATATGCTTTACGAAATATTAGAAATAAACTAAATAAAGCGCTATTACTCTTTTTTCTTTAGTTCTATAGCTTTTTCTATATCTTCCTTATCAAATAGATAAACCGAACCACACCATTTACACGTAACTTCAGCTTTTTCCTCGGAGAGAAGTTCGTACAAGTCTTCCAATTCAAGTATCATAATTGATTCGAAAGCTTTTTCTTTATTACAATTGCATTTAAAAATAACATTTGTCTCCTCATAAATAAGATTATTAACGCCAAGTACATAACTTGCTATTTCTTCTAAAGGAATGTTATCAAACAAATAATGAGTCATGGAAAAATTTTTAAGATTTGACTCTATTTTAATTATCACTTCATTTGGAAGATGTCTATCAAGGATTTGCACAGCAAGTCCACCTGATGTTAAAACACCATTTTTTTCCATAAGTACACCAAGAGCAAATGCCGATGGAATTTGTTCTGATTTTGTATAGTAATACGCTACGTCCTCCGCTATTTCTCCTGAAATCAAAGGCACTTTAGAGACATATGGAGTTCTTAAACCAACGTCTCTAACAACAGTCAATTCACCTTGACCAATTGCGTTTTTCACATCAAATTTTCCTATCTCATTTGGTTCTAATTCAAAATCTTTGTTTGTTATGTATCCTCTAACTGTACCTTTAGCACTCGATTGACTTACAACATTTCCAGCAGGTCCGTTACCTGAAATTACAAATGTTATCGTCTCCTTCTCCGACAACCATGGTATTACCAATCCTGCGGCAGTTGTTAATCTTCCAAGTACAACCGTAGGAAGATAACTTAATTTATGTCTCTCCCTTAACTCACTTACAATATCTTTAGAATCAATAAGTGAGAACCTTATCATCCCATCGTAAGCTGTACCGTATATCAATCTTCCCATCACAACACCTCCGAATTGCTTACCACTTAAAATATTATATCAACAACTTCAAATTTTGAAAAACAAAAATTCAGTGATATAATAATTATGCACAAAAATATTTATTAATTTAATCGGGGGGAATATTATGCCTACTGTGGATGTTTTGAAAATAGAAGAACTAATTTCAAAAGTACCCGGGGTTAAAGCTGTGAAAGTTGTAGGGGATAGTGGAAATTTAAGTGAAATCCACGTAATAACTTCAAGTGATAAAAGCCCAAAGCAACTTGTGAGAGATATAGAAACCGTTGTTTTGGCAAGCACAGGGATGAGGCTCGATAGAAAAATAATATCAATCGCGCAAGTTGAAGGCGATGTTAAATCACAAAAAATACTTCCATACCAACTTACAAACTTGAAAGTTGAACCCATTGATGAAAGAAACGTACGTGTTAACGTAACAATAGAACACGGCGAAGAAGAATTTTATGGAGAGTTTTCTGGTCCTAAGACAACGCGAAACATCCCAAAAGTCATTGGAAATGCTGTTCTAAATGCCCTCTCTGAAATCCACGATTTTGCATTATCATTTGATGATGTAGCAGAAGTTTATTTCGTTGGTAAAAAATACGTTTTAGTACACATAACTAAACAATACAATGGAATAGAAGAAAGCATAATAGGCACAGCTATTAACGAAGGAAATTTCGAAAGAGCGGTTGCCGAAGCTGTGCTAGATGCTTTCAGGAGGGTATAAAGTGCTAATTACCAGTAAAAATATAGTAAAATTTGTTATAATAACGATAGTTTTTTTAAACACATGGATTTTTGCGTATTCAAGCTTTTACTATAACAAACCAGAGTCATTGAAAGTTGTTGGAATCCTTCCGGTCCCATTAGAATGGGCAAGCAATGAAATTCCTAACGCGCAAAATATGAAATTAATTTTCTCTCCATCGTTTTATACAGCTTCTTGGTCTTCTCAGCTTATAACCAAGGGAGATAGATGGATAGGTGTCCCTACCAATCCCGCTGAGAATGTTTTCTATTTACAAGATGAAATACCAGCCTTTTTTAAATTAATTTTAAATTGGAAAATCCCAAACATCGGACTTTATATAGAATTACCTTTCGAAAAAGAAAAGAGAAACAAGTTGGCAACACTAAACCAAGGCAACAATATTCCATTTAACATAACAAATCCTCTCGATTTTTCCAAAATATCTGTGGATTTGAATTTTCCAACGTACTCTTACCTATATTACGCGAATGATTGGCTTTTTGCTGCAATAGGTAGATTCCCATTAAAATGGGGAGATGCTCAATACCCAGTCCACATCTCTCCAACAACTTATCAGGACAACATTACAATATCTTTAAAATCAACAAACGCAAGCTATGCATTCCATGCTATTACTTCTTACCCTTTACTTTCACAACAAGAAGAGTACATACAAAAAAATTATTCCGATCAACACACAGCAGGCATATATTTCTCAGAACCATCAAAGTATATTTTCGCACATAGACTTGATTTTCTATTAGACTTGCCTTGGAATACAGACTTAAGAATAGGTCTTGGTGAGCTCAACGTGGTTGGTGGTAAATTTCCTGATATAATAGATCTTAATCCTGTTACGATATTCCATAATACCTACGGCGAAGGATTCAGTAATGTAACTGGAAGTGTTGATTTTACTTTGAACCTTTCAAATATACTTAAAATATATGGTGAATTTGTACTTGATGATGCCAACAGTCCTACCGAAACAGGTTCGAATTATAAACCAGGAGCAAATGCTAAAAATATAGGACTATCTTTAAATTTATACAGCCAAAACATATGGTTCGAGTATTCAGAAACATCCGAGTGGATGTATGTCACTAACTATCTCCCATACTTGAAAATAAACGTTAGACATTTTGATTTAGAAAATAATCCTGGTGGTAGGCTCCTTTTAGATTATCCTCTTGGGTTTATTTACGGCCCTGACGCAAAAATGTTTTCATTTGGTATAAATGGCACACTGCAAAATTTAGACATTTCCTACGATTTTAGATACAATTATCTAATAAAAGGTCTTGTAAATGATAATGGCACTATAAGATGGAAATGGTTCTGGGATGGATGGACAGGAAACGTTTCAGAGTCTGGAGCAACAACTCCTGAAAAATCAGGTGAAGCTAACTATCAAATATTTACTGCAAAAATTTCTTGGAAAAATTTCGCGATATTTTATAAAACTATAGATTTTCAAAATTACATCTTAGCACTAAATACTGAATTTTCGTTCTAATTTCTTTCAAAATTAAAATTTATTCATTTAAAAATTTAAATTAAAGGCAAAACACATTCGATGTTTTGCCTTTTTATTTTTTTCCTTCAAATTGTTACATGTAATCTTTATTAAACTATACCAAAAAACTTTTTGACAAAAGGTAACTTTTGGTGATATAATTGTAAAAGAAAACAACTTTAATTTAAGGAGGAGTGGTTATGGCAAAAAAAACGATTATGATTATTGATGACCAACCAGAGATTCTGGAATTGGTAAGTTTTACGTTACAGAAAGAAGGATACGACGTTATCCCTGCAGAAGATGCTGAGAAAGCTCTTCAAGAATTAAAAGAAAAAGATGTAGATATGTTTATAGTCGATATAATGCTTCCAAATATGGACGGCTTCGAATTTGTTAGGACAATAAGAGCTAAAGACAAACATAAGTTAACGCCTGTTATCTTCCTTAGTGCAAAAGGTGAAGAATTTGATAAGGTACTTGGGTTGGAACTTGGCGCAGATGATTACATAGTAAAACCATTCAGCGTTAGAGAGCTTCTTGCAAGAATTAGAGCCGTATTTAGAAGAATGCAACTTGGTACGGTTGTAAAAGAAGAAAAACCGAAGAAAATTGTTGCAAAAGATTTGGAAATCGATATAGACAAATACGAAGTAAGAGTAAAGGGAAAGAAAGTAAGTCTTACCCCACTTGAATTTGACCTCCTAAGATTCCTTGCCGAAAACGAAGGGAAAGTATTTTCAAGAGATGTTTTACTTGACAAACTGTGGGGGTATGACTACTTCGGCGATACAAGAACTGTTGACGTACACATAAGAAGACTCAGAACAAAAATTGAAGATGATCCATCAAATCCAAGATACGTTGTTACAGTCAGAGGAAAAGGTTATAAATTTAGAGACCCAGGAAAGGAAGAATAATTGAAAAATGATTATTTACGCAATTTTTATAACAGTATTAGCATTAATTTTTTCGATATTATTTTTTCTTAATCGAAAAAATTTACGTATATATTCTCGTTATCTTGATAAAATTGCAATTACTATAGGGGAGGAGGTTGGCACACCTCCTCTATACATCTATGAAAGACTTAGAAAAAAGATAGAAGAATTAGAAAAAAGAATATTTGAAAGCGAAAAAGAAAGAAGAAATATTTTCACCATATTAAACAATATAACAGATCCAATAATCATCGTAAGAGGAGACGGAGTTATTACATTTGCCAATATTGCTGGTAGAGATATCACAAGACCTGGCATAGAGGGAAGAAAGGTTTATGACGTTGTAGAAAATTACTTCCTACTCGAGATGTTTGAAAAAGCACTGGAAACCGGGGAAATACAAAGTGGCGATGTAGTGATGCAAACAAATGGAGAAACACGATACTATGATGCCAAAGTCGTGCCTATAAAATTTGATCAAGAAAGCGAAAGGTATATAATCGTACTCCATGATACCACAAAAGAAAAACAACTTGATAAACTGCGCAGAGAATTTATATCAAATGTATCTCACGAACTTAGGACACCTCTGACATCCATTCACGGTTACGCTGAGGCCTTGCTTGATGATGATTTGTCAAATAAAGAGCTCGTTAGAAAATTTCTTGGTGTAATAGAAAGTGAATCAGCAAGGATGACGAGGTTAATAAACGATTTACTAGATCTTGAGAAGCTTGAATCTGGAGATGCGAAGTTTAACTTCTCAGATGTTAACATGTGCAAAGTTATAGAGAGAGTTGTAACAATCTTAGAACCTCTCGCTGAAGATTACGGTGTGGAACTTTACACTAAATGTGAATGTAAATCTACTGTTTATGGAGATTTCGATAGACTTGTTCAACTTGTATTAAATTTAGTTGACAATGCAGTCAAATATACATCGATAAAAGAAACAGGAGAAAAAAAAGTATTTGTAAAATGCTATGGAAAGGAAGATAAATTGGTTTTTGAAGTGCAAGATACAGGCCCTGGAATACCAGAAGATGCACAAAAAAGATTATTTGAAAGATTTTACAGAGTTGACAAAGCTCGAAGCAGAAAAGTTGGAGGCACAGGACTTGGCTTGTCAATTGTTAAGATGATAGCTGACAAGCATAATGCAACAATATCGTTCGAAAGTAAAGTAGGTGAAGGCACAACGTTTAGAGTATATTTCAAAAAAAGCTCACAGGAGACTACAGATGAAAACAAATAATGGCAAAAATACCGAGGAGGAATAAAAATGCGTGCGTACGATGTAATACTGAAAAAGAGAAATGGTGGAAAACTTACAAAAGAAGAAATAGAGTTCATGGTAAATGGATACGTAAAAGGTGAAATTCCTGATTATCAAATGGCCGCATTTTTAATGGCCATTTATTTTAGACATATGGATAGTGAAGAAAGGGCAACACTAACAAAGGTAATGGCAGATTCAGGAGATAAAATAGACCTTTCGCCTATCCCAGGTATAAAAATTGATAAACATTCCACAGGTGGTGTGGGAGATAAGACAACTTTAGTCGTTGGACCTATCGTCGCTTCGCTCGGTGTACCTGTTGCCAAAATGTCTGGTCGAGCACTCGGGCACACAGGCGGTACAATCGACAAATTGGAATCTATACCAGGTTTTAGAACATCTCTTAGCGAGGAAGAATTCTTTGAAAATGTCAGAAAAATAGGTATTGCGATAGTTGGTCAGACAGCGAACTTGGTTCCAGCAGATAAGAAAATATACGCACTTAGAGATGCGACTGCAACTGTCGATGAAGTATCACTTATCGCAGCAAGTATAATGAGCAAAAAACTAGCCGGTGGAGCTGATGGATTTGTTCTCGACGTAAAAGTCGGTAGTGGCGCGTTTATGAAAACATTGGAACAAGCAAAAGAACTCGCGGAAGCGATGGTGGATATAGCAAAATCTCATGGAAAAAAAGCTGTGGCAGTGCTAACCAATATGGACGTTCCACTTGGCAAAATGGTAGGAAATTCTCTAGAAGTACTGGAAGCTATTGAAACACTAAAATGCAATGGACCAGATGACTTCACAGAATTGTGTTTAAACATATCTGCTTGGATGTGTCACTTAGCGGAAAAAGGCACATTTGAAGAATGTCTGAAAATGTCTAAAGAAGCTCTTGAAAGTGGAGCTGCATTGAACAAATTCCGCGAATTAGTAAAATACCAAGGTGGCAATCCTGAAGTTGTTGATAGACCAAGAGAAATTTTACCAATGACAGACAATATAGTTGAATTCAAAGCAAAAGTTGAAGGATATATAACAGCTATCGATACCGAAAAAATCGGAATTGCTTCAAATTACCTTGGTGCAGGCAGGAAAACCAAAGAAGATACAATAGACTACAGAGTTGGAATAGAAATCACAAAGAAAATAGGAGATTATGTGCATCCTGGTGACACAATTGCAAAAATGTATGTTAGTGAGAAAAGCGAAATCAACGATGCTGTAAAATTACTCGAAGAAAGTTACAAAATCTCTCAAGAAAAACCTCAAGTAAAACCAATAATACTTTCAATTGTAAAATAATTATAAAATACTATAAATAGAAATTTTTCCAGTGTATGATATAATTAATCACAGAAAAACAGAATGTTTTTTATGTAAAATTTACAACAAACGTAGATAAGGATGTTGATAAGATGTTGGCAAATGGAACAAAAAAATTAAGATATTTGAACATTCTTTCCGCTATAATTCTCCTATATTCGAGTGTCATATTTTCTCAAGTCTTGCTTTTTAACAATAAAGTCTATACATTAACAAATGGATATATCACTGAAGATCAACTCAAAGATATTGGTTTTAACATAGTCAAAGCGGAGAGAATGTATCTTATTTATAACAAAAAGCTCATAATAGGCTCTTCTGGAGATTTCATAATCGATTTTGAACAGTACGTACCGAATGCATACACCACTTCAAATGGGAAATTATTAGTTAAAATTGACTCATTAATCAACGTACTGAAATTGCAAACCTCCAATAACATATTTTTCGACAAACCAGTTTCCATAAATTCTATTTCTTACACAAACGACGTAATAAGAATAGATACCTCTGCTCAATTAAATAAAGAACTTGTAAATATAAATCTTTTAGATAAGAAAATCACAATAAAACTTACACCTTTTGATTTACCAAAAAACATACCACAAGGTATCAACGCTTCTAAAAGTAATGGCACATTAATTTTATCAATCCAAAAAGATATTGAAAAATATGAAATTTCCATAACAAATCAAACAATAGAAATATTCCTTATACCAACATCTAAGAAAATAGATTACATAAAGAAAACAGAGACATTTGCTGGAAGAACATTCATCGTTAATTATTTAATTCTCGATCCAAGATTTGTTGATTTAGTTCCAGTATTACCTAAAAACGGTATTGGATATACTGCCCAACTCTCTTCCATATTATCACAAAATGGTTTAATTCACGGTGTCAACGCAAACTACTTTGACCCAGCTACAGGAATGCCAATAGATATAATCATCTCTGGTGGTAAAGTTCTATCACATAGGTACGGGCTTAGACCGATGTTCATTGAAACCACAGATGATAAAGTCTTTATTGGAAAAAATTACATCGATATAACCGTTAGAATAGGCGACACACTACTAATGGTAAAAAGCGTAAACACAAAAACCGTCAACGAGGTTAGCTTATATACAGATGAGTATAAAATGAAAATCACGAAAGATGTTTCAAAAAATTACATAGTTGCTAAGAACGGAAAAGTAACGTCTGTTGGCTACGTTGAATATGTTCCAAATAATTCATTAGTAATTGCTATAAGCAACGATATTCAAAAACAGTACCTTCCTAAAATATCGGTAGGAGCAGACGTAAGTGTTGAACTCTACACAGACAACGGTTATAAAGTAAAAAACGCTGTAGGTGCTGGTCCGTTGCTTATCCAAGATAAGAAAATTATACAAGATGCCGCCGAAGAAAAACTACGTTATGGTGGAGGAATACCTACAACAAGAGCTTCACGAACAATAATTGCTATAAAGGACGGAAAGGTTCATCTAATAACGATAGAAGGCACAAATGGAACAGGCATGAATTTTGACGAAGCAGCTCAGTTCTTACTTTCAAAAGGATACGAATCCGCAATGATGTTAGATGGTGGCGGGTCCACTGGAATGGTGTATGCTGGAAAACTTGTAACAATCAATTCTCCAAGGAACATCCCCGTGGCTTTAGGTGTTAGATAAAAAGATTACAAAGCAATTAAACAAAAGCACACCTTTGAGGTGTGCTTTTGTTCTTTGTATTAAACTTGCATTTAAAAAAAATCTTACTTGACATTTTTTATTTATATTATATTCTAATATTGGAATATAAGAAAAAAATCAAAAAGAAGGGAGAGGAAAAAATGAAAGAAGATGCATATGAAATGTACGCTTCGATATTCAAAGCGTTAGCCCACCCAAAAAGAATAATGATTGTAGAACTTCTTTCAAAATATGGAGAATTATGTGTATGCAGCATCGCACAAAAACTTAATATAGATCAACCTTCTGTTTCAAAACATCTCAACATCTTGAAGAATGCAGGTATTGTGAGAAGTGAAAAGAAAGGGCTTACAGTAAATTACAAATTACAGACACCTTGCATATTGAATTCTCTCAAATGTGCTGCGAACATAATTAAAGAAGATTTAAAAGGCAAATTTTCTTTGTCAACAGAAATAGACTTTGAAATAGACGAACAAAAAATCAGAGAGGGAGACTAGAAAAATATCTCAGTGTAGAGGTAGCATTCTGTACAAGTGTAAGTATGAGGAACAGAAACTAAAACTTCAAAAAAAGGGGGAAGCAAAAATGAAAGAACTTAAAGAATGGCAAAAATTTGTATTAATAGTCGCTATTTTCCTTTTCGCTTACTATATGCCACTTTCCAACCAACGCTTTACAGGCGCTATTTTTGAATCACTTTACATGCTCCAAGAATACGCAAGGCTCCATGTACTAACATGCCTTATACCTGCTTTCTTCATAGCTGGTGCGATATCTATATTTATCTCTCAAAATGCAGTTATAAAATATCTTGGAAGTAAAGCAAAAAAGTGGTTAGCGTATGCTGTTGCTTCAGTATCAGGTACAATTTTAGCCGTATGCTCATGTACAGTACTGCCACTCTTTGCAGGAATTTACAAACGAGGAGCTGGAATTGGTCCCGCAATTGCGTTCCTCTACTCTGGCCCTGCCATTAATGTACTTGCTATTATCATGACAGCTCGTATTCTAGGTTGGAAATTAGGATTAGCTAGAGCGATCGGCGCCATAGTATTTTCAATAGTCATAGGGCTAATCATGGAATTTATTTATGGAAAAGAAGATAAAGAAAGAATGAACCAAATTAGTTCAAATTCCTCATCAGAAGAAAGTAAAGGAAGGAAATTGTATCAAGATATGATTTTCATATTCAATTTAGTGCTCATATTAATTTTCGCAGCTTGGAGTAAACCTGCTCAAGAAACCGGTTTCTTCAGCACGGTGTACAACATAAAGTGGTATATCACGACATTTTTATTGGCAATCCTAGTGTTAATTATATACATATGGTTTAAAAAAGAAGAAATATCTTCTTGGTTTGAATCAACTTGGAGCTTCGCCAAACAAATCGTACCGTTGCTATTCATCGGCGTACTTTTAGCTGGCTTTTTCATGGGGCGCCCAAATACTGATGCAGGTATAATACCATCTAAATACATATCATCAATAGTCGGTGGCAATTCATTATTATCAAATTTCATAGCTTCAGTTGTTGGAGCATTCATGTACTTTGCAACACTCACTGAAATTCCAATACTGCAAGGGCTTCTTGGTGCTGGAATGGGTCAAGGTCCCGCACTTGCTTTACTATTAGCTGGTCCAGCTCTAAGTCTTCCTAATATGCTTGTAATAAACAGCGTCTTAGGATGGAAAAAAACAGCAACATATGTTGCTTTAGTAATCATAATGGCAACACTTACAGGTTACATATTTGGTATAATAGCATAAGATAAGAGCGAAAAACAACGGAGGTGGAATTTATGGATATCAAAATCTTAGGTAAAGGTTGTCCAAAGTGCAAAGCACTTGAAAGAAACACAGAAGAAGCTCTAAAAGAACTCGGAATCAGTACAAACATTGAAAAAGTACAAGACATAGACAAAATAATGGAATACGATATCATGTTTACTCCCGCATTAGTAGTCAACGGGAAAGTTAAAATCTCGGGTAAAGTAGCAACAAAAGATGAAATAAAGAAGATTATCCAGGAATATATTTTATGATACGCGTGCATAAAAATTCGAACAGTAATAATTTGCTGTAATTGATAATCAGGAAAAAAATACAAAGGCGAGCATAAAGCTCGCCTTTTTGTATTTTAGTGTTTCAATGTATAATTCTTTAAACACATAACACTCAACAAATTTATATCCTCGTACTAAGGAATACCCTATCTAATAGGAGAATAAATTAATTAGCATACTTGAAAGGAGTGAACAAACAGCATGTTAGATGAAATAAATAGGCTTCTCCAAAATGGTGAATTTGAAAAGGCAAAACAATATGCAGACAAGATAGAATCTACTGTAGATAAGCACAACGTACTTGGAATAATTTTCTATCAAGAAGGCAAACTAGATGATGCACTAAATCATTTCAAAAAAGCCTTAGAATTTGATCCAACACATGACGATGCTTTGTTCAACTATTCAAAAGTATTATTTGAAAAGCAAAATTACTTTGAATCTTGGAGATATCTGACACGAATAAAAAACAAAAGCTGGGAAGTATACGATCTTTTGGGAGACACGCAACTAAGGCAGAATAATTCTGCAATGGCAATACATTATTACGGAAAAGCCTGTGAACTTAATGCTCCAGAACAAATGAAACAAAAATTCGAAGAAGCAAAGAAATTTTTCAAAAGAAATGAAAGGTTAGCATTTTTTTGCCTTCCAGGTTTGGATAACTTCATAAAAGATATAGCTCAGATTTTGTCAAATATCTACGAAATAAAACTCGTAGTCACTACTGACGGAAGACAGATTCAAGAAGCTTACAACTGGGCGGACATTGTTTGGCTCGAATGGGCTAATGAATTGGCCATAGAAATTACAAACAAACTGCCAAAGGCAGGGAAGAAAATTTTGTGTAGACTGCATGGCTATAAGTCACTTCGCTTAGACTTCTTGAAAAACATCAAGTGGGACAAAATTGATCATGTTATTTTTGTTGCCGAAAATGTTTTGAAAACCACCATTGAAAACTGTTCTCAAATAAAATTTATTCCTCAATCGCTTGTCTGGAACGGCATTGACTTGACTAAGTTTACTTTCAAAATAAGGGAACCAGGTCCTAACATTGTTTTTGTAGGGCACTTCAACTACAAGAAAAACCCTGTTTTTGCTACTCAAATATTGAAAAAACTGACAGATATAGATCCAAATTATAGCTTGTTCTGGGCAGGTCAAATGCAAGATGAAAGAATGTATAGGTACGTGTCGTACATTCTTGAAAAGATGGAAATAAAAGACAAATTCAAGTTCGACGGATTTATCAAAAATGTTGAAGATTATTTGGAAGATAAAAACATTTTCCTTTCAACTAGCATACATGAAGGATACGGTGTAGCAATACTTGAAGCTATGAGTAAAGGAATTAAACCAGTAATTCATAATTTCTATGTAGCAGAGGAATTCTACCCTAAAGACTACATTTTCCAAACTATAGATGAAGCTGTAGAAATGATTGTATCGCCTAATTACAATTCCATAGAGTACCGTGAATTTGTGGAAAAGAATTCTTCCCTTGAAAAGCAAATTTTGAATATTCAAAATACAATTAAATCTTTGATGGAAATTAATTATACTTTACCATATATTAAGGATAAAAATAGCTCTCTTAGTAACGAAGTAAAAGATTATATTAATAATAATATAAATTTAAAAAAATTATTATTTGTCGTTGATGATATCATTGGTAATTTTAATAAATTTTATATAAAGGAAACAATTGAAAAAGCATTTAAAACTAACTATGAACACATATTAATAGCTATACCCATTTTTGATCCATTAAAAGAATTTATGTTAGAATTACTAACAAACTTTAAAGATTTTTCACTTATAGATATATTCTCTTTGGAAAACGTAAATGATTATGTATTCGGATTGTTTTCGAAAAAACAAATATTATTCACTCCTAATTCAATAACTCCTATAGAAAAGTTCTTTCACTACAATAACAAATTAATAAATAATTTCTCATTTGATAGTTCCAAAATAGTTGCCGGAAAGTTCGAACATATAAATGATAATATGTACATGTTAGATTTTATTTTAGAAAATGAAAATAATGGAATAATAATCTCAGGAATTATAATTGACATTTATTCAAATAAAATTATTTTGCCTGATTATGTAAGAAAATCACAAAAACCAGAAGAAATTCTAAATATAGTTAGGCAAATTTTACTAACAGAAAAAAATATTTTTCTATCACAAAAAATCTATGGTTTCATTTACGATAAAAAATTTAAAGAAAATGTTAATAAAAATAAAATTGCATATATGTGGGAAAGAGGCATTCCTGGAACAGAATTTATGCCTTTTGTTTCTCTTTTAACAACTAGTTCAAAGTATGATTTGGCAGCATCATTTATAAAATCTTCGGACAACGTCTTAGAAGCCGCGAGTGGATTTGGATATGGAGCTGCCTATTTATCTACGCATGCTGAAAAAGTTACTGCTGTTGACTTAGCAAAAGATTCTATTGAATTCGGAAAGAAATATTTCAAATTAGATAACATAGATTGGATTCAAGCTGATGTAACTAAGTTACCTTTTAATAATGAATATTTTAATGCATATGTTTCATATGAAACAATTGAACATTTACCACTAGAAAACGTAGAAGAATACATTAAGGAAGCATATCGTGTAATTAAATCAGATGGAAAGCTTATTATGTCTACTCCAAACAGAATAAATAGAAAACATATAAAAAATCCATTTCATATAAAGGAATATGATATTATAGAAATTTATAATCTACTAAAAAAATATTTCAAAAAAATCCAATATTTTTCAATTGATTCTATTTCAACAGTATCAGGAATTGCTAATTCGTCACATAATATGATAATAGTCGCTAGCAAAAAATAAATAATGCTTTTAATAAATTTAATTCTCACCTTGGCTAATGTAAAAACTATTTGTCAATTAATCTAATCATTTTTGGATGGGCAGAGAGTGTGTCTATAAACTCTCTGCTTTTTCTTTCTCAAAGGGCTTTATGTATACTTTCATTGCTAATATCCCTTATCTGCCAAAAGCTTCGAACTTTCTAGACTGAATATTAGTTAAATACATTAAGAGGTAAAATCAGAGCAAATATGTAATTTGACACAAAGACAATTTTAGCAGATGTATTTTTTTATTCTAACTTAAGCCATTTTTCCAATTGGCCAGGTTCTGTATTTTTAAGTTAGTTGTTTTTCAGAACATAATATTTCCAAAATTTTCTAACAAAGAGCAACACAGGAATAGCTATTAAAACGCCTACAAAACCTAAGATATCCCCAAGTAAGAAAATAGCCAGAATTATTACAAACCAATGTAATTTCAAATTATCACTCTGGATTCTTGGACCATAAATCCAAGATTCAGCTTGGTTAACACCAACAAGTAAAAAAGTTAGGAAAATAACAGATTTCAAACCACCTGTGGAAAAAGCAAATAAATACATAGGTACAGCAGAGATAAGTAATCCAACAAATGGGAAAAAACCCCCAAGAAACGTTAACACACCTAGTGTTAATGCCGAGGGAATATTCAATAATATCAATCCTAACGTTGTAAGGAAAGCACTTATAAAAGAAACAAGAACCTGACCTCTGATGTACTTTCTAATATCCCCAAAAAGTTCATAAACAAATTTTTTACCATAATCAGGATTTTCAACAAATAATATCGAAATATTTTTAGCAAGATAAGATTTTATACTTTCTATTCCTACCATGGTCACTAAAATAAACATCAGCATAGTAATCAGGGAAGGTAATACACCGACCACCTTGTTCAATATACTTAAAAGAATTGAAGAAATATTTGACTTCAGCTCATTTATAGCATTCACTAACCACGTCGGAAAATTCCCATTTATATTCAAATCTTTTGACGCCTGAAATAATTTATACACCTGATCAAATGTCTTCGGGAAAAATGAAATGATGGTATAAACAAATATAAAAACGACAAGTATGTAAGAAATTACAGCTAAAAATTTTTTATTTGTCTTTTTTAAGACAAAATCGTATGGAACACTCAGGATTATGGAAAAATAGAAACCAAGAACAAGAGCGCCAACAACAAATGGCACTTTCCACACAAAAAATAAAAACAAAAGAAAATATATCAAAACAAGCAAAGCATCTTTGCTTACATTGTTTATTTTATTCATAATTACTCACTCACCAGTTTCTTCGTTTTTTTGGTTTTCTTGAAGTATTTTCTTTTGTATCTCCAAAACAAGAGCTTCTGCAGTTGCCAAATTTGTAGCCAAAGGAACATTATGCACATCGCAAACCCTTAGAAGAGCACTAACATCAGGTTCGTGTGGCTGAGCTGTTAGAGGATCGCGGAGAAATATAACGAAATCAATCTCACCGTTTACAATCATTGAACCTATTTGTAAATCTCCACCATATGGTCCCGACTCAAACTTATTCACTTTGAGTCCTATCTTTTCTTCGATAATCTTCCCTGTTGATTTCGTCGCATACAACTCACAACGTTCAAAAACATTTTTCCACTCTTTAACAAACATAGCAAGGTCCAATTTTTTCTTATCATGTGCGATAAGAGCTACTTTTTGAATAAGAATCCCTCCTCTTGAAACAAACTTAAGATAACTTAGAAACGATAATTATAAAGAATTTTTTGATATTTTTCTTGTATTCATTATACCACAATTAGGTGTGTTATAATTAAATTAGGGTATGAAGAAAAATTAAATTAATTTAAAGGGAGGAGAGCAAGATGATATCAAAAAATGCAAAATTAGGCAACAACGTTATTCTCGGTGAAAACGTAGTAATTGAAGACAATGTAATAATAGGTAATAATGTAACAATAGGTCATAACGTTGTGATAAGAAAAGATACAATAATCGGTGATGGATGTATTATTGGAGATAATACAGTGCTTGGGAAGAAACCATTCAAAGCTTCTGCGTCCGCAACAACTGAAGAAAAAGAACTTCTTCCATTAAAAATTGGAAAATATGTAACGATTGGTGCAAATTGTGTAATTTACAGAGGAGCTATATTAGGTGATTTTGTGTTTGTAGGAGACCTTGCAAGTATACGTGAAGATGTTGAAATAGGCGAATATACAATAATAGGTAGGGGAGTAGCTGTGGAAAATAAAACAAAAATTGGAAAATATGTAAAGATAGAAACAAATGCTTATATAACAGCCATATCAACAATAGAAGATTATTGTTTCATAGCTCCAGCAGTTACGTTCACAAATGATAATTTTTTAGGTAGAACAGAGGAAAGAAAAAAGTACTTCAAAGGACCAATTCTGAGAAAAGGTGCGCGTATAGGTGCAAATGCAACTATACTGCCTGGCAAAGAAATAGGTGAAGATGCTCTAATAGCTGCTGGAGCAATACTAACAAAAAATGCAAAACCTGGAAAAATTTACGTTGGTTCACCTGCAAAAGAAATTAAAGATGTACCAGAAGAACAATTACTTAAGAATCAGTCATATTATAAAAACGATAAATAAATGAGCTATCAGCAACTAAAATTTCTCAAATTTATTCCGATAATAATTATGGCAACCAAGGATGCTTTTATAAACTTACGAGCACTAACTTGATAGAAAAATTATTAATGGAACAAAACCCACATGGAGGTGGAAAGATATGAGGATTAACCATAACGTCAACGCTTTGAACAGCTGGAGAAACATATCCATGACCAACATGGACATGAGCAAAACTCTTGAAAGACTTTCATCTGGTTTAAGAATCAACAGAGCTGGAGACGATGCAGCAGGCTTGGCTATCAGTGAAAAGATGAGAGGTCAAATCAAAGGTCTTGACATGGCAATTAAAAACTCACAAGACGCGATATCATTGATTCAAACAGCAGAAGGAGCATTAACAGAAGTACACTCAATACTCCAAAGAATGAGAGAACTAGCCGTACAGGCAGCAAGTGACACAAACACAAACGTTGATAGAAATCAAATACAAGCAGAGCTCGATCAATTAAGGGAAGAAATTGACAGAATAGCAAGAACAACAGAATTCAACACAAAGAAGCTTCTCGACGGTAAACTCGAAGGATTTAGAAGTAGTGCTGATGCTAAAGTCGTTACCGGAGGTAATATTAACGTAACTGTAGGTGGTTATTCAAAAACTGGTGCAACAGAAGGAACATATGTTATAGAGGTTGGACAATTCAATGGTGCTGTTACATCACAGCTTGATGTTAAAATTACCCAAATAGGTAACAATGGTACAGTATTAGATTCAACTACTGTAACAATAGGTGCTCTCTCCGCAGCGCTTGGTAACGTAACAATTAAGTGGCAAAGAGTATTCACCATTTCCGATTTTGGTGGCGCACTTCCAACAAACGAAGTAATAGACAGCGCAGTGATAAGAGTGGAAGCAAGATACACAGCAAACAATCAATTAGTCTTCCAGATCGGTGCAAACGAAGGTCACAACATGATCGCTGGTATCGATGATATGAGTGCGAAAGCTCTTGGTTTATCAACATCAACACTTAAAGTAACAGATCAAAACAGTGCTGAGAAAACAATAATGGTAGTGGATGCGGCAATTCACAGAGTAAGTACAGCAAGGGCAGCTCTCGGTGCTGTTCAGAACAGGCTTGAACACACGATAGCGAACCTTGGAGTGGCAGCAGAAAACTTGACAGCAGCAGAAAGCCGAATAAGAGACGCAGATATGGCAAAAGAAATGATGCAATTCACAAAACAACAGATACTGTTGCAATCGAGTATGTCGATGCTTGCACAAGCAAATGCTCAACCACAACAAGTATTGCAATTGCTCAGATAATAATTCTAATAATTTACAAAATCATTTACAAAGTCAAATTGAATACAGTTCAAAACCAAAAGCGGGCATTCGCCCGCTTTTGGTTTTTCTTATGATTTTTACCCTAAAAAAAAATAAAACTTATCCGATAATGCTTATGGTATTAAAGTATCCTTTAAAAGCATCCTTGGTTGCCAAATTTTAAAAAATCTAAGGAAACAAAACCCACATGGAGGTGGAAAGATATGAGGATTAACCATAACGTCAACGCTTTGAACAGCTAGAGAAACATATCCATGACCAACATGGACATGAGCAAAACTCTTGAAAGACTTTCATCTGGTTTAAGAATCAACAGAGCTGGAGACGATGCAGCAGGCTTGGCTATCAGTGAAAAGATGAGAGGTCAAATCAAAGGTCTTGACATGGCAATTAAAAACTCACAAGACGCGATATCATTGATTCAAACAGCAGAAGGAGCATTAACAGAAGTACACTCAATACTCCAAAGAATGAGAGAACTAGCCGTACAGGCAGCAAGTGACACAAACACAAACGTTGATAGAAATCAAATACAAGCAGAGCTCGATCAATTAAGGGAAGAAATTGACAGAATAGCAAGAACAACAGAATTCAACACAAAGAAACTTCTCGACGGTAAACTCGAAGGGTTCAAAAATACTCCAGATGCTAAAGTCGTTACCGGAGGTAATATTAACGTAACTGTAGGTGGTTATTCAAAAACTGGTGCAACAGAAGGAACATATGTTATAGAGGTTGGACAATTCAAGGGTGCTGTTACATCACAGCTTGATGTTAAAATTACCCAAATAGGTAACAATGGTACAGTATTAAATTCAACTACTGCAACAATAGGTGCTCTCTCCGCAGCGCTTGGTAACGTAACAATTAAGTGGCAAAGAGTATTCACCATTTCCGATTTTGGCGACGCTTTACCAGTGAACGAAGTAATAGATAGCGCAGTGGTAAGAGTGGAAGCAAGATACACAGCAAACAATCAATTAGTCTTCCAAATCGGCGCAAACGAAGGTCACAACATGATCGCTGGTATCGACAATATGAGCGCGAAAGCTCTTGGATTGTTGACATCAACACTCAAAGTAACAGATCAAAACAGTGCTGAAAAAACAATAATGGTAGTGGATGCAGCAATTCACAGAGTAAGTACGGCAAGGGCAGCTCTCGGTGCTATCCAGAATAGGCTTGAACACACGATAGCGAACCTGGGAGTAGCAGCAGAAAACTTAACAGCAGCGGAAAGCCGAATAAGAGATGCAGATATGGCAAAAGAGATGATGCAATTCACAAAACAACAGATACTGTTGCAATCGAGTATGTCAATGCTTGCACAAGCAAACGCTCAACCACAACAAGTATTGCAATTACTCAGATAATAATTTTAATAATTTACAAAATCATTTACAAAGTCAATTTGAATACAGTTCAAAACCAAAGCGGGCATTCGCCCGCTTTTGGTTTTTGTTTTTCACACTTTTTTTAGGATAATTATAGTCATATATTGAAAAATATGTTGAGAAAAAGTATAAATTTTTTATTACGAGGAGTGAATAAACGTGTCAAAGCAACCTGAAAATAAATGCTTACTAAGTGTTGCAATGATAATGAAAAATGAAGAGCACAACTTGGACAGGGCATTGGGCAGTATAAAACCGTATGTTGATGAAATAATTGTTGTTGACACAGGCTCAACGGATAATAGTGTTGAAATTGCGAAGAAATATACTGATAAAGTTTATTTTCACGAATGGCGGGATGATTTTTCAGAAGCCAGAAACTATTCATTGCAATTTCCAACGTGTGAATGGGTATTGATATACGATGCCGATGAAGAAGTTAAGGAAGATTTTGGTAAAATAAGAGAGTTTTTAGCAAGTTTACCAAAAGATGTAAATACTGTTTATCTTCCTACAATAAGTTATCTCGACTGGGATTTAAAAAGAACCGAAGTTGCATCAACCGCGAGAATTTTCAGAAATGGAACGGTAAGATATGAAAATATAGTCCATAACCAACCAATTTACAAAGGTAAAGTTGTTGAAGCTCCGTTTATAATATACCACTACGGATATATTTGGACAAGAAAATTAAAGCAAAAAAAGTACGAAAGAACAAGAAATCTTTTAGTTAAGCTTCTTAATGAAAAAAAAGATATGTCCAATATAGAAAGAATATATTATTTATGTCAACTTTACAAAACCGAGTCTATGTATGAATCCAGATATAACAAATATCCAATAGTTGAAGAAATATTCTCTCTTGTAGAAAAGGAGCAAAGAATAAATTCTATAGGTTTTGAAGTATTTTTCTTACATGGTTTGGACCTCATGTCAAAAGGTTTATACGATTTGGCAGAGCGAATGTTTAAATTAGTTCTTTCCCTAAATTCAAATAATCCTGATCCATATTACGGACTTCTTGGAATCGATGAGGCTAGAAAAGAATTTGATAAGCTTATACCACACGGCGAAAAATTCTTTGAACAAATAAAAGATGTTGAAGAGCACCCAGAAAAATATGGATGGACAATAATTACGATAAAATACAAAGCTTCAGCACGAACACTTCTCTGTATTGGTTATTTAAAAGCTAAAAGACTAAAAGAATTTAAGGAGAATTACTATTTAATATTTGAAGAAGCAAAAAAGACTGGCGAAGACCTCCCAAAGCTTTTGAAGTCGTTAGCTAAATACATTATTGAACTTGATAACGAAGATTACGCTTCGTTATCTGAAGAAATCGACAAGTTATTATTAGAAGCTTCTCAGTTAGGTGTTAGGCTTAACATACTTGACTTTATAGAAAAAGATTTAGAAAGTGGTAGAACATACAATGTGGAACTTTATCGTCCACACGTGAAAAGTAAATTTGAAGATTATGTTTTAAAAAGGCTAGAGAGTGGTAATGATTATCTTTTAGATTACATCCTTGGTGAAGACAAAATCGAAGGAATTAAAAAATATGGATTAGGCAGTTTGATATTTTATTTTGAAAATTTCAAAGGTGAAACAACGGAAAAATTGAAATTATTGAATGAAATACGTAAATCGGAAGATGAAACCTTAAAAGGAGTTTCACTTGCCTTAATAGGCGATACTTATTTGAAAATGGGGAATTTTAAACTTGCTCTTGATTACTACAAACGTTCAATTGATACTTTACCAGAACTCGGGAAATTTATAAAACCGGTTTTGGAGGATTTAAAAACAAAGTTGGACACAGAGATCGACGGTGCTTTTGAAGAGATAAAAGAGTATTATACAAAAGCTAAGGAATTCTTTACTGACCTTTCAAAAGAATTCAATGTCGAAGAACTCAAAAAGATTTACTTAATCTCAGATAGCGATTTTGCTAAATACGTAAGTTCGGTTTATCTTTACGATTCAAATATTGACAAAGCAAAGCAATTTTTGGAAAAAATCGAAAATAAAGATAAGTTCTATTTTTACAACTTTAGGCTTGCAAAGATATTCGAAAAATCTGAAAACCAAGAAGATTTAAGAAAAGCCTACGAATTGCATGTTGAAGCATGCAAAAAGAATTTCAATTTAGCTGACTTAGGTATTGGAATATATAAATTTGATGGGTTTTATCCTTCTGAAAAAATCGGTTCACCCAATGATGAAATTGTGTGGGTTGGAAATATATCAGAAAAGCACTCTGGATTAGGGGTAATTTCACCAATACGTGCATGGAAAAAGGCGAACAACTATTACTATGCTTATCCATTCCCCAAGAGTGAAGTTTTGAAAGTTTACAAGGAAAGATTAAAAAGTTACAAATTGCCAAAATTCTCCGTTGGAATGGAAGACTTACTAAAAAGCTTGAACGAATTGAATGTGAACGAAATTTCTCTGCTTGAAGATGATGAAGAATTGAAAAAAACTATTACAAGCGCTGTGAAAGAGATTGGGATAGAATATAAAGAAAATTCAGAAAGTATAGTTAGTTTTGAACTTTTGAATACAGAAATAGAAATCAGCAAAATTTTGAGTAAATACAAGAGTGGACTATTGTTCTATTTCGTTCCGAACTTTGAAAACAAAAGTGATATCGCTTGGTATTATCCATTGTTTAGAGTTTTCCGAAATAGAAAGGCTATAAACGATGAATTGGAAAAATTGAGTATTAAAAGAATTAAACATATTATTCTCACAGGTCACTTGAGAGCGGTTATATTTGAAAAATAAAACAAATAAAACAATTTATGTACTTATATCATTGGAGGTGAGGTTATGCGGATTAACCACAACTTGTCTGCTCTTAACGCATGGAGGCAGATTACATTAACAGATTCGGACATGAAAAAGAGTCTTGAAAGGCTTTCTTCCGGTTTAAGAATCAATAGAGCCAGTGACGATGCAGCAGGTCTTGCAATCAGCGAAAAGATGAGAGGACAGGTCAAGGGGCTTGAGATGGCTAGCAAAAACGCACAAGACGCTATTTCACTTATTCAAACTGCTGAAGGAGCACTAAACGAAATCCACGCTATACTCCAAAGGATGAGAGAATTAGCTGTACAAGCCGCAACTGACACAAACACAGACGTTGATAGATGGAACATTCAAGCAGAAATTGACCAACTAAGAGATGAAATCGATAGAATAAGCAGAGCAACAGAATTCAACACTAAAAAACTTTTAAACGGTAATCTTGAAGGTTTTAGAGCCGCGCCAGACGCAAAAGTCGTCGCTGAAGGTAATATTGATTTGAAAGTTTCAATCGCAAGTTCATACGTAAGTGTTGTTGAAGGAACTTATATACTCGAAATTGGGCAATTCCAAGGAACAACAACGAGTAATCTTGATGCAAGAGTAGTCTTAATTAAAAACAATGGGACAACGGTTGCAACAGTTAAAAACTACACAGTAGGCTATGTAACAATTGGTGGAATAAAAGTAACATGGAATACCACAAGATTCAACATAAATCAATTTGGAGGAGCACTACCAAAAGAAACAGTTATAGATACCGGTGTTGCCAGAGTTGAAGGATTAAATACAACAGGAAATCAGCTTATTTTCCAAATCGGTGCAAACGAAGGCGCAAACATGGTAGCCGGAATTGATGCTGTAGACTCCAAAAACCTCGGGCTTATTACCACAGTTTTAAAAGTTACATCACAAAATGCTGCAGAAAGAGCAATAAGTGTAATTGATGGAGCAATTCATAAAGTAAGTTCCATACGTTCACAACTTGGTGCAATTCAAAATAGACTGGAACATACGATAGCAAACCTCGGAGTTGCCGCAGAAAACTTAACAGCAGCCGAAAGCCGAATAAGAGATGCAGACATGGCAAAAGAAATGATGGCGTTTACAAAGCAACAAATTTTGATGCAATCTGGCATGGCAATGCTTGCTCAATCCAATGGTTTACCACAGAATGTATTGCAATTACTCAGAGGATAATAATTAATAATAAGTTTAAAACAAAAGCCCCTAACGGGGCTTTTGTTGTTTGCTTAATATGATTGATATTAAATTCTAAAAATGGTATAATTCAATTTAGAAAAAACTTTTAAACTAAGATAATTACAAAAAATTAATTATCTTAACTATTTGGAGGCTTTTATATGGGATTACTTGAAGTTTCAGGGCCAGTGATGACGGGGCCATCAAGTTCACATACATTAGGTGCTTTAAAAATTGCAAGGTTTGTCTATAAATTAATGGGAATACCTGAGCATGTTGTGTTTGCAATGCACGGTTCTTTCGCATTAACTTACCGTGGGCATGGCACGGATAGGGCTTTGCTTGCAGGGGTTTTGGGGATTAAACCAGATAGCCCAGATGTTAAAGAAGCTTATAATATCGCAAAAATGTACGGTCTACAATATGAATTTGAGGTACAAGATCTAGGAGATGTACATCCTAACACCGTTCTTATAAAAGCTTGGAAAGATAATATATACAATGAAATTGAAGGTTCTTCTATTGGTGGAGGAGCGATAAAGATAACAAAAATCAATGGTGTGGAATGCCAACTTACCGGCGATTTTCCCACACTGGTAATTGTAAATAAAGATAAACCAGGCGCCTTAAAGGATATACTTGATTGTATAAAAACAAACATAGCAAATGTTTATTTAAGAAGAATAAACGCTTTACAAGCTATAGCATTGACGATAATAGAACTCGATGAAAACGCTAGTGATGATGTTTTGAAATGTTTGAAAAATCTAAATAACGTTCTTGAAGTTTACAATGTTAGAATCGAAGAAGGTGAAGTAATATGAAATATTCCGAACTTTTAGAAATTTGGAAAGAGACGAATTTAGAATTCAGTGAAATAATATTAGCTCAAGAGATGATAGAAACTGGAAGAGACCCAGAAAGGGTTAAAGAAAATCTTAGAAGATTGATGAATGTAATTCTAGAAGAATCTGAGAAAAATATCGGAAAAAAATTCGAAACTCTTACGGGTATGACGGGAGATAATGGATTAAAATTTTATAAACACTCTCCGAAAATGGTAAGCGAGTTTAATCATTTAGCTACCACAGTAGCTATTTCCATGGGTGAATCGAATGCTTCTATGGGTCGTATCGTCGCATGTCCAACAGCTGGTTCGTGTGGTGTGGTTCCAGGAGCGTTATACGCTTTGAAAAAAACATACAACGCAAACGAGGAAGATTTATTGAAATCGTTTATCGTAGGTTCTGGGGTAGGAAACGTTGTAGCGAATAAAGCTACACTTTCAGGGGCTGCTGGTGGTTGCCAAGCCGAGATAGGTACTGCAACAGCAATGGCTTCTGCTATTTTAACTTATTATTTTTCAAAAGACCCTGTAAAAGTCGGACACGCTGCAGCGTTATCTTTCAAGTCGCTCATGGGGCTTGTTTGTGACCCAGTAGGAGGATTTGTTGAAGTACCATGTGTTAAGAGGAATGGTTCAGCAGTTAATGTAGCAATTATTTGCAGTGAAATGGCGTTGGCTGGCATTGAAAGTGTAATTCCATTCGACGAAGTTGTCGAGGCTATGTACAACGTTGGAAAATCTTTGCCGGAAAGTCTTAGAGAAACTGGCATCGGTGGAATTGCCGGGACTAAAACTGCGCAGCAAATCGTTGAAAAAATCAAAGAAAATTGGAGTAAAAATACTTAGAAAATAAAAGGCTTCAGGAATTACCTGAAGCCTTTTGTTTTTATTTCACAAATATCTCACAAACCTAAGTATGCCTTTTTAACTTCCTCGTTTTTCAGCAACTCCTTTGAAGGACCTTCCAGGGTTATATTCCCAGTTTCAAGAACGTAACCATAGTGAGATATGTTAAGTGCCCCTACTGCGTTTTGTTCAACAAGCAATATTGTTATTCCTTCTGAATTTAGTTTTTTGATAATCTCAAAGACTTCTTCAACCAATATAGGTGCAAGCCCGAGAGAAGGTTCATCCATCATGAGAAGTTTCGGACGATTCATGAGTGCCCTCGAAATAGCCAACATCTGCTGTTCTCCACCGGATAAAGTTCCACCGAGCTGATTTTTACGTTCAGCAAGCCTTGGGAATAAAGAAAACACCCACTCCAAATCTTTCTTTATTCCTTCCTTATCCTTTCGATTGTAAGCACCCATCATGAGATTTTCCATTACTGTTAAATTTGGAAATATGCGTCTTCCTTCAGGAACCAATGAAATACCAAGTCTATTGATAGTATGTGGTGGAAGATTTTGTATTTCTTTATCTTCAAATATAATTCTCCCTCTTTTTGATTTTACCAGACCTGCTATCGTTGAAAGAGTCGTCGTTTTCCCTGCGCCATTTGCACCTATGAGTGTTATAACTTTACCTTTCTCAACTTTAAAAGAAATCCCCTTAATTGCGTGAATAGCTCCATAAAAAACATGAAGACCATCTACTTCAAGCACCGGCATGTTCCCACTCCTTACCAAGGTAAGCTTCTATTACCTTAGGATTTTTGCTTATCTCTTCTGGTGTTCCTTCTGCGATAATCTTTCCAGAATCCATAACGATAATTCTTTCGCATACTCCCATAACAACTTTCATATCGTGCTCAATAAGTATAATTGTCAAATTAAACTCATCTCGTATATATCTGATAAAATTCAGCAGTTCCTCTGACTCTTTTGGGTTCATACCTGCCGCTGGTTCGTCAAGTAATAACAGTTTCGGCTCTGTTGCAAGTGCTCTTGCAATCTCAAGTTTTCTTTGTTGACCATATGGCAATGACGATGCAATTTCATACGCAAGATGATCGAGCCCAACTTTCCTAAGTAATTCCATCGCACGTGCTCTCATTTCTTGTTCAACTTTACGATATCCAACTTTGAAAACAGACCTCCAAAACCATAATCCACCTTTTATTTTTTTCTCTTTCCCGTGTTTTTGTAAAATTTTATCGGCATCTCTCGTTGATAAAAGATGATGCTGAGCAACAAGTACGTTGTCTAAAACCGTCAAAGTATCGAAAAGCCTTATATTTTGAAATGTTCTAGCTATACCCAAATGTGTTATTTGGTGAGGTCTGTAAGGCGTAATATCTATATCGTCAAATATAACTCTTCCTTTTGTTGGATAGTATATACCTGTGATAACATTAAAAGCTGTTGTCTTACCAGCGCCATTCGGACCGATAATCCCAAGGATTTCACCATCGTAAGCTACGTTATCAAAATCATCAACTGCGGTAAGTCCGCCAAATTGCATAGTCACATGTTCCATTCTCAAAATTACCTTTTTTGGATTGTTTATCTCATTTTTTGTCATTTTTTACCACCTCTTGAGAACTTCTTGAAAATATTTATTATTCCGTCCCAAGTTATTTCTGCTCGTCCAAATATTCCTCTCTTCCATACAATCATTGTAACGACAAATAAAACAGACAAAACTAACATTCTCATACCCTGGATGGCCGGGAAATCTTTACCAAATAATGTAAATGGTTGCTCAAATGCCCTAAGCCATTCCATTAAAAATGCAAATATTATCGCGCCAATCACCGAACCACTTATACTTCCAAGACCTCCGAGAACAACCATTATTAAAACATAATATGTAAGAATTGGACCGAAAGTGGTGATTCTTGGGTCAATTGTTGTAAGCCAATGAGCGTACAGAGCACCACTCACGCCAGCAAAGAATGCACTTACAACAAAAGATAACAACGTATGTTTAAAAACATTTATCCCCATCGCTTCAGCTGCAATTGAGTTGTCCCTAATCGCTAATAAAGCCCGACCATAAGAACTTTTCACAAGACTAACTATGAATAGTATCGTTACAAACAACCAACCCCAGCTCCACCAAATATTAGTGTAATTCGGCAAACCTTTTAAACCAAGAGAGCCATTTGTGATAGATTGGAGATTCAATGCTAATATTCTCAAAACCTCTGAAAAGCCTAAAGAAGCAATTGCAAGATAATCACCTGATAATCTGAGAACTGGAAAACCGATTATAAAAGCTCCAAATGCTGCAACAAGTCCTCCAATTATCGTTGCTGTAAGAAAGTCAGTATGAAGATTCACAATAAACGGACTAGGTGGTGCTATTATAAAAATCATTGCTTTCTGTTCTGGTGGTATCGTTAAAAGAGCCGAAGTATAAGCTCCAAGCAGTATAAATCCAGCATGACCAAGTGAAAATACGCCAGTTATCCCATTGACCAAATTCAAACTTACAGCCATTATTCCGTAAATCGCCATAAGCGAGAGAATTTGTTTTTTATAAGTGTCAAATTTAACATTCGCGATTTGAAGAAGGATAATAGCGAAAATGACAAACAATACTGTTAATGTCAAGTCTCTTTTTGCTTTGCTCTTCATCATCTCTCACCTCAAACCTTTACAACTGAGCGTTTACCAAGAAGTCCTGCAGGTCTAATAAGGAGAATAACTATAAGGATAATAAATGCAAATGCATCTTTGTATTGCATAAGTGTTGGGAAAAACGTTATTATCATCATCTCAAGAATACCAAGCAATATGCCACCAAGTACAGCGCCGCCAATTGAACCAATTCCACCGAATACAGCAGCAATGAATGCCTTCAAACCAGGCACAAAGCCTGTGTAAGGATAGAAACTTGGATATCTAAGTGCCCACATTACCCCAGCAAGTGCTGCAAGTGCTGAACTTATAGCGAATGTAAAGCCAATCACGTTATCAACATTTATCCCCATCAACGATGTTGTTGGGATATCTGCAGAAATAGCACGCATAGCCATTCCCATTTTCGTTTTATATACAATCAGGAACAACGTTACAAGAGCAACAGCTGTTATACCTAAGATTATGAATATTATCTTTGGTAAGTAAACTCCACCTATAATAAACGATTCAAAAGCTATTGTTTTGTTCTCAAGCGCTTCAAGAAATGCTTTGTAATTCGGCCCGAAAAACACTACAGCGAAACTTTCAATAAAAAATGAAACACCTATTGCTGTTATCAAAGCAGATATCCTTGGAGCGTTTCTCAATGGCTTGTAAGCAAGTCTATCTATTAGCACACCCAAAATGGCAGTTACTAAAAGTGAAAATGCAACTGCAAGAGGAAAGCTAAAACGTATGAGAGTAGCACCGTAAAAGGCAAAGTAAATTCCCATAACCATGACATCACCAAACGCGAAGTTTATCAATCGCAAGATACCGTAAACCATTGTATATCCAACAGCGATAAGAGCGTACAACCCTCCAACCATCAAACCATTCAAAAGATTTTGAATAAAAATAGTAAAATTAAAGCTCAATCTGTATCCCTCCTCTTGTTTATTTAGAGAAATTGTGGATGATAACCGATATTTACACAGTTATCATCCACAATAAAAAATTATTTCAAATCTTCGGGACCTATGGTTGTTACATATGTAAATTTTCCACCTTTAACTTGTACGATAATTACATCTTTAACTGCATTACCGTTTTCATCTATATCTATATTCCCACTAACACCCTGGAAACCTTTTGTGGATCTAATTGCTTCATTGATTTTAACTGGGTCTTTTGACTTTGCCCTTTCAATAGCATTTACAATAAGCATATATGCATCATAACCGAGAGCCGCGTTCATTGCAGGAAGGGTATTAAATTTCTTCTTAAAGGCATCTACAAAGTCTTTTGCAATCTTTGTCTTAGCTGCTTCTGGGACATAATGTGTCGTGAAATAAAGTCCTTCAACTGCTTGTCCGCCTATTTTTATAAGCTCTGGAGCATCTGCACCATCTCCAGCAATAAAGTAGCCTTTATATCCCATGGCTCTAGCCTGCTGTGCAGCGAGAGCTATTTCGTTGTAATATCCAGTGAACATTATCACATCACTATTAAATGCAAGTGCTTGAGCAAGTTGTGCGCTAAACTCCTGGTCACCAGATTTGTAACGAACTTCCAAAATTTGCCCTTTGTATTTCTTTTCAAACCTTTCTTTAAAGTAATTTGTCAAACCCACACTGTAATCTTGTTCGATATCAACGAATATCGCCACTTTCTTCGCTTTTAAAGTTTTACCGGCAAATTCTGCAAGTGCGGTACCTTGTAGCGGATCAATAAAACACACACGTGAGACAAATTTCTTTCCTTGTGTTACCAAAGGATTTGTTGAAGTGACTGCAACTTGTGGTACTTTTCTCGCTTCTGCAATTTCTGCTGCCGCAATTGAATTACTACTTGCAATCTCACCAATTACAGCTACCACTTTTTCTTTATCTATAAGTCTTGCCATAGCGTTTGCCGCTTCTGTTTTTTCACTTCTGGTATCAGCGTAAACAAGTGTTATCTTCTCACCAAGAACTGTTGATTTTTGGCTGTACGCAAGTTCTATACCTTTTTTTGTCCAATCACCAAAAGCAGAAATTCCACCGGTGAGTGGAAGAAGTACACCAATCTTTATTTCTGAGAAAACAAAAATACTAAAAATCAGAAATAAAATCAACAAAAACCTTTTCACAACGAACCACCTCCTATGAAAATAATGGGAATAAATAATATGCAAAGTGAGTGGCTTGTCACCACTCACTTTGTATGAAACATATATTATTTCAAAGCGCTAGCAGAAATTTTCGCGGCAAAGGCAAATTGTCCATTTTTAACGGTTAATATAACAACGTCTTTTGTCGCATTGCCGTTTGAATCTATCGTTATTGTACCCGTCGCTCCTTCAAAGTTCTTGATGCTTCTAATAGCCGTTGCTATAAGTTCGGGTTTTGTTGTTTTTGCTCTTTCAATTGCTTCTAAAACAAGCATATAAGCATCGTAACCTAATGCTGAAAGTGTTGACGGTTTTACTCCATATTTTTTTACAAATGCATCAACGAAAAGCTTTGACCTTTTTGTCACCGGCGCATCTGGGTGGAAGTGGTCAGAGAAGTAAATTCCCTCGACTGCTTGACCACCGATTTTTATTAATTCTGGCGCATCGGCTCCGTCACCGGTAAGTATGTAACCTTTATATCCAAGAGCTCTTGCCTGCTGAGCAACAAGCGCTATTTCATTGTAATAACCTGTAACCACTATAGCTTCACTACCAAATGCTAATGCTTGTGAAAGTTGTGCGCTAAATTCTTGGTCACCTGATTTATACTGTAATTGTAATACCTGTCCTCCTAATTTCTTGAACCTTTCCATAAAGTAATTCGAAAGACCTACACTGTAGTCTTGCTCAACATCCGTAAGTACCGTTGCTTTCTTTACTTTCAATGTCTTTGCTGCAAATTCTGCAAGTGCGGTACCTTGGAGCGGATCAATGAAACAAACCCTTGAAACAAACTTTTTACCTTGTGTTACAAGCGAATTTGTAGAAGAAGGACTGACCATAGGTACTTTCTTTTTCTCAGCAATTTCTCCAGCAGCAATTGAATTACCGCTGATAACTTCACCGATGACAGCAACAACACCTTCTTTATCAATAAGCCTTGCGATACCGTTTGCTGCCTCTGTTTTTTCGCTCCTTGTATCCATGTAAACAACTTCTATCTTCTCACCTAAAACCGTGTTCTTTTCCTCCCAAGCAAGTTCTATACCCTTCTTTACCAAATCGCCAAAAGCCGAGACACCACCTGTTAAAGGTAAAAGCGCACCAATCTTAACAACGGCAAATAAACTAAGACTAGCTAACAACAGCAATCCCAAAAAGACTTTTCTCATAGTCTCTCCCTCCCTTAAAGAAGTTTTTTAGATACAAATTTTAACGTTGGTAAAAAAATTTTTATGTATTTTAACACAAACAACCAAAACAAGTCAAGCGATTTTATTAGAAAACGAGAGAAAATTAAAAAAATATGTATTTTTAGTATGTTTTTACAACTTAATCTGATTTTTTGAATAATTATAGTATCGAAAGATTAAAATTGTTACTTAATAAATGGAATTTGTGTTTAATTTAACGTGATTAAAATTGTTAAAGAAAATTAATGTTTCAAATATGGTATAATTATTTATGATACTTGTGAGTATTTCTGAAAGAAATGAGGTGATAAAATTGAATATCCTACTTGGAGTTAGCTCAGGTATAGCGATTTACAAAGCTGTCGATTTAGCAAGTAAAATAAGAAAACAAGGCTGGAACCTTCAAGTTATAATGACCGAAAATGCTAGTAAATTGATAAATCCTATTGTCTTCTCATCGGTTGGAAACTGTAAAGTCTATACAGATACATATGAAATTGAATCTGGTTGGATAATACACACTGAGCTTTCAAAATGGGCTGATGTATTTATAATTGCACCCGCTACTGCGAATACAATAGCAAAACTTGCAAATGGCTTGGCTGATAACTTGCTAACCACAACCGCGCTCGCATTTGACAAGGGTAAAAAAATAGTTGTCCCAACTATGAACACAAGAATGTACGAAAATCAAATAACACAAGAGAATATAGAAAAGCTTGGTAAGTTAGGTTGGAAAATACTTAATCCTGAAAGTGGTCATCTTGCTTGCGGAGAAGTTGGAAAAGGCAGGTATCCTGAGAATGAGAAAATTATAGAATTCATAAAGATAGTATCAGAAGAAAAACCGTTGGAAGGTAAAAAAGTTCTTGTAACAGCCGGTCCAACTGTAGAATCTATAGATCCCGTTAGATACATATCAAATCATTCAAGTGGGAAGATGGGATACTCCATAGCAACTGTAGCTAAAAGATTGGGAGCAGACGTTACGCTAATAACTGGCCCGACGTGTATTGAATATCCTTTCTTTATGGATGAAATAGTTTCTATTAAATCTGCGGAAGAAATGTACAAAGCAGTTTTGAGCAAAAAGGATAATTATGATATACTTATTATGTGTGCGGCAGTTGCTGACTACAAGCCTAAGGTTAGTGCTCAACAAAAAATCAAAAAATCCGCAGAAACACTTACTATTGAGCTTGAGAAAAACCCAGATATACTTGAAACAATTGGTCATTCAAAAAAAGAAAATCAAATTGTTGTTGGATTTGCCGCAGAAACAGAAAATATAATAGAAAACGGTTACGAAAAACTTGTGAGAAAAAACGCAGACGTGATAGTCGCAAACGATGCTAGAACTGCTATGGGAAACGATAGAAATCACGTTTATATAATTTTCAAAAATAATTCGATAGTTGAACTTGAGGGAACAAAAGAAGAAATAGCAAAGGAGTTGTTGATAAAGCTATGCAAAGTTCTACAAGAATCCTAAGAAAAATCCACTTCTTTCTTCTCATTGTTATGCTAATTCAAACATTTACTTTTGGAGTAAACATTGAAAAAGTTTACGTGGGTATCAAGTATTCTTTCAGGAATTTTAGGACAGACGGTACAGTAATTTTAGTGGATCCTTTTAGTAGAAACATGGTTGTATACAATCTCGAATTAAAACAAATAGTTACAGCTTATTCTTCCATTGGAAGTTACGTCATGAACGTTTATCAATCAGAAAACGATTATATAATAGTCGATAGAACATCGCCAAAAATTTCAAAGATTACCCTTTATGGTAACTTAATTAAAAGCGTATCTTTCCAAAAAAGAATTCAATCGAGTTTACTGCAAGATAATGTTTTATATATTCTTCTTGAAGGAGGCGAACTTTATTCCTTCGATAAAGATTTAAATACAATAGGAACATACAAATTTTCTGGATCACCCGCTTACATATTCTCTTGGAATGGAAAAATATTTGCAACTTATCTTTGGAATGAAAATTACGACATAGAGTTTGTAAACGAGAAACCTCAAAAAATAGGTTTAACAACACCTTCTATTCTTGTTGGTGACATACTTATAGATACCCGTGATGGACAACTTTATAACCTTAAAACAGGCAAAATAACTAAAATATCCAAATACATCTCGAGCGCTTATTACGATGGTGAGAAATACTATATAACTTCTATGGCAGGATTGTCACTTACTATTGTGCAAAATGATTCTGTTCAAAATTCTTTCAAAGTGCCATACACCCCAACTTTTGTAAAAAAGGTTGGAGAATACATAGTTATATTAAGCGCCCCTTACAATAAAGTTATGGTAACAAAAGATGGGAAAGAAATCAATGTATTTGATACGGGTGATTATCCTTTTGAAGTATTTACACTAAAAGATTCACAAAGCGCATTTTCTGTATATTGTTCCGATAGTGGCGAGTTTTATTATTATACTTTTTAAAAAACTAAAAATCATTAATTATTAAGGAGGTAGAAAGATATGAAAGCAGTCAGATGGGTTAATACATTTTTTCCAAAGGTAAAAAACACGCAGTCAATTTCTGATGCACTCCATGAAATGAGAAAATATTCTTGTGATTATTGTATCGTCGTAGACGAAGATGGCAAATTTGATGGATTGATTCACAAATCTGTTATAAAAGAAGTTGAAATGGAAGAACAGGTTGGTAAATACGTTATTTTCCCCGATTTTTATATTGTTGAGGATTCAACAATCGAAGAATCTGCGATGATGCTTATTGAAAACAAAGAAACGGTACTTCCCGTTGTTAATTCAAATAGTGAAGTTATAGGTGTACTAACCATTCAAGAAGTACTCGAAGCTATGACAGAAATGTCAGCAATGGATGAACACGGAATAAGAATTAATCTGACACTTCAAGACAAACCTGGCGAATTGAAGAAAGTTATCGATGTGCTTGCAAACAACAGAATAAACATTCTTTCTATCCTAACACTTAAAGATGATAACAATCGCCTTGTATCAATAAAAGTTGATAGTAAAGATGCAGAAAGCGTTGCAAGCATACTTGAAGTATATGAAATCCCATACGAATCAATAGTTGAAGAAGAGGGATTTTTCCAATAAGAAATGGATATACTATTCAAACTAGAAACATTCGAAGGTCCTCTTGACTTACTCCTTTATTTAGTCCAGAAAAAACAGATAGACATCCGCCAGTTGTCGATTTCACAACTGGCAGATGAGTTTTTATACTATATAAATCAAATGGAAGAATTCAATCTAAACGTTACTTCAGAGTTCATATCAACGGCAGCTTATTTGCTTGAATTAAAATCAAAAAGCTTAATTCCTTCATTAAGTGATAAAGAAAGAAAAGAGTATGAATACAAAAGGGAACTTTTGTTTAGGAGAATCGAAGAATACGCTCGATTAAAACAATTAGCAGAAGAATTATCAAGAAAAGATTCTGCTGAGCAATATCCTGTGAAAGTTTTGTATACTTTCCCAAAGGTAGATGAGAAAAAACTTGTAAATATAGTTAAAGCAGCAATAAAGGAATTAGAGGTAAAGCAAAAAGTTTACGTTATAAAAAAAGAAAATTACTCTCTTGAAAAAGTGATGGAAGAAATAGAGCAAAGTTATGATTCAATAAGTCTATACGAATTGCTTAGAAATAGTACATCAAAATATGAAATAATAATCAAATTTTTGGCTATACTTGAACTAATACGTTTTGAAAAATTTATCATTGATGAAAACCTTGTTTTAAAGAAAGTGGTGAAGGCGAATGTCGCAGTATAATACTAAAACTAAAAAGGCATTAATTGAATCAATTATCTTCGCCTCACGCGGAATAAGTAAAGAAAACATATCCACTCTGACCGAAATTCCTCTTGAGGAAATAGAATTGTTGATTAACGAAATAAAAGAAGATTATTCTTCAGAAAATCATGGTATTGAACTTAGGGAAATAGAAGGTTACTTAAGATTCTATACGAAACCTCAGTTTTCAAGCATTGTGTCAAAAGTAGCCAAGAGGAGATATCTTGGAAGTCTCTCTTCTTCACAACTTGAGATAGCTATATTTTTAGCCGTTAGAAAGCAAGCAACAAAATTAGAGATAGACAGTATGCGAGGCAAAGATTCAACGAATATAATTAAACAATTATTAGCATCTGGAGTCATTAAAAGGAGGAAATCTGGAAGAACCTTTATCTACAGCCTTACCGAAACATTTAAAGACGAAAGCATGATTGAAGAACTCGTTCGCCAAGCAGGTGGTGCTTCGTTCGAAAGTATTGCACAGAATATCTTTGAACCTGAAGAACAAATCAATACAAATAACAAACAGGAAAATAAAGAAAATTAAATAAAAATCAAACTAAAGAGGGATGCTCATGACTGTAAATGAAGCAAAATATCTATCACAAAAGATAATGGAAGCTGGTGAAATTCCACTTTTAATAGGACATTTTGGTGTTGGGAAAACAGATATAGCAAGGGATATAGCGAAAGAAAGAGGGAGAAAGCTTATTATATTAGTATTATCGCAGATGGAACCAGGAGATTTGATTGGACTACCTGCAAGAGATGAGAATAAGACTAAATTCTTAGCACCTGATTGGTGGCCAGAAGATGGAAATGTTATAATTCTTTTGGATGAAATAAACAGAGCTCACAGAAGCATAAGGAATGCGATAATGCAACTTCTTGTGGATAAAAGAATTCACAATCATGTACTTCCAGAAGGCACATGGTTAATGGCGTCTATGAACCCACCTGATGAAAACTATGACCAAGTTGAATTAATAACAGACCCTGCTTTTCTCTCAAGGTTCTTTATTCTTGAAATACATCCGGAACCATCTGAATGGATAAATTGGGCTGAAAAAAATAGTATTCCAAGAGACATAATTAACTTCATAGAAAAATACCCAGAGTTTCTTTCTGTTCATGATACTCTGTCATTAAAAGCCTCTATAAAACCAAGTCCAAGAAGTTGGTATAAACTTGGAAAAGTACTTTCTCAATTAACTGAAGAAGATAAAAAAGAGTATTTATACATATTAGCAAGTGGAATAATTGGTCCAGAAGCTGCAAAAGTGTTCGTCGATAGGGCAATCTCTTCTGATATTTTAAGTCCATATGAAGTATTCATAAACGGCAATATCCCTACGCAGATGGATATTCATCAAGCAAACGGATTGTTGATAAGATTAGTAGATTTTATAACTTCCGTAGATGAAAAAGACCTTCAAGAATTACGCAAAAAATTAGATAATATATCGGAAAATTTAATAAGATTATCGAAAGTCGTTCCATCTGATTCGTTCGAAGCTTTTATGAGAATGTTGGTAAATCTCTCCAACACACCTGGGTTAAAAGGCGAATTTTGTGATGAACTTATTAGAAAATTAATTAATCTTAACGGAAGTCAAACTAATTCAAATCAATAAATTATATCTCTCGTAAGCATTCTGAAATAACCTCGTGTTTTCAAACTCGAGGTTATTTTTTGTTCTTTAATAACTATGCTTTTGATTTCTTTTAGATTCACAAACTTTTGAAAAATGAAAATAACCAAGTTAGTGTTATAATTAAATTGTTATTCCTGAATATCTTAAGTAATTGCCAAACGGGGGGATGATTTATGCCAGAAGTCATAAGGGCACCAAGAGGAACACAATTAACATGCAAATCATGGCAAACAGAAGCCGCGATGAGAATGTTAATGAATAATCTTGATCCAGAAGTTGCAAGAGATCCGGCTAATTTGATAGTCTACGGAGGTAAAGGTAAAGCTGCAAGAAACTGGGATTGTTTCTACAAAATAGTTGAAACACTTAAAAAATTAGAAAACGATGAAACGTTACTTATTCAAAGTGGAAAACCAGTCGCAGTTTGGAAAACACACGAATGGGCACCGCGTGTACTTATCGCAAATTCCAACCTTGTACCAAAATGGGCAACGTGGGAATATTTCAACGAACTTGAAGTACGTGGGCTGATAATGTATGGGCAAATGACAGCAGGAAGTTGGATATACATAGGTACACAAGGCATACTCCAAGGTACTTACGAAACATTCTACGCCGTTGCTAAGAAATACTTTGGTGGAACGCTTAAAGGTAAACTTGTTTTAACAGCCGGACTTGGTGAAATGGGCGGAGCCCAACCACTCGCAGTTACAATGAATGACGGTGTAGTAATCGCTGTTGAAGTTGATAAAAGGATGATAGATAGAAGAATTCAAACTGGTTATCTCGATACATGGACAGATAACTTGGATGAGGCTTTGAGATTAGCAAAAGAAGCTTTGAAGGAAGGTAGACCTCTATCGATAGGTTTACTTGGAAACGCAGCAGAAGTACATCCAGAGCTTGTAAGAAGAGGTATCATTCCCGATGTAGTAACAGACCAAACAGCCGCACATGACCCATTAAATGGTTATGTCCCTGCTGGCATTTCATTCGAAGAGGCTTTGAAACTAAGGAAAGAAAATCCGGAAAAATATCTTGAAATGGTTTACGATAGCGTTGTGAAACACATTGAGGCAATACTGGAAATGCAAAGGCAAGGCGCAAAAGTATTTGAGTATGGGAACAACATAAGAAGATTGGCACTAGACCATGGAGTAAAGGATGCTTTCAATATCCCAGGTTACGTGCCTGAATACATAAGAGATTTATTCAGTGAAGGTAAAGGCCCATTCAGATGGGTAGCATTGTCTGGTAAGCCGGAAGACATTTACAAGACTGACCAAAAGGTATTAGAACTATTTGGCGAAGACGAGCATCTTAGGAAATGGATAGATATGGCTCAAAAGAAGGTAAAATGGCAAGGATTACCGGCAAGAATATGCTGGCTTGGTCAAGGACAGAGAGCAGAAATGGGACTTGCAATGAATGAAATGGTCAGAAAGGGCGAACTTGAAGCTCCTATAGTTATAGGTAGAGACCACCACGATACTGGTTCAGTAGCAAGTCCATACAGAGAAACAGAAGCAATGAAAGATGGTAGCGATGCAATAGCTGACTGGCCATTGTTAAATGCAATGTTAAATGTCGCAAGTGGTGCGACATGGGTCTCTATCCACCATGGTGGAGGCGTTGGAATAGGATACTCAATTCACGCTGGAGTTGTTATCGTCGCTGATGGAACAGAACTAACGAGACAAAAACTCGAAAGAGTATTGACAAACGACGTTGGCATGGGAGTAGTAAGGCACGCTGACGCTGGATATGAAATAGCTATCCAAACAGCCAAAAAGCATGGAATTAGAATGCCAATGATGGATTAAAACTATTCGAATGGAGCAGGTGAAAGATGTACTTTGGACCTGAAAAGTATAAGAGTATAGAAAAAATCGAATTTAATAGCTCAGAATTATTGAACTTTCTAGAGAGTAAAAAAGATAGGCTTGATGTTTACCACCGCCATGTTGCGGTGGTAACTTGTTATTCGAATGAACATAGTGAAATAAACCCGACTGAATCACAAAAAAAATTCCCATTTTTTATGAATCTCCTAGTAACTCCTTCAAATGAAAAACTCATTGGTTTATCCATCTCTAACCCTATGTCAACAAATCCAGCAATATACAAGCTCCAAAAAATGAAAGATGAAGAAAATTTTAAGGAAAAATTCAAAAACTTTACAAATGAAAATTGTAATCTTCAATGTGGTATAATTAAACTGCCTCTCAAAACACGCTTTGTTGCCATCGCAGGTTCAGATGAATTTTTAAAAAAAGAAATATTTAGTGAAAAGGTGCTGGGAACAGAATCTTTCTCTTTTGCACAAAAAGTTGATGAAAAAATTATTGAACGTTTGGAAAAATACAAAGAGGGAAAATTCAAAATCTGTAAAACCATTATAAACGATGAGGGTATAAATTTCTTCGTTATTGACAGAAGTGTAAGTGACGAATTCAGGCCCTTGTTGTCTGAAGTTGTGTCATTACTAAGAAAAAAGCACAATCTCAGCCCAGCAAAATACTTTGCATTAAACGAAAAAGTTATAGGTTCCTTTACATTAGATTTCAACACGATATTTTCAGAAAATCCGTTTGTCCAGGTTGAAAAGCTAATAGAAGAATATGAAATGATAAAAAAAGATTTAATCAGGCATTTTGTATAACCTTACAAAATCAATTTTCTCACTTAATCTTAGGGAGATGGTTTTAATGAAAAAAATATCGTTAATTGCTCTAATTTTACTATTTTTTCTAAACTCATCCCTCAGAGCAATTACATTTCCACAGCCAACACCATTGAAATATGTTAACGATTACGTTGGAATAATTAGCGAAGATTATGTAAAAAACATAGTCTCTATAGGTAAAGAACTTGAAGAAAAAACGGGTGCGCAACTAACAGCTGTCATAGTTGATACCATAGGAGACACAACAATTGAAGAATACGCTGTTGAGTTACTCAGAAAATGGGGAATAGGTCAAAAAGGCAAAGACAACGGTGTGCTATTACTTGTTGCTGTAAAAGACAGAGTAATGAGGATTGAAGTTGGATACGGGCTTGAAGGTGCGATACCAGATGGCAAGGCAGGACGAATCAGAGATGAATACATAATACCATATTTCAAACAAGAAGACTATTCCAAAGGTGTATACTATGGCTATTTAGCCCTTGCGAAAGAGATAGCAAAGGAATACAATGTAGAATTGACAATGGATATAGATAGTGAATTACCTCAACAAGATGAAACTGAAACAATTCAAAAATATTTACCGATAATTGTCTTTGTAATCATCGTAATACTGATAACTCTATCAAAAAGAACAAGGATAAGTGGTATGGGACCAAGGGGGCCGTTTGGACCAGGTGGATTTGGTGGATTCGGAGGTTCCGGTGGCGGAAGAAGTTCTGGCGGTGGATTTGGTAGTTTCGGTGGTGGGCGAAGCGGTGGAGGTGGTGCAAGTGGGAAGTGGTGATTTGAACTGATTTAATCTAAATCACTGGGAGGTTTAAGAAACAATTATGCCTAAAGAACAGAAACTGAACATACTTCTCTTAGAGGGTGTTGCTATCTTTTTCGTAATGCTCGTGCACGCCGGAACACCGAATTACATATATGCGTTTTTTAGCTATGGTTTGAGTTCGTTAGCATTTGCGAGAGGATACCAATGGAAGGATAGAGGATTTAAAGAATTAATTAAGTCAAGAGTTCTTCTCGTGCAAGCATACTACGTAGCCGGGTTTATTAATACTTTGATATATTTAATTTTGGCACCGCAAAATGTTTTGCAATATCCTAAGTATGTGTACATTACTAACTATCTTATTGGGAGAATGGACAAACTTGATCAAGTAGCAATTAATGCAGTTCCATTATGGTTCTTTCTGATGCTATTCTTATCAGAAGTTATGTACTATTTTGTGAATAAGAGTAGCTTTTTGTTAGCCGCTTCTGTACTCTTAGCGATAATCTTTAGAATCATTCCTCATGAGCCGTTTATTTTCAAGATCGACTCGGCCATAGTTGCATTGCTATTTTTCTGGCTCGGAAAAATTTGGAGAAAATACGAGCTTGAAGTTAGACCTCTGGACTTCGCACTTTCAATTCTTGCATTGATTTTGATTAGCCAAACAAATGGAGACATATCGTGGAACAACCAATGGTTTGGAAAGAGCGGATTTATCGCCTTGCTGGGGGAGATAATGGCGGTATTCGTAGTCATATATCTTTCAGAGATGGTGAAAGCTATAAGCTTAGACAAATTTTTCTACAAGTTGGCTTTCAATGCGTTGTTTGTAATTGGATATCACATGCTCTTAGGGAGCTTGCTCTACGTAATTTTGAATTTATTTGGAATAGTTATATCCGATGTTATGTCACTTTTAAACAAGATCTGGTATATTTACTTTGCATTTGATTTACTAATAGTGTATTTAGCAATAAGATATATTCCAGCAAAAGTTAAATCGCTGTTGATTGGTGACTTTCGGAGGGTATTGAAATGATTAATAAACAAGAACTTGTATCAGTGATAATACCTGCTTATAACTTGGAAAGCTACATCGAAAGATCACTGAGAAGCGTTTTAGAGCAGACGTATGAGAATATAGAGATTATAGTAGTTAACGACGGTTCAAAAGATAGCACTGCAGAAGTTGCAGAGAAGATACTCAAAAATGCTGGGAAAATTTACAAGATAATCAATCAAAAAAACCAAGGGGCAAGCGTTGCAAGGAACACCGGGCTTACAGCAGCGCAAGGGAAGTACATAAAGTTCTTAGATGGAGATGATACACTCTTTCCGTGGACAGTCGAAGAGCTTGTAGGGGCGATTGAGGAGAATAAATGCGATATAGCATTTGGTGGTCAAAATGTTGTGAATCTTAAAGGAAAGATTTTGTATCGATATGATGAAATGTATGAGTATACTCAAGGAGTTTATGAGTCAAAGGAGATCCTAAAAAAATTTCTCCTACAAACAATGCATATATCATTGAATTCTTCTATATTCTTAAAAGAGATAATTGATAAAAACTTCATCAAGTTTACACCAGGAACTAGGTATTCAGAAGATAATGAGTTTATATCTAAGTATCTCTATTATTCAGGAAGTGGTTATGTGTTCAATAAGGCTGTTGCAAATGCACTTTATCGTATAAAATCTACAACTAAGATTCCAAGTTTATCAGTATTTCATAACGTTGGTGCAATGCTGAGGCTCAAAAGGTTTTTCGAAGAACGAAGAGAAAGAGAAATTGCTAAGATTATAGAATCAGAATGTATACCTGCGGCATACACTTGGACTATTGGAAATTTGGCGTTTAATGGATACCCACTCTTTGATTGGCTTAGAATCGCAAGAATGGATAAAGTGAGGAGAAATGTCATATCTTACAAAATTCACAATAAAAATACAAAATTTGGAAAGCAGCAAAATTTCTTAATTAGTCTTTTCCGCTTCTCTCCATTTTTAGTCTACGTGCTTCTTAGAAGCTACTCATATATCCTAAAAATCTTGCATCGATAAGTTTGATAACGATATGGAGGTCTCTAGGATGAATAAAAAATATCTACTAGCAACGGCGTGTAATGAGAAGTACGAAGAGTTCTTAATAAATCATTGGTTGAGGTCCTTAAAATCGAATTGCACATTAGAAAGCATTGATATCGTCGTTATAGACTATGGACTATCTGAAAATGCACGCAAAATTCTTAAAAGTGAAGCTGTTTTAATCAAAATCGCTGGAAAATTTAAAGGTCATATTAACAACACGAGATTTTTGGAATTGAATGATTTCTTACTTGAAAACGAAAACTATGAGCAAGTAGTGTTATGCGACTCAGGGGATATAATATTCCAGTCGGATATCTCTCATCTTTTCCAGTTAGAACCTGAAAAGATAAAAGCAGTTTGTGAAGAAATATCACCAAATATGGAAATCGTTGCCAACGATAAGAATGTGAAAAATGCTGACGAAATAAAGAAGTTTTTGTCTGACAAAAAATTGATAAACGCAGGCTTTGTCATCTATCCACGAAAACAATTTGTTGAACTTGTATGGTCAATGAACGAAATTATTAGAGATTTGGATGCTTGGGGAACGGATATGGTAGTCTTGAACTACTATGCATACAAAAAAGATTTTTATCAGCTTCATCCTAAGTATAACTTTATTCCCACTACGACGCAAAAAAAGTACAAAGTGAAAAACGGAAAGTTCTATCTTGTAGAAAATGGAAAAGTTGAACTAATCCCAGTTGTTCACAATGCAGGCAGACACAAGTTATTCAGGCCAATCCTAAACTTTGGCTACGGAGAAAGTTACAACATTCCGAGACCGCTCGCAATTTTTGCGTTGAGGACATTCTATCAAGTTCTATCGTTGTTCAAATCTAAAAGATAAAAGGGTGAGAACTCTCACCCTTTTCTATTTCGATAATATTCTGTTTATAATTTCCTTTACATTTTCACCGCTGGCTAACTTTTTGCCCAATTTAATAGTGTTTTCTCTCCATACTTGATAATCCTTTTCAGATACTTTACTTAGTATTTCATCAATTTCTTTCAAAGAATTTACCCCAAAACCTATATTGTATTCCTTTACGGTTTCGTATATTGCCGATTCTTTCCAAACAATTAGCGGCAATCCGCTAACTATATACAAAGATGCCTTATGAGGAGAATTGTATTTAAGATAGTGTCCGACCGTTCCGCTTATTCCGTTGACTTCTTCACCGTCCCATACTAATCCAAAGTGTCCTTCAATTTTGTATGGAAGTTCATCGGGATGAAACACACCTTTGTATTCCAAAACGCCGTCTTTTGTATCACCGTCATAACCTTTTCCGTATAGATAGACTGTGTAATTTAACGGGTTTACTTCTTTTATTATCTTTTTCAAGAATGTTGATTTTGAAAGATTACCTGCGAAAGAAATTACGTATTTTCCTAAACTTGGTAGAGTCTTGCTCATAACTCTTTCGTATACTGGGGTATCGAGGATGTAATCAAACAAGCCGAGAATGTAGATTTTTCCCTTATATCCTAATTTCTCTTTTATATAATCTGCCATTTTCTTTGAATGACATACTGCATGTGTAAAGTTTGAGAATACAAGCTTTTCCCTTGTGAAATCTATGCTTCTTGCAAGTCTTATACTTTCTATATCGTGAATTACAATGCATCTTTTGGCATTTTTGAACGCCTTCCTTAGTGCAGGGGCTATTAACAAATCGAGCCCTGTTCCGTTTTGGAAAAACACGATGGCATTATTTGCGAAATTTCGCTTAAGGTACAATGAAATAAGCCTACTTAGACTGAAAATCCTTGAATTACTATCACTTGCTTTTTTGAAAATGTCGACTCTTTTGAATTTAGCACTCTCAAAAATGATTTCGACGTCATTTTTGGCCTTGTAACCCGCATTAAATTTACTGTCCCAGTGAAAATATGGGACGTAATAAATCTCTTTACCTTCCATTTAACCACACCTCTGTCTTCCTAATTGAAGCTGTTATTACTTCATCCATGTTATAGTACTTGTATTCCGCTAATCTTCCGACAAATATATATTCACCTGTCCTTTCTAATCTTTCGACTTCCTCAGTATATTTTTTCCTTCTTTCCATGTTTTCACTTGTCATAACTATGTAGTATGGTTTGCCATGTGCTGTTGGATATTCAAAACAAACAGTAGTTTTCGAAGATTTTTCATCAAGAAAATGTTTGTATTCAGTTATTCTGGTCCAGTCATAGTCGTTTGGGTAATTAACCACAGCAACCGGTTGGTAGAACTCTATATCAAACGTTTTCAATACAAGATTTAAAGACCTGTACTCTAACTTTCCATGCGAAAAATCAAAAAATCTGTCCAATTCACCAGTATATACTACAAGGCTTGATTTCAGGTAATCTCTGATTTCAAAATAATCTATTCCCATCATCACTGTAATGTTGTCATGGTTCAGAATATTTTCGACGAGTTTTGTGTAACCGTATTTTGGTATGCCTTGATATTTATCAGAGAAGTACCTGTCGTCTCTGTTGGCCCTTACAGGTATTCTTTTTGCTACATCGGGTAATAGTTCTTCAGGATCTCGTTCCCATTGTTTAATAGTATAATTTTTGAAGAAAAGCTCATAAAGCCTTTCGCCAACTTGTGAGACAATAACATCGCGGAAATTTTTAGGAGGATTGTTGAATTTTGATTTCTTAACTTCATTTGATAAAAACTCTTCAACTTCGTATGTGGCAATATTGATGCCGAAAACTTCGCACAAAGTATCTCTATTGATCGGAAAGGGTATTAATTTACCCTCTGCGTAGCTTAGAACTTTGTGTTGATAATAATTGAATTCAGTGAACTTATTGACGAATTCCCAAACTGTCTTATTGTTTGTGTGAAATATGTGTGGACCATAAGTGTGAACCGTTATGCCATTATTATCTTTGTAATCATGGCAGTGACCAGCGATGTGTTTATGCTTTTCGATAACTAAAACCTTTCTACCACTTTCAGCCAAGATTCTTGCTGCTGTTGAGCCAGCTAAACCTGCACCAACTACTACGGCATCAAAAAACATTAAAAAATCACCTCTTCGTATTCTTATTTTACATAATTGACATTCTCAACCTTGAATGATAAAATATATCTTGCCTTACGGCTTTTGGGAGGTCGTCTAATGGCAGGACTGCGGACTCTGGATCCGCCAGTGGAGGTTCGAATCCTCCCCTCCCAGCCAATACATAAATTTCCCCCACGTTTCGTGGGGGATTTTTATTAGATTACTGCATTTCTGTTATCATGTCTTTTATTCCGCTAACTACAAAGCTTCTTTCAAACTCCAATTGTTCACCTGTTTCCATATTTTTTACAAGCACGATATTTCTTTCAAGTTCACTCTCACCAACGATTATTGTAAATTTAGCTCCAACTCTTGCAGCATTCTTGAGTTGCGCGCTCAACCCACGTTCCATAAGCTCAAGACCAACTGGTATACCTTCTCTTCTAAGTTCTTCCGAAAGCCTTATCGCTTCAGCTTTTACATCAAACCCACCAAGGTAAGCGATGTAAACTACGTTGGTTTCAATTTCATCAACTAAAACATTCTCAGCTTTCAATGCAAGTATCAATCGTTCTATGCCCGTTGCAAAACCTAACGCTGGAACGTCTTTACCACCTATTTCTTTTATTAGTCCATCGTATCTTCCACCACCAGCGATAGCGCTCATAGCCCCGAGCTTTTGGTGGTGTATTTCAAAAACCGTTCTATTGTAATAATCAAGACCTCTAACAAGTCTTGGATTTTCAATATACTTTATACCTACCGAATCAAGCAATGCTTTCAATTCTTCATAGTGCTTCCTAGAATTCTCACCAAGATAATCCGTTATCTTTGGCGCATTTTTTGTGTATTCTATGTCAACTTTACAATCCAAAAGCCTAAGTACGTTCTTTTCATACCTAACTTTACAGTCATCGCATAAATTTTCTAAGTGCTGTGCGTAATATTCCTTTAGAGCTTCGCGATATTTCACCCTATCTTCTATGTCACCAAGCGAATTTATATGAATCTGATAATCGACAAGTCCTATTTCTTTCATCAATCTATCGGCAAAGATTATAAGCTCTGCATCTGCTATAGCAGAAGAACTCCCGAAAATTTCTGCACCAAATTGATGGAACTGCCTTTGCCTCCCAGATTGTGGCCTCTCGTATCTAAACATCGGACCAATGTAAAAATACTTTTGTGGAAATCCTTGAGCTATCATTCCATCTTCAACAAAAGCCCTTACAACAGGCGCAGTCCCTTCAGGCCTAAGTGTTATGCTTCTTCCACCTTTATCCTCAAATGTGTACATTTCTTTCTGAACGATATCCGTATCCTGCCCCACGCTTCTAATAAAAAGCTTCGTTTCTTCGAATATTGGTGTTCTTATTTCACCGTATCCGTATCTTATTGCTAAATCTTTTGCCTTTTTCTCTATCCAATACCAATACTTCATCTCATCGCCGTACAAATCTTCCGTGCCCTTTATTTTTTGGTACACTTCTTCTCCACCTCCGCAAGTCTCTGATTCGCGTCTTTCTTTGCGTCCTCATCCACAATTTTCCACTCGGGCCTCGTTGGTAAACTCAAAGCTTTCTTATACATTTCAACTGCTTCGCAGTATCTTCCTTTTCTCTCATATAACTTACCGTACACAAAATAAGAATACACATGATTGGGTTCAAGTTCTATCGATCTTTTAAGTAACGCTTCGCCTCTTTCAAGGTCAGGAAAAATCGGCACTTCTATGTATCTTATAGCCGCTAAGAAATGAGGTAACCATTGGTCTTGACCATACTTAATGGCCATATTCAAATTATAATCTATCTTACTTGTTAAAGTCAAAGCTAATAGATTATTTTTCTGAACCCTGTGGGAAAGCACAAGAGCCATGCAATAATAACCTTTCCAAAAATTTGGATAATCTTTCACAATTTTCTCTGCCAATTGATAAGCTTTTTCGGAATAATTATAACCCATTCCACCCCAACTGTACAGCTCCGTATATGCAATAACAATATCCCCCTTTTCATCGGGGGATAATTCTTCATAGTTAATTGACTTCAATAGTGCATCAAGTCCTTTTGCTTGCCTGTTGCCAATCATATATTGAATTTTGTAAGACAACTCAGAAGAATAAGACGAAGCCAAAAGCAACTCTTGTAAAATAAAAAATATTAATAAAACTAAAAAAACTCTAATATTAATCTTTCTCAATACCCTAACACCAACTTTCTGACAGCGTATGCAACACCTGCTTCATTGTTTGATTTACTTACATATTTTGCATATTTTTTAACTTCATCTGGTGCATTCTCCATAACGACAGGATAGCCAACGATTTTTAACATACCTATATCGTTATAATTATCACCAAGATACATCGTCTCCTCAGGCTTTACATTAAAATATTTGAGTAAATAATTGAAAGATATATCTTTAGATGAATTTGGGCCAAAAAATTCGTAAAACACTTCCGAATTTATCCTATTATTTTTAACAACACTTACAGACTCACCAAATATGAATAAGTCATCCTCTACAATATTTTTTATCTTTTCCTCATCACCAACAAGAGCCACTTCGGCTATTGAATCCCTGTTTGATATATAATTTACAACATCGCTCACATAATTTATTCTCCACTCATTTTGCTTTAAATAACTCAAAAACTCACCTGAATAATTCGCGTCTATATACATATCTTTCTCTTCCAAAAAGTCTATGTAAACGACATAAAACAAACCTTTTTCCCGAGCTTTTTCAACGATTAATTTAGCAATTTCAGACTTCAAATCGGATTTGTATATAACTTTATCCTCCATCCATTGATAAATAAACGCGCCATTCTGAAAAATGACAGGTACATCCAACCCAAGCTCTTTTATATACCTTTTTGCTGAACCAAAATTTCGCCCTGTCGCGATACTTACATGCACACCTTTTTCCATAGCTTCTCTAAGGGCAATTATATTATCGTCTGGAATATGCTTATCGTCGTTCAACAATGTCCCATCTAAATCCGTAACTATCAACTTAACCACTCTAATATACCTCCATCTTTCCAAAATTAGCAACTATTTCTCACCTTGAAACAATGACCTTCCCTAGGTCACCAACGATAATTTGAACACCTTTTGGTTTCCCATCGTTCTCGACAATTTCTACTTTCTTACCTATTAAAGATGAATCTATTCTTGGTGAGAAATTAGAAATTCTAACCTCATCCATAACGATAGAATTTTCAATTTCGCAATTTTCAATAAGCACGCCATTTCCAATCGACGTGTAAGGACCTATGTAGGCATTTGAGATTGTACAATTTTCACCAATTATTACCGGGCCTCTTATAACACTATTCACCACTTCGGTACCTTCACCGATACTAACTCTACCTTGTATGACCGATGATGCTTCAACAGTTCCTTTTATCTTGAATTCTTCGATTATATCATCAAGTATCTTGTGATTTGCTTCCAGCAAATCTTCGGGTTTACCTGTATCTTTC